>CAYVAS010000036.1:0-2929 GCA_964449375.1 uncultured Iamiaceae bacterium | reverse complement strand
CGCCGAGACGCTGAACCTGTCGACGATCTCGGGCTACCGGGTCGGTGGCACGATCCACCTCATCATCAACAACCAGTTGGGCTTCACCACCCCGCCGGAGGTGGCGCGATCCTCCGAGTACAGCACCGACGTGGCCAAGATGGTCCAGGCACCGATCTTCCACGTGAACGGTGACGATCCCGAGGCGTGCGTGCACGTGGCGCGGCTGGCCTACGAGTACCGCCAGGCGTTCCACACCGACGTGGTCATCGACATGGTCTGCTACCGGCGCCACGGCCACAACGAGGGTGACGATCCCAGCTACACCCAGCCGCTGATGTACAAGCGCATCGACGCGCGCCGGTCGGTCCGCAAGATCTACACCGAGGCCCTGATCAAGCGGGGCGACATCTCCCTGGACGAGGCCGAGCAGGCTCTCGACGACTTCGGCGCGAAGCTGCAGAACGCGCTGGACGAGACGCGCAGCTCGGCGCCACCGACCGAGGTGATCGCCAAGAAGCCGCCGGCACCCGCCGGGGTCCTGCCCCCGGTTCCCACCGGGGTGGACCGTGCGGTGCTGGACCGGATCTATGCGGTGATGTCGGCTCCTCCCGAGGACTTCACGGTGCATCCCAAGTTGGAGCGCCAGCTCGCCCGTCGCGACGAGATGTACCGGGGCGGCCATGTGGACTGGGCACTCGCCGAGGCGCTGGCGTTCGGTTCCCTGCTGCTGGAGGGCACGCCGTTGCGTCTCACCGGTCAGGACACCCGTCGGGGCACGTTCTCCCAGCGCCATTCGGTGCTGATCGACTATGAGACCGGGGCCGAATGGGCGCCGTTGGCCCACCTGGGTGAGGATCAGGCCAAGTACTGGGTGTACGACTCGTTGCTCTCGGAGTACGCGGCGCTGGGCTTCGAGTACGGCTATTCGATCGCGAATCCCGACGCGCTGGTGATCTGGGAGGCGCAGTTCGGAGACTTCATCAATGGCGCGACCACGATCGTCGACGAGTACCTGGTCGCCGCGGACGACAAGTGGGATCAGCAGTCCCGGCTCGTCCTGTTGCTGCCCCACGGGTACGAGGGCCAGGGACCGGACCACTCCTCTGGACGCATCGAACGGTTCCTCACCCTGTGCGCCGAGGACAACATCCAGGTGGCCAACGCCACCACGTCGGCCCAGTACTTCCACCTCCTTCGTCGCCAGATGCACCGCGCGGTGCGCAAGCCGCTGGTGATCTTCAGTCCCAAGTCGTTGCTGCGGGCCAAGGCGACCCAGTCGTCGGTCGAGGAGTTGACGACCGGTTCCTTCGTGGAGGTGCTGGACGATCCCCGCTACGAGGACACCGACCGCTCGAAGGTGGAGCGGGTGCTGGTGTGCAGCGGCAAGATCGGCCACGAACTCATGGCCGCCCGCGACGAACGGGGAGCAGAGGTCGCGGTGGTGCGCGTGGACCAGCTCTACCCCTGGCCGGGCGAGCAGCTCACCGCGATCGTGGACAGCTATCCGGCGGCGACCCATGTGCGCTGGGTGCAGGAGGAACCCGAGAACATGGGCGCCTGGGTGTTCGCCAGTCGGCGCCTCGAAGCGGTGGCCGGAGACCGCCGGATGGACCACGTGTCGCGCCCCGAATCGGGCAGCCCCGCCACGGGCAGTCACGCGATCCACGTGCAGGAACAACAGCAGATCATCGAACGTTCCTTCGCGTGAGACGCCGGGGACCATCCCCGTTCCGTCCCGGCGCGTTTGGTTGACTGGTGCCTGACATGGCCCCAAAGCACGTCGTCGTCGACGGTTCCAACATCGCCACCGAGGGACATTCTCGTCCCAGCCTCGCCAGGCTGGACGAGGCGGTCAGCGCCTTCCTGGAGGAGTACCACCCGGAGAGCTTCACGGTCGTGGTCGACGCCACCTTCGGCCACCGCATCCCCGAGTCCGAGCGTCCGGCCTACGAGGAGGCGATTCTCGCCGGCGAGATCGTGTCACCGCCTGCCGGGGCGGTGGGCCGGGGGGACGCGTTCGTGCTCAAGATCGCGGACCAGGCCTCCTCGGTGGTGTTCTCCAACGATTCGTTCCAGGAGTTCCACGGTGAGTACCCGTGGTTGTTCGACGAGGGGCGCCTGATCGGCGGCAAGCCGGTGCCCGCGGTGGGTTGGGTCTTCGTCACGCGCACCCCGGTGCGTGGCCCGACCAGTCGCAAGGCGACCAAGGATGCCAAGCGTCGTTCGTCGGCTTCGCGCAGGTCTTCGAACGGGCCGGCGCCCAAGCTCGAGGTTCCCAAGGTGACCGTGCCCGGGACCAAGCCGAAGGTCGGCGACACTCCTTCTACCGCCGCGCGGTCCGGCGGTACCGACCAGTCGGGGAAGAAGGCTGGGAAGTCGAAGGCGTCGGAGCCGAAGCAGTCCGACGGGAAGAAGGCGGACCGCTCCGAGAAGGCCGACCCGAAGGCCCGGAAGAAGTCGGAACAGAAGTCGACGGGGGCGCGGAGCTCGAAGCGGCCGCCGGCGAACGATCCGATGCCCTATCTCGAGTTCGTCGAGGTGCATCCGGTGGGCTCGACGGTGACCGCCACGGTCGACCGGTTCTCGTCTCATGGCGCGTACGTCAAGGTGGGTCAGGTCGAGGCCTACGCACCGTTGAAGTTGATGGGCGATCCCGCACCGCGCCGGGCCCGCGACGTGGTGAGCGTCGGCGAGTCCTACCAATTCGAGGTCCACGCGTTCGACGCTCCGAACCGCGGGATCGACGTGGCACTCCTGCCCGGCGCCGGTCCTGTACATTCGTCCGAACCCATCGAAGCGACGAGTCCCGATCCCAACGTCCAGGAGGAAGACTCCATGGCAGCACCAAAGAAGTCCTCGACGAAGAAGGCGGCGGCGAAGAAGACTGCTGCCAAGAAGGCGCCCGCGAAGAAGGCGCCCGCGAAGAAGGCGCCCGCGAAGAAGGCGC
>CAYVAS010000035.1:0-26103 GCA_964449375.1 uncultured Iamiaceae bacterium | reverse complement strand
TGACACGTCGGCACCGAAGGCGCCGGGGCGGGCCAGGCCGACCATCGCGTTGAGGTACGCGCCGTCCAGGTACACCTGGCCGCCGGCGTCGTGGACCAGGTCGCAGATCTCGACCACGGCCTCCTCGAACACCCCGTGGGTGGAGGGGTAGGTGATCATGAGCGCGGCGAGTTCGCCGCCGTGCTTGGCGATCTTGGCGCGCAGGTCCTCCACGTCGACGTTGCCCTGGTCGTCGCAGGCCACGACCACCACCCGCATCCCGGCCATCACCGCGGAGGCCGCGTTGGTGCCGTGGGCAGAGGAGGGGATCAGGCACACGTCGCGGCCGATCTCACCGCGGGAGCGGTGCCAGGCCCGGACCGCCAGCAGCCCGGCCAGCTCACCCTGGGACCCGGCGTTGGGTTGCAGGGACACCGCGGCGTAGCCGGTGATCTCGCACAGCGCCTGTTCGAGGTCGGCGATCATCTGCGCGTAGCCGACACGCTGGTGCGCCGGAGCGTAGGGGTGGATGTCGGCGAAGGCCGGCCAGGAGATCGGTTCCATCTCGGCCGCTGCGTTCAGCTTCATGGTGCAGGATCCCAGCGGGATCATCGTGCGGTCCAGGGCCAGGTCGGCGTCGCCGAGACGCCGCAGGTAGCGCATCATCGAGGTCTCCGAACGGTGGGAGGCGAACACCTCGGCGGTGCAGAACGCGCTGGTGCGCCCCGCGGCGCCACCGAGACGAGCTGCCACCGGGCGCGCCAGGCCGTCCAGATCGGCCTCCACCCCGAAGGCCGCCAACACGGTGACCAGATCTTCGTCGGAGGTGGTCTCGTCGCAGGCGACACCCACCCGGTCGGCGTCGACGCGGCGCAGGTTGACGCCGCGTCGCTCGGCCTCGGCGACCACCGCGTCGGCACGGCCGGGCACCCGGGCGATGATCGTGTCGAAGAAGGCCTCCGCTTCACCTTCGATCCCCGCGGCCTCGAGCGTCGCGGCCAGGGTCCCGGCCATACGGTGGACCCGACGGGCGATCCGGGTGAGCCCCTCGGGGCCGTGGTAGACCGCATACGCGCCGGCGATGACCGCCAGGAGCACCTGGGCGGTGCAGATGTTGGAGGTGGCACGTTCGCGGCGGATGTGCTGTTCGCGGGTCTGCAGCGCGAGGCGGTGGGCGGGTGCGCCGTCGGCGTCGATCGAGGTGCCCACCAGCCGGCCCGGCAGCGACCGCTCCAGCCCGTCGCGCACGGCCATGAAGGCCGCGTGAGGTCCGCCGTTGCCCAAGGGCACGCCGAAACGCTGGGAGCTGCCCACCGCCACGTCCGCGCCCCATTCACCGGGAGGACCGGTCAGGGTGCAGGCCAGCAGGTCGGTGGTGGCGGTCACCAGACCGCCACGGTCGTGCACCGTCGCTGCCAATGCCGCCAGATGGTCGGTGGGGAGCAGACGACCACTCGAGCCAGGCTGAGACACCATGATCCCGAAGGGAACGGCGTCGCCGATGCCCTCGGCGACATCGAAGGTCTCGACGTTCAGACCCAGTGGTTCGGCCCGGGTGGCGATCACCGCCAGGGTCTGGGGGTGGGTGTCGGCGTCGACGAGGAACGGAGCGCCCTCGGTGACCTTGGAAACCCGGCGGGCCAGGGTCATCGCCTCGGCGACCGCGGTGGCCTCGTCCAGCAGCGACGCGTTGGCCAGATCCAACGCGCACAGGTCCGCGACCATCGTCTGAAAGTTCAACAGGGCCTCGAGGCGCCCCTGGGAGATCTCGGGCTGGTACGGCGTGTAGGCGGTGTACCAGGCCGGATTCTCCAGGATGTTGCGCCGGATCACCGGGGGAGTGACGGTGTCGTGGTAGCCCAGCCCGATCATCGACCGCATCGGGGTGTTCTTCGCCGCCAGGGCCCGCAGGCGCTCGGTGGCGTCGCGTTCGGACACCGCGGCGGGCAGGTCCAGGGGTCCGTCGGTCCGGATGCCCGTGGGCACCACCGCGTCGATCAGCGCGTCCAGGTCCTCGAAGCCCAGCGTGGCGAGCATCTTGGCCTGCTCGTCGGGGGAGGGGCCGATGTGACGGACCGAGAAGGGCACCTCACCGTCGAGTTCGGTGGACTGATCGGGAAGGGTCATGGTGGATCACCGGCGTCTTTCATGATGGGCGGGGACAGAGTGTCGAAGGGAACGAACGTCGCGGAGAACGATGTCGATCCTCACGTCTGTCACGGAACCTGAGAGCTTCACACCGCCCCTGGACGGGAGCGGGCTTGCACCGTCGGTGGGCCGGTGACCCGGTGAGGGGACCAGCCGCTTTCCAGAATCGCCTCGGCCGTGCGGTTCGTGTGCCTGAGAGATTCGGTGAGGTCTTGCTCCTTCGGCGCACCGGTGAACGGTGCTCTCCCACACGGCGTCGACAGCACGCCTCAGGCTAGTTGACGGGCCAGGGCGCCCGAATCGAAGTACGCACGCACTCCGATGAGGCCGTCGCCGTCGAACGCGAAGAAACACGCGGTGCGCACCCGGAAGTGCCGGCCGCGGGCGGCGAGGTCGGGCACCTGGCCCCGGTAGACGCCGCTCAGCCACAGCTCGGCGGCGACCACCTCGGGCGCGTGCCACAGGTGGATCGCCTCGGCGTCGAGCTCGGGAAAGGCGTGGGCCCGGTCGGTCAGGTAGGCCCGGACCTCGTCGGTACCGTCGTAGACCCGACCCCGGCCCACCAGCTCGTAGCGCGGATGGCTGAAGGTCGCGAGGATCCGTTCGGGGTCGCCGCTGCGTTCGGCCTCCAGGTGCTCGTGCAGAAGGCGCTCCCGCTCGGCGATCAGGGTTTCGCTGGCCCCGGACATCGTCGCCACCCTACTCGGCGTCCGCAGCCACGAGGTGCGGGCGGTAGGACCACCTGCCAAGGTGGCAGACTGGTCCCGTTCCGGAAGGGAGTCCGATGGCGACAACGAATCGTGGTGCCGAGGCGGCGATGCGTTCGCTCGTCGTCGCGCCGTCGGGGACCGAGGAGTTCTGGCCGGTGCGGTCCCGGTGGCGGGCCATGATCGTGGTCCGGGGCGAGCAGCGTTCGCCCGAATGGATGTTGGGCCAGGTCAAGGCGGTGCCCCTGGCGTCGCGGATCGAACGGGCACTGTTGGAGTCGGCTCGTCAGGACGACGGCCGGGCCATCCTGGAACGCGCGTCGGAGCCGGGGGAGCACCGGGTGGCCGCCGCGGTCATCGCCGCGTTGCGTCTGGCCGAGGACTACCCGGACCGTTCGCTGCGATTCCTGTCGTGGATCTCCCAGGCGCCCAACGACCCGGCGGATCTGCGCTTTCTGCGCAGGTACCTGCCGGGTCTGCACGTGCTGGTCCGGCTCGACCCCGGCGTGGGCCTGGCGGTGCCACTGGGGCGGGACGCGCTCGCCCTGTTGGCGTCGGAGCTGCTGCGCGCCGGGGACGACCCGATGCGCGCGGACCAGGTGTTGGCCGCGCTCACGCCGAGCGCGCCGGTGGCCGTGGCCCGCTGCGGTCTGCGTCTGGTCGCGGGGGACCCGGCGGGGGTGCACGCGCTGGCCGAGAACCGTCCGGTGACCGACGAGTTGACCGCGTTGTTGCGTCTGCAGGACGCCGAGGCTCGCATCATCGAAGGGGAGCCCGAGGCCGCGCTCGCCCAGATCAACCGGCTCGTCGAGGAACACCCCCTGACCGGACCGGTGGACCGGGCCGCGCGGCTGGTGCGCGCCAAGGCGTTGCGGGCAACCGGTCGCCATACCGAGGCCGATCTGCTCGACGACGACTTCGGGGCGGCCGCCGCGGCCGACGTCGGCACCGAGGACGTGTCACTGCCCCGGGAGCCGCCGCTGTTCGGACGGTCCCTGGCCGACGCGATGGATGACGCCTGGGCCCGGGTCCGGCGTCAGGAGGTCGCCGGGCCGGTGGACCCGAATCCGGACCGGGCCGAGGTGGAGGCTCGCTGTGAGGCCGCCGTCGAGTTGTTCCGGGCCGGTCACCTGGAGTCCGCCGAGGCCGCGCTGCTGGCGGCGATGGACCAGGCCGACGCCTGGGTGGACGCGGGAGGCCACGTGGTCGAGGACGCCTTCGTGCTGTTGGCCGGGATGTTCGACTCCCAGCAGCTCACCGTCGAGGAGGTCGCGACCCTCGAACGCCTCCGGGCCGCCCACCAACGCGCCGGCACCGAGCTGTCGGCCGAGGTCGCCGACCGCCTCCTGGAAGCCCGCCGAACCCTCGAGCGTCACCAGTAGCCCTGCCCAGCCCAGGTCCCACCCGAGCCCAGCCCAGGTCCCACCCCACGTTCTGTGTGAATCGAAGGAGGCGCTGGGCGTTTGCCCAGCGCCTCCTTCGACTTACTTTACAGAACGTATCTTATGGGCGCTTTCCAGAAATGTGGGCCTGGTCCTCGCACAATCTCCCGAGCTGCGGTACCCTCGCCGCCCATGGGGAAAACCAAGACCATCAGTGCAGTCCTGCTCGGCACGATCCTGCTCCTGGGCGCAGCGGCGTGCGGCAACGACGGCGACGGCACCACCGAGGGCACCGTGGACAGCGACCAGATCGCCGACCCGGGCAACCTGTTTCCACCCGAGGCGGTGAACCGGGCGATCCACGAGGGCACGCCCGTGCGGGGCGGCACGGTCACCTGGGGTCTGGAGGGCGACGTGCTCAACGTGTCGCCCAATCAGGAAGTGGTCCAGCCTCCTGACGTGCAGTTGGCGACCGCGGTGTTCGACGCGCTGATCACCTTCGACGAGACCGGGCTGCCGATCACCGACAACTCGGACCACCGGGCCAACCAGCTCGCCGAGAAGCTCACCGCGTCCGACGATCTGCGGACCTGGACGCTGACCCTGCGCGACGACGTGCAGTTCTCCAACGGTGAGCCGCTCACCGCGGCCCAGGTGATCGACCACACCGAATGGGTCAAGGCGTCCGGCACCTGTGACTGCAAGGCGAGCATCGACCTGATCTCCGAGCTGCGGGCGACCGACGACCACACGGTGGTCTATGAACTGTCCGAGCCCGTCGTGGACTGGCCCGGCAAACTGGACCGCAGCGGGCTGGGCTGGATCACCGAGTCCGGTGCACGGCAGAGCGCGCCGGACCCGGACGCACCGGGCATCGACCACCTGGTGGGTACCGGTCCGTTCCGCTACCAGGTGCGATCCGGAGACTCCTACACCGTGGTCCGCAACGAGCACTACTACGGCGTGGACGCCGCCAACGACGACGCGGCGCTGCCCTACCTGGACAAGGTGATCTTCAAGCCGCTCGCCGACACCACCACCCGGTTGCAGGCGGTCCAGTCCGACAGCGTCCAGATCATGCAGACCGCCGACACCGCGAACATGGTCCAGGCCAAGTCGGATCCGAACCTGGGCGTCCAACCCGCTCAGGGGTCGAGCTCGACGATCATCGGGCTGAACCTCACCAGGCCGCCCTTCGGAGTCACCCCGAACGAGGGCGAATCCGAACAGGACGCTGCTCGGCGTGCGCTGGACGACGCCACCGCCCTCAAGGCGCGTCAGGCCTTCAACCTGTCGATCAACCGCAACGAGATCAACCAGAAGAACTTCCGCGGCACCCGCAACCCCGCGTACGGCTTTCTGCCCGACACCAGCCCCTACTTCGTGGAGGACGGCCAGCTCCCCCGCTTCGATCTGGCCCGGGCCACCCAACTGGTGGACCAGGTGAAGGCCGCCGGGGTGTCCACCGACGTCCTCGCCCTGTGCATCTCCAGCCCGCTGTCGACCTCGACGTTCCAGCTCATCGAACAACAGGTGAACGAGGCGGGCTTCACCGCCAAGCTCCGACAGGTCGAACAGGCCGTGCTCGTGCAGAACCTGCTCGCCGGGGCGGGCGACATCGACTGGCAGGTGGCCTGCTTCCGGGCACCCCAGATCGCCGACCCCAACGGCCTGTACAACTCGCTCCACACCGACGGGCCGACGAACTTCGTGAAGTACTCCCGTGAGGTGGTCGACAACGCCCTGGACGAGGGCCGACAGACCGCCGACGAGGAGACCCGCAAAAAGCTGTACGGTGATCTGCAACGGCAACTCGCCGAGGACGTGGTCTACATCCCGCTGCTGTTCGACTACTACGGCAACGTGTTCCGCTCGAGCCTGAGCGGGCTGTCCACCCCTTCGGCGACGTCACTGGGCGTCATCCGCCCGGGAAACCTGTACTACCTGGACAACTGATCACCACCGAAGCACAAGGGGACAATCGAATGGCATCACCGTCATCGGGGCGGGCTCGCGGACGGGGGCTGCGCTGGAGCGCGCTCGTGGTCGCATTGGCACTGCTGGTCGGCGCCTGCTCCAACGAGAGCTCCACCGGCACCTCGACCACCACGCCGGGCGGATCCGACACCGATGGCGCGACGGCCGGCATCTTTCCCGCCGAGCTCGTCAACGCGCCGGTCCACGAGGGAACCCCCGAACGCGGGGGCACCCTCACCTGGGGCCTGGAGAGCGACGTGCTGGACGTGTCACCCAACCAGCGACCGATCCAGCCCGCCGACGTGCAGCTCGCCAGCGCGGTGTACGCGCCGCTGGTCACCTGGGGCAGCCACGGCGAGTTCGCCGGAATGGCCGTGACCGACAACACCGACCTGACCCACAACCAGCTCGCCGAGTCGATCGTCTCCCCCGACGACGACCTGATCCACTGGACCCTCACCCTGCGTGACGACGCGGTCTTCGCCAACGGCGAACCGGTCACCGCCGCCCAGGTGGTCGAGGCCACCGAGTGGGCCAAGGCGTCGCTGAACTGTTCGTGCGCCCAGAACGCCGAGGCGATCGAGTCGGTCACCGCGGTGGACGAGCGCACCGTGGACTACGTGCTGAACACCCCGATGGTCGACTGGCCCACCAAACTGACCAGCGGCGGGTTGGCGTGGATCACCGAATCCGGGGCGCGTGATGCGGCACCCGATCCCTCCAACCCGACGATCGAGCACCTGGTGGGTGCGGGTCCCTTCGCGTTCGAGTCCCACAGCGGCGACACCTACACGGTCGTCGCCAACGAGCACTACTTCGGCATCGACGTGGCCAACGACGACGCCCCGCTCCCCTACCTCGACAAGATCGTGTTCCGGCCGCTGGCAGATTCGACCACCCGCCTGCAGGCGGTGCAGTCCGACAGTGTCCAGATCATCCAGACCGCCGACACCTCCAACCTGGTCCAGGCCAAGGAGGACCCCGATCTGCAGGTGCAGCCCGCCGAGGGCTCGAGTGCCACGATCACCGTGCTGAACCTCACCCACCCACCCTTCGGCGTCGAGCCCGAACCCGGTGAGTCCGCCCAGCAGACCGCGATCCGCTCCCTCGACGACGAAACCGCGTTGGCCGCCCGGCGTGCGGTGAACCTGTCGATCAACCGTAACGAGATCAACCAGAAGTACTACAAGGGCACCCGCGTTCCCGCCTACGGGTTCTTCCCGCCCTCGAGCCCGTGGTTCCACCCCGAGGGCCAGGTGCCCCGCCACGATGCCGCGAAGGCCGCCGAGCTCGTCGACCAGGTCGAGGCCGCCGGCGTGGAGATGTACGTGCACAGCATCTGCATCAACACACCCGAGTCCCAGGGCGTCAGCGAGATCATCGGCGAACAGGGCCGGGCGGTGGGCATCGACGGCAAGCTCCAGCAGGTCGAACAGGCGGTGCTGGTGAACACCATGCTCAGCGGTGGCACCGGTATCGAATGGGACCGTGCCTGCTTCCGTTCGCCCCAGCTCGCCGACCCCGACGGGATCTACGGCGCCGTGGTCACCGGCGGGCCGGGCAACCTGGTCAAGTACTCACGGCCCCAGGTCGACGAGTGGCTCGACGCCGCCCGGAGCACCTCGGACGTGGACGAACGCAAACGGCTCTACGACCAGATCCAGGAACAGTTCGCCGCGGACAGCGCGGTCATCCCGCTGCTGTTCGACTACTGGGGCAACGTGTTCCGGACCGAGGTGAGCGGCCTGTCGGCCCCGGCGCTGGGTTCGCTGGGGATCATCGACCCCGGGGGCCTCTACTTCAAGGCCGCGTGACCCCCCGGCGACCACCTGCGCGGTGTGACCCCCATCACTGAGCTACGCTGACCCCCCGGAACGGGAATTTCGAATGGAGATCGAAACGTGTCGACCAAACGACTGAAGTGGTTCGCCCCCCTCCTGGTATTGGCGCTGGTCATCGGTGCCTGCAGCAACGAGGGCTCGAACCAGGGCGAAGGCCCAGGAAACACCACCGAGGGCACCGGTACCCCCGCTGACGCGGGGCTGTTCCCCCAGGAGATCGTGAACCAGCCGGTCCACGAGGGCACCCCGACCCGGGGCGGCACCATGACCTTCGGCCTGGAGAGTGACGTGCTCGACGTGTCGCCCAACGGCAACGTCATCCAGCCCGCCGACGTGCAGATGGCCTACGCGGTGTTCGATCCGCTGCTCACCTATGGCGACCCCGACGACGAGGAGTGGGCGGGAGTGCCGGTGCTGGACAACTCCGACCACCACTACAACCAGCTCGCCGACAAGCTCGTGTCCGAGAACGACGACCTGCAGCACTGGACCCTGACCCTGCGTGAGGGCATCACCTTCTCCAACGGCGAACCCGTGACCGCGCAGCAGATCGTGGACCACACCATGTGGGTCAAGGAGAGCGACGACTGCGCCTGCTCGACCAACGCGGACAACATCACCGAGGTGACCGCGGTCGACGAACTGACCGTGAAGTACACCCTCGAACAGCCCGTGGTCGCCTTCCCCACCCAGATCACCGGTTCGGGCCTGGGTTGGATCACCGAGTCCGGAGCGCGTGAAGCCGCCGCCGACGTGATGAATCCGACCATCGACGACCTCGTGGGCGCGGGACCCTTCCAGTACCAGTCGGTGTCCGGTGACACCTACACGCTGGTGGCCAACGAGAACTACTACGGCACCGACCCCGACAACGACGACGCCGAGCTGCCCTACCTGGACAAGCTGATCTTCCAGCCCTTGAACGACTCGGTGACCCGCCTGCAGGCGGTGCAGTCCGACAGTGTCCAGATCATGCAGACCGCAGACACCTCGAACCTGGTGCAGGCCAAGAACGCCTCGGAGCTGAGCGTGCAGCCCTCGGAGGGCTCCAGCTCCACGATCCTGGTGCTGAACCTGACCCACCCGCCCTTCGGCGTGGAACCCAACGAAGGTGAGGCGGCAGCCGACACGGCGATCCGTTCCCTGGACGACGCCAACGCCAAGAAGGCCCGCGACGCCTTCAACCTGTCGATCAACCGGAATGAGATCAACCAGAAGTACTACAAGGGCGCCCGGGTGCCGGCCTACGGCTTCATCCCGGCGTCGAGCCCCTGGTACTCCGAGGACGGTCTGCTCCCCCGCACCGACGTCGCCAAGGCCAAGGAGCTGATCACCGAGGTGAAGGCGGCCGGGATCGATCCGAACATCGACGCCATGTGCATCAACACCCCCGAATCCACCGGGATCTTCCAGATCCTCAAGGAGCAGGCCAAGGAAGTCGGGGTGGAAGCCACGCTGAACCAGGTCGAACAGTCGGTGCTGGTGAACGTGCTGCTCGCCGGTGGTGAGGATCCGGCCTGGGACACCGCGTGCTTCCGCTCGCCCCAGATCGCCGATCCCGACGGCGTGTACGGCGCTCTGCACTCCACGGGTCAGACCAACCTGGTCAAGTACAACCGGCCCGAGGTCGATGCGGCCCTGGACGAGGCCCGCGAGATCTCCGACCCCGACGAGCGCAAGAAGCTCTACGACGAGATCCAGGCCCAGGTGGCCGAAGACGTGGTCTACGTCCCGTTGCTGTTCGACTACTACGGCAACGTGTACCGCAACAACGTCTCGGGCCTGTCGACCCCCTCGCCCGCCTCGCTGGGCATCATCCGGCCCGGGACCCTCTACTACACCGAGTGAGCCGCCCGACCCCACCGGTTCCGGCTCCGTCCGCGGGGCCGTGAACCGGTAGGGTCGCGTCCCTATGTCCCGCAGGATCGAGATCGAACTCACCAGTCACCGCGACGAGGCCACCTTCACCTGGCGAGCCGCCGGAGCCCGCCAACCCAAGGGTGAGGTCGCGGTGGCGACCCTTCCCGAGGGGGCCTCGGTCGGTGACACCTTCAAGGTCGAGATCGAGACGGGCCTGGACGGCCACGAGGTCATCGGCGTCATTCCCGAACGCATTCGCAGCCGCGGGCCCGAACGCCTCGAGCTGCTGGGTCGGGAGGTTCCCGACGACGCCCTGGTCACCTCGCAACTCGCGACCCGGTCCCGGAACCGCAAGGGTCCCGGGCGGCGCCGTGACCGGGACGGTGGTCGGGACCGCCGCGGGCGGGCCGAGGGTCGGGGACGCGGCGAGAACCGCGGCCGCACCGGGGACCGTCGCGACGCCGGGTCGGCGCCCAGAGAACGCGCCGGGTCTCGCCCGGGGCGGACCGTGGACCAGGATCGCAGCCGCACCAGGAAGCGGGCGCCCCGCGCGCCGCGGCTGCGCCCGGGGCGCGCCCACCGCAACGCCTTCATCGACACGTTGTCCGAGGAGCAGCGGCCCGTCGCGGACCAGCTCCTGCGCGGCGGCATGCCGAACCTCCGCCAGGCCATCGCCAAGGACAACGAACAGCGCCGCGCCCAGGGCCAGCCCGAGGTGCCCGGAGATCGGCTGATCGAGATCGGCGAGGCGATCCTGCCGCGTCTGCTCGACGCCGAGTGGCAGGACCGCGCGGAGGCGGCGCTCGAACAGATCGACACCGTGGACCTGCGCGATCTGCGCAGTGTCGTGGTGGCCGCGACCGACCACGCCCGGACTCCCGAGACCCGGGAGGTGGCCGATGCGCTGCGTGAGCAGCTCGCCGCGCGGGTCGAACGCGCCCAGGCAGAATGGCTCACCGAGCTGCAGTCGGCGCTGGACGACAAGCGCATCGTGCGCGTGCTGAACTTGAGCTCCCGCCCGCCCAAGGCCGGTGCCCCCCTCCCCCAGCCCCTCGCCGATTCGATGGTGGCCGCCACCAACGCCGCCTTGAGTGCCGAATCTGCCAGCGGTCGCTGGGTCGCCCTGCTCGACGCCCTGGCCTATTCGCCGATTCGTCACCGGGTGCGGCCTTCGGGCATTCCCGCCGAACCCTCGGAGGAACTCCGCACCAAGGTCGCCAAGCTCCGTTCACGGCTGCCCGAGATCGCCGCCGCGTTCGCCGGTCCCCCCTCTGCGGGTGCTCCCCCGGCCGCATCCGACGAACCACCGGCCACGTCCGACGGGACGTCCCAGTCCTGAGCCGCAGGCCACGAAGCGGCTCGTCCCCCACGCGGTAGGGTCTCGATCCATGATCGAATACGAACTCGACAACCACATCGCAACCATCACGATCAACCGCCCCGAGGCCCGCAACGCGGTCAACGGCGCCGTCGCCACCGGCATCGAGGAAGCCATCGACGCGATCGAGGAGAACGACGACGCTTGGATCGGGATCCTCACCGGCGCCCGGACGCCCAAGGGCTGGATCTTCAGCGCGGGTGCCGACCTCAAGGAGATCAGCACCAACCCGGGTGCGATGATGACCGAACGCGGCGGGTTCGCCGGCATCGTGCAGCGGGAACGATCCAAGCCGATCATCGCCGCGGTGGACGGCCCGGCGCTCGCCGGTGGCACCGAGATCGTCCTGTCCTGTGACCTGGTGGTCGCCTCGGACACCGCGACCTTCGGGATTCCCGAGGTCAAGCGCAACCTGGTCGCCGGCGCGGGCGGACTGTTCCGGCTGCCACGCAAGCTGCCCCGCAACATCGCCATGGAACTGGCCCTGACCGGCGATCCGATCGACGCCACCCGTGCCCACCACTTCGGGCTGGTCAACCATCTGTGCGCCGAGGGCGAGGCGTTGGCCACCGCCCGCGAGCTGGCCGGCCGGGTCGCGAAGTCGGCCCCCCTGGCGGTCCGTGAGTCGCGGGCCATCATGCTGGCGGCCACCGACCAGCCCGACGAGGTCGGCTGGAAGCTCTCGGGAGAGGGCATGATGAAGATGTTCGGGACCGAGGACTTCACCGAAGGCATCACGGCCTTCGCCGAGAAGCGCGATCCGGTCTGGAAGGGCCGCTGACCCGAACCCTCAGCCGGGGCGCCCGCGATCCAGCCTGCGGGACACGGTGATCTTGCGGGCGACCAGCCCGTGGGACTCGAAGAAGTTCTTGGTGGCCCGGTCTCCGGGCAGGGCGACCGCGTCGATCTCGACCGCCCCCCGCTCGCCGGCCCAGTCCAGGATCGCCGCCATCATCGCCTCGCCGACGCCGATCCCCCGTGCCTGGGGGGTCACCCACAATTCGATCACCCGCGCCACGGGCGCGCCCGGCTGGATCTCGGCCACCGTGACCAGCCCGTGACCCACGACCATGTCGTCGAGGGTGCCCACCACGGCCAGCTGGTCGGGGGTGCCGTCGAGGGCCGCGTCCAGCAGCTCCCGGGTGTGGCCGGCGGGTTGGTCCCGTCCGAGCCAGGCCGCGCCACCCCGTTGGTCGACCACGGCCGCCCATGCCTCGGCACGCAGAGCTTCGATCTGGTCCCGGTCGGCCCGTGTTGCACGGCGGGCGGCCTCGTGAGGGTGCGGCGAGGCCACCGGAACGCTCAGGCCTGGAGCTGTGCGATCCGCCCGAGGATCGTCTTGCGGCCCCGATTGGCGAGCTCGTAGCGACGGACGTCCTCGAGCTCGCCGTCGTCGAGTGCCACCAGGCGGGGCACGACCTGGGACGCCGCCAGGCTGTCGTAGTCCACGATCGCGAGCTCCTCGGCCCCCGGGGCGTCGACGGTCCCCGCCACCGGTGGCACATGGTCCTCCGCGGCGACCGGAGCCCCCGGTTCGGTGGTCCCGTCGGTGTCGGTGTCGGGGTCGGGGTCGGGGTCGGCCGGTACCAGCCCGGTCCGGACCAGTAGCGAATGGGTGCTGAAGCCCGAAAGGTGCTCGGCGAGCTTCCGGGTGCCCATGCGGGTGGCCATCTCGCCCATCATCCGGGCGTTGCCCACCTGGATCCGGCCCTGCTCGGCCAGCTCGGGAATGACCTTGGAGGCCCCGGCGACCAACCCGATGGGCGCGTAGAACAGGTCCGAGAGCTTCCCGAGCGCGCCGGTGGCCTTCGAAGACGCCTCGTCGCTCATACGCAGTCCCGGCAGAGTTGCTCGTCGGGGTCGGCGAGCTGGCTGGGGTGCTTGACCAGGAAACACGACTGACAGACGAACTCCTCGGGGCGCTTGGGCTGCACCCGGTTCGCCGTGTTGGAACGGTCCTCGGAGTCGAGAGGTGCCGCAGCGTCGTCCTCGGACTCCTCCTCGTCCTCGTCGTCGGCCGCCGCCAGTCGGGCCTGCAGGATCTCGCCGAGGTCCTCTTCGACGTCGTCGTCGTCGAGATCCTCCTCGTCGTCGTCCTCGTCGCGTGCCTGGTGCTTCTTTTTCTTCTTCTTGGCCGCGGCGCGGCGCTCGGCCTCGGCGTCGTCGAGTTCGACCTCGTCCTCGTCCTCGTCGACGGGCGCGTCGTCGACCTCTTCTTCGTCGTCGACCTCGAGGACCTCGTCCTCGTCGTATTCGGCGTCTTCGCTGAAGTCGTCGACCTCTTCTTCGAGCTCGTCGTCCTCGGAAATCACGTCGGCCATTGAATCCTCAGGGGTGTTCGGGACACAGATCGCGGAAAGGGCAAAGATCCGCGGGCGCGGATCATACGCGCAACGCTTCCCAAAACCGACATCGGGACTCCGCGGCTTCCCGGGGCGGGTGCGCGCGGGGTGTTCAGGGGGCGACGGGGTGGCGGCGCTGTTCGGCGCGGCGCTCCGCGTCGAGGCGACCCAGAGGAGGGTCCTCGGAAAGATCCACGTGATGCATGAGCGCCGCGACGGCCGGATGCCCCGCCTCGGTGCGGATCAGCTCGTACATCTGCTGGGCGACCTGACGGTAGGCCGGGTGGCCCTGGGGCGTGGTCCGCAGCTCGATCAGGTGCATCGCCGCTCGGGCGTTGAGCTGCATCACGAAACGGATCCGATAGGCCAGCGCGACCGCGTAGGGCGCCTGGGCGGGGAAGGGTTCCTCCAGCGCGTCGTGCAGTTGGGCAGAACGTTCCATGGCCTCGTCGAAGCGGTCGGTGAGGCCCGCGGCGTCGACGGCCTCGGGTCGGGTGAATCCGTGTCGGGGTGTGAGCGGCTGCCACTCCAGGGTCAGCATGCGGTGACGCTGCAGGTCCCGGAACGCGCCATAGTCGGCCAGGATGTCGAAGCGGTAGTCGATGCGTTCCAGCGCCCGACCGGGCTTGTGACGCCGGTTGGCCCGCTCCCCCACATAGGCCTCGACCACCGCGACCCGCTCGGCGGCCGACATCGCCTCGACCTTCGCTCTGATCTGGGTCTCGGGCAGGTGCGAATGGGGGTACAGCATCGCGGTGACCAGTGACACCTCCGCATCGGGATCGAAGGCCACCAGGCTCACCGGCGGCACCGGCTCGGCAGCGGTGTCGGCGCCGAGCAGTTCGGCGGCGATCTCGGTCATGGCCTCGTTGCGGGCACCCAGGTATTCGGACCACAGGCCGCCGCGGTCGGCCTGGTCGACCCGTCGCAGAAACGACGGGATCACCTTGCGCAACTCGCCGAGCATGAGATCGGCGTAGTGGCGGGCCTCGGGCAGCGGGTGGGACCGCATGCGCAGCAGCAGGTGTTCATAGCCCTGGCCGGTGCCGAAGATCCCCACGTTCGAAAGCGACGCCCCGGGGAGCACGCCCCGGACCGAATCGAAGGCCCGCGCCTGGATGGCCTGACGGTAGACGAAATCCGAGTCACCCGGTTCCTGGGGGACGACCTCGCGCAGGAACTTGACCATGTCCCCGACCAGGGCGCCGTAGGTGTCGAACATGCGGTCCATGTCGCCCACGTAGCGGGTACCCAGCGGCGAGGCGAGCACGTCGGGATCCCGGAAGTACCGGTACCGGCCCTCGATGCGTCGGTCGTAGGCGATGTAGCGGGTGGACTGCTCCAGATACGACATGAGCCGGCCCCACTCGAGCACCTTGGTCAGCAGGTTGGATGCCTGCTCACAGGCCAGGTGCACCCCTCCGAGCTGGGCGACCGAGTCGTCGCCGTACTCCACGAACACCCGCTCATAGAGCTTCTCGGCCCGGTCGAGGCCGACCGTGGCGTCGATGGTCTGGTCCCCGGAGACGTCCAGATCGGTGACGAACTCGTCGAGGAACAGCCGCCGCAGGCTCTTGTGGGACCGCGAGTAGCGGGCGAAGAGCGCGCCCTTGACGACCTCGGGCAGGTTGACCAGGGCGAACACCGGCTGGTCGAGGTTGGTGAAGTAACGGCGCAGGATGTCGGCCTCGGAGGGGGTGAACTCCTCGGCGGCATACGTGTTCACAGAACGACTCTAGATGTCGTCGACGCCCCCGGGGCGGATGGCTCCCTCGACCCTCCGGTCTCGGCGAAGGCCCGCTGAGCCGCGGCGAGCAGGTCCGGCTCGGCCCAGCAGGCGGCGGCGAGCTCGGCCAGGATCATCGCCCCGTCGACCACGGCGTGGGCCGCGTCCGGCGCAACGGCGGCCTCCGCGAAGGCCTCGGTGTGGATCGCGACCCCGGGTGGAGCGACCTGGATCATGGGATGGATGGCGGGCACCCGGCGGCTCACGTTGCCCATGTCGGTGGACCCCACCACCCGACGCCGGCGCGTCGGTGTCTGCACGGTGCGTCCACGCCGTGCAGCCAGTTCGACGTAGCGGTCCACGAGCACCGGATTGTCGATCACCTCCGCATAGGGGGGATGCACAAGGGTGACGGTGGCGTCGCATCCCGCCGCGGCGGCCCCCGCGTGCAGACAGGCCTGCACCCGTTCGCTCAACGGCTCCAGGGACTCCAGCGTCCCCGAGCGCACGTACCATACCGCCTCGGTCTCCGCCGGCACCACGTTGGCGGCGTCGCCGGCCCGGGTGAAGATCCCGTGTACCCGTTCGTCTTCGGCGATGTGTTGGCGAAGCGCCGCCACGTTGACATAGCCCAGCACCGCCGCGTCCAGGGCGTTACGGCCCTGTTCGGGCGCGGCGGCCGCATGGGCGGCGACGCCGTGGTAGGTGACCCGGTACTGGGCGACCGCGATCGTGTTCATACGCGTCAAGTCCGCATCGGCAGGGTGGACCATGAGCGCCGCGTCCACGTCGTCGAAGGCGCCCGCGTCGAGCAATGCGATCTTGCCGCCGCCGCGTTCCTCCGCCGGGGTGCCCATGACCACGAGCCGGCCGTCGAGGTCCTCGACCAGCGAGGCGGCAAGCATGCCCGCTCCGGCGCCGATCGCGGCGATGAGGTTGTGGCCGCAGGCGTGACCCACGCCAGGCAGCGCGTCGTACTCACACAGGATCGCCACGGTGGGCCCGGATCCGGTCCCGGCCCGGGCCACGAAGGCGGTGTCCAGCCCATGGGCGTGGGCCTCGACCTCGAGCCCGCCGCGGCGCAGCAGATCGACGAGCAGGTCGTGGGCGTGGTGTTCGGCGTAGCTGAGCTCGGGGCGTTCGCCGATCGCGCGGGCGACGTCGGTCAGCTCCTGGGTCCATTCGGCCAGGACCGTGTCCAACCTGGCCGTGCGGGCCGCGTCGTCGATCACGTCAGGCCACCGTAGCCCGCTGCTCAGATGACCACGGTGAAGGCATCGGGCTCGACTCGAAGCTCCAGGTGCTCCACCCGGCCCCTGCGGACCCCGTCGACGTGGAGCTGGGCGGCGGGCTCGAAGGTGTAGGCCGCCTGGGCGATCCTGCGGACCGTGATGTCGGGGTGGGGCACGTGCGTGCCCGAAGGCAGTCGGCGGCGCGCGGCGAACTTGTCGGACAGGTTCAGCGAGGCGTCGGTGACATCGAGGCGACCGTCGTTGGGATGCGACCGTGGTCCCAGATCCCAGGAGCCGATGAACTGGGCGTTCATCGCTGCCAGGATCCGTCCCCGCCAAAGAGGACGACGCACCAGCACGTGGGCCACGAACAGGTGCTCGACGCCGTCCGCGACGGCCACTCCCAGATCCACTGGGTAGCGCCGCGCGTCGGGGCCGTGCAGGCGGGCCGCCGAACCACTCCCCCCCATGGTCCGGCACAGGTCACCGCCCAGGAGTCCCAGCATGGGCAGGCTCTGCCCGGCATGTCGGGCCTCGTCGAGCACCGCGGCGGCCTCGGCGTCACCACGGACCACCACCCCGTCCGGGTCGAGCGTTCCGGATTCGCCCCAGATCTGGTGCTTGCGGATCGTCAATTCGGCAGCGTCCGTCGTCGCCGCGCCCGGTCCATGAGCAGCCCGACGCCCACCGAGATCGAATACAGCAGCACCATGGGCCCGGCGAGGAACAGGAAGGTGAAGGGGTCCGCGGTCGGGGTGATGATGCCGGTGAACACCACGATGATCGCGACGGCGTACCGCCAGCCCCGGATCAGGGTGCGGGTCTGGACCACGCCGATGCCCATCAGCGCGATCAGCACCACCGGGAACTCGAAGGCCAGGCCGAAGGCCAGCATCATCCAGCCGATCAGTCCCACGAACTTGCCCGAGTCGTAGGAGGCGACGAAATTGTCGCCGCCGATCGACTGCAGCCAGTTCAGCGACACCGGCAGCACGAAGTAGGCCAGCGTCGCCCCGGAGACGAACAGCGCGAGGGCCGGTCCGATGAACCCGATCGTGTATTTGCGCTCGTTCGCGTAGAGCGCGGGCGCCACGAAGCGCCAGATCTGCCAGAGGATCACCGGCATCGCGATGCCGATTCCGATGTAGACCGCCAGACGGACCCGGGTGGTGAGCGGATCGAGCGGATCGATGTTCTGCAGTTTGCCGCCCTCGAGGAGACACTCGTGGTGCTGGCACAGCTCGGCCAGGGGCCGGGTCAGGATGTCGAACACCGGCTCGAAGAGCATCCAGCCGGCCACGGCCCCGACGGCCACGGCGATCACGATCTTGAGCAGCCGGTTCCGCAGCTCCACCAGGTGCGCCATGAGCGACATGGAGGAATCTTCGGGGTTCGCCAGCTTCTTGGAACTCATGGGATCGCCGGAGCCGGGTCAGGTACCGGAGGGGTCGTCGGAGCTGCCCGAGGACTGCGGAGCAGTCGGGGTGCCCGACGAGGACCCGGCGGAGTCTCCCTCGCCGGAGGGCGGGTCGGCGGTCATCTCGCCGACCGCCTTGTTCATCTCGTCGCGAAACCCTCCGGAGAGCCTGCGCAGTTCACCGACGGCGCGCCCGAGCTTCCTCGACACCTCCGGAAGCTTCTCCGGTCCGAGGACGATCAGCACGATCAGGAAGATGAACAGCATCTTCTCCGGGGAAAAATCGAGCATCGCCTGAGATGCTACCGGTCCGGGGGGTGCTCGCCGTGGTCGGGGGCGGCCGCGGCGACGAGCTGGTCGAGGTCCTCGCCCAGACGTGCAGAGCTCTCGGCCAGGCCGGACAGGTCCCGGGACGCCACCGACCGCTGTTCGGCGGCGAGATCCCGACGCGCCCGTTCCAGCCGACTGGCGAGCAACCCGACCCACCCCGCGGCGGCGAGGACGACCACCGGTGCGGCCACCCAGAGCCAAGCCATCGTCGCCACGCTAGCGCGCCGGGTCGGTGCGCTGTCCGGTGATGGGGCATCATGCGGGCATGGCCTCCGGACCACGACCGCGGCACGTCATCGGTTTCGCGCACCGGGGCGCACGCGCGCATGCACCGGAGAACACCATCGAGGCGTTCCTGACCGCCTGCCGGATGGGCGCCACCGCGCTGGAGACCGACGTGTGGCTCAGCCGGGACGGCCAGGTGGTCATCGACCACGACGGTCGGATCGGTTCCTGGTTCAGGTCCGTTCCCATCGGCCGGGTGGACGCCACCGACCTGCCCGACCATCTGCCCACCCTGGCTGAGCTCCAGGCGGCTGTCGGGACCCGGATCCAGTTGTCCATCGACGTCAAGGACCCCGCGGCCATCGACGGGATTCTCGCGGTCCGTGCCGCGGGCGGGCCCGAAGCGCTGGCGGCCACCTGGCTGTGTGACCCGGACATCGCCCGCCTGGCGACCTGGCGCGCCCTGGACCCCCACGTCCGCCTCGTCGCATCGGTGCGGCGCCACCACCTGCGTAGCATTCGCCTCGACGAACTGCGGGACATCGGCATCGATGCGGTCAATCTGCCGCACCGCCACTGGAGCCCGGAGCTTGTGCGGCGAGTTCACCGAAGGGGGCTGGCGGCCTTCGCCTGGGGGGTGCAGTGCCCCCACCGGATGCGGACGCTGGTGCGCTGGCAGATCGACGCGCTCTACAGCGACCACACCGACCGGTTGGTCGCGGTGGTCGACTCCTAGAGGCCGCCCAGCCGGTTCGGGGGCCAGATGATCACGAAGGCCCGGCCGACCACCGACGATTCGGGGATCGGTCCGAAACAGCGGCTGTCCATCGACTCCTCCCGGTTGTCGCCCATCACGAAGACCATGCCGTCGGGCACCACATAGGGGTCGGCCCTGGTGCCTTCGAAGCCGCATCCGAACGGCGGCTGGGCGACGGTCACCGCGCCCTCGGCCACGTAGGGCTCATCGAGCGCTTCACCGTCCACATAGACCCGGTCGTTCTCGATGGCGAGTTCGTCGCCGGGCAGACCCACGACCCGCTTGACCAGATCGGCGTAGCCACCCACCGACCCACAGGTCGCCCACACGGGCTTGTCGGGGTCCTCACACTCGGGACTGGTGAACACGACCACGTCGCCGCGGTCGATGTCCCCGAAGCGGTACGACAGCTTGTTCACCACGATGCGGTCGCCCACCTCCAGGGTGGGGAACATCGACCCGGAGGGAATCCGGAACGGCTGGAACAGGAACGTCTGGATGACCAGCGCCAGCAGGAATGCGCCGCCGATCGCGCCGACCCATTCGAGTACGGAGCGCAGCATGGAACGACGTCGGTTGCGCTTCGCCCGTGAGGGCGGCAACGTGATGCGGGGCAAACCCGACGCCCCGTCGTCGCCGGAGCCAGGCCCCTCGCGAGCTTCTGACGGGTCATCGTGCACAGGAACCCCGACGATACCGGTCCGCCGGGGACCCCGACGGATTCAACTCGACGTGTAGCGCCGGCGGATCCGCTCGGCCTCAGCCCGGGTCAGGGCTGCAGGGTCCAGGGCCGGGTCATGTCCGGTCACCCGGGCCGCTTCGCCCAGTTGCACCAGCAGCCGGCCCAACCAACGCTCCGAGCCCACCGCCAGACGGACCCGTACGACCCCGTCGCGGTCGTCCCGGGCCACCACGGGCACGCCCTCGAGCAGCCACGCCGCGTCCCGCTGCACCTCGATGGTCACCTGGGGAAGGGAAGGGTCGATGCTGACCGATGCCGGCGCGTCCGAATCGGGGTGGGCGAAGGGTTCGTCGGTGGGCGTCACCGACAGGATCCGGTCGACCCGGAACACCCGGTTGTCCCGGGCGTGATGGCACCACCCGGACACGTACCAGTTGCCGTCCTTGGAGAACACCCGCTGGGGTTCGATCAGGCGGCTCCGTGTCGAATCGGTGTCACCGTCCGGGTACTCGATCCTGATCTGTCGCTTGGTGCTTCGGGCCGTCTCCAGCGCAGCGAACACGTCCTCGGGGGCCGCGCCCAAGTGGACCTCGAGGTCGACGTCGGCGTCGGTTCCCACCACCGAGGCCACCTTCTCCACCGCGCGTTGCAGTGGCCCGTCGGGGTTGACCCCGGGCACCGCGGCCAGGCCGCGGGCGGCGGCGATGAGGGCGACCGCCTCGTCGGAGGTGAGCCGCAGCGGTCGGGCGAAGGCGTCCGCGTAGCGGATCAGGACCATGTCCTCCTCGAGCCAGGCCTCGATCATGGTGTCGGGGGTGAAGGGGTGCACCCCCACCATCATCACCGTGTCCAGGTCGCGCGCGAGTTCCTCCACCGAAACGTCGAAGCGAGCGCACACCTCGTCCACCGGCACGCCCTCGGGATGGCCGGCGACCCAGGGAACCAGGGCGAGCAGACGGGCGAGGCGGGCCGTCGCGATCTCCGCGCCGGTCATCGGGGCACCCTCATCGGCTCACCCGTCGCAGCATCCCGGCGCGCAGCTCTGGCGGATCGAGCACCTCGACCGCGGCGCCGAACCCCAGGACCCAAGCGCAGAAGCCGTCGGCGTCGGTGACCTGTAGGGTCACGATCGCCGAGCCGTCGTCGTCGAGCGTGATCGCCTCGGGGTCGTCGACCTCGGCCGCCATCGTCGGCACGGCGACCGGGTCCACCGCGATGCGCACGGTCACCGGGTCGTCCCCACCGATCCGCCACGGCTGCATCTGCCCGAGCTGGCCCGTCTCGCCCGGGGGTTCCTCGATCGCCTCGGCACGTTCGATCCCACCGCTGATCCGGTCCAGCCGGAAGACCCGCTCGGCTTCGGCTTCCAGATCCCACGCCGACAGATACCAGTGCCCGTTGCGGAATCCCAGCGCGCGGGGCGCCACACGGCGGGCCCGGTTCCGGTAGTCGAAGGTCACCGCGTGCCGGGTCCGGATCGCGTCGAACGCGACCCCCAGCTCCGGGTCGGTGGGCACCGACGCCCACGGCGGTGGACCCTCGCCGTCGTCGTCGGCCATGCCGCCCAGTTTGAACAGCCCGACGCGTACCCGGGATCCGCCAACGTCGATGAGCCGTGCGGCCAGGTGCAGCGCCGCCAGCTCATCGGGCTCCAACCCGGGGTCCGGCAGGTAGTACTGCTCGGGGTCGATGCGGTAGCCGTCGACCCGCGGGTTGCTGTCCGGTACCTCACCCATCTCGATGGGCACCCCCATGACGCGCAGATCGTCCTTGTCCCGGTGGAACTGTTGGCGGAACGCCACGGTGTCCGCGGGGTAACCGGCGACCCTTTCACGGATCGTGGCCGCCGAGATCGGCACGCTGGTGTGCAGCAGCGCCGCGACCAGGTTCATGAGCCGCTCCAACTTGGGGATCCGCACCGTGGTCACCGTCTCGACGCTCCCAGCGACTCGGCGGCGACGCGTCCGGCGGCGGCCGCCGTGTCGAAGAAGACCGGGTCCTCCTCAGGACCCCGGCCCATCGTGGTGACCCGCAGATCGGCCTGCTCCAGCAGCACCGCGCCGTCGGCTGGGACCTCGACGATCCGGTGGCGGTCCTCCCACAAAGCCAGTTCGGCCCGAAGGGCCGGGGGAACGGGCACGGTGACCGGGCTGCGAACCAGGTCCAGCACGGTGGTGGTGTGATGGCTCACCCCCCGGTGACGGTCCCGCCGGTCACCTGCCGAGGCCCGAACGCACAGCACCCCGCGACCCCCCAGGGCTTCGGTCAGATCCAGGACCGGCGCAGCCTCCAGCGCGGTGGTGCCCAGGTGGTGGCCGGTGCCCACCACGCCGGGGCCCATGCCCACCACGACCAGGTCCGCGCCGGCGTCGTGGCGTGCCAGTGCCAGCGCCGAGGCGACCCCCACCGCTTCGCGGTCGCCGCCGAAGGCGTGACCGGCGGTGATCGTCCCCGCGGCCAACGCGCCGCGGTGCACCAGCTCGTGGACCAGCTCGCTGAAGGCCAGCGGGAGCGCCGCGCCGTCGGTCATCACGTAGGCGATCCGCAACGTCGGGTCCACCGCTAGCGCGCCGAGCACCACCAGGGGCACCTGGCTGTGCAGCGTGCAGGCCACCACCGGGGTTCCCTCCAGATCCTCGGGCAGGTCCTCCAGGTGCTCCTCGGCGGCGCCGGCGTCGAACTGCATCGGGGTGTAGCGCAGCTTCATGATGTGGCCGCCGCCCGGAGTCCGGTACGCACCCCGGGTCAGGTTGACCGTCACCACGTGGCGGCCTCCGGTGCCCAGACCCAGGTCCACCGCGGTGGTGTTGACCAGCACCTCGTCGCCGGCGGCGACCGGGCCGGTCAGGGCGGTCACCACATAGGCCGGCTCGACCTGTCCGGATTCGGCCTCGGCGCCGTCGAGGGCCACCAGGATCGCCTGGTGGCCGGGCCGTTCGCGTTGCACCTCGGCCACCCGCCCGGTGAGAAATCGGGCCATCAGAGACTTTCGATGAGCCGGGCGACCCGTTCGTCCTCGGACCGGAACGGGTCCTTGCAGAGAATGGTCCGTTGGGCCTGGTCGTTCAGCTTCAGGTGCACCCAGTCCACGGTGTAGTCCCGCTTGCGTTCCTTGGCCCGTCGGATGAACGCGCCGCGCAACTTGGCCCGGGTGGTCTGGGGCGGTTGGTCCACGGCGGTGTCGATCTCGGCATCGGTGCACATCCGCTCGACCCGGTCCCGCTCCTGCAGCCGGTAGAACAGGCCCCGGGAGCGGTCCACATCGTGGTACTGCAGGTCCATCATCGCCACGCGGGCGTCGTTGAGATCGAGCTTGTGGCGGGTCCGGTAGGCGTCGATCAGGTTGTACTTGGTGACCCAGTCACACTCACGGTCCAGCGACAGCGGGTCCTTTTCGATCCCCTCCAGACAGTGGGTCCACATCTCCAGCGCCTGTTCCTCTTCCGGAGGCAGGCCCCGGGTCGCCGCGAAGCGTTGGGCCCGCTCGCAGTACTCGGTCTGGATGTCGAGCGCGGACACCTCCCGGCCGTTGGCCAGGCGCACGGTCCGGGTGCAGGTGGGGTCGTGGCTGATCTCGCGGATCGCCCGGATCGGGTTCTCCAGCGTCATGTCGCGCAGCACCACCGAGGGTTCCTCCAGCATCCGCAGCATGATGGCGGCGGCGCCGACCTTGAGGAACGACGCGTACTCGTTCATGTTGGAGTCGCCCACGATGACGTGCAGGCGCCGGTAGCGCTCGGCATCGGCGTGGGGTTCGTCACGGGTGTTGATGATCGGGCGACTCCGGGTGGTGGCCGACGAGACGCCCTCCCAGATGTGTTCGGCCCGCTGCGAGATCGAGAACCGCGCGCCCCGGGCGGTGTTGAGCACCTTGCCGGCGCCCGCGTAGATCTGGCGCGACACCAGGAACGGGATCATCACCTCGGCGTAGTGGCCGAAGTCGTCACGGCGGGTGGTCAGGTAGTTCTCGTGGCACCCGTAGGAGTTGCCGGCCGAGTCGGTGTTGTTCTTGAACAGGAAGATGTCGCCCCGGATTCCCTCTTCGGCGAGGCGACGCTGAGCGCCCACCAGGAGCTGCTGCAGGATCCGTTCGCCGGCCTTGTCGTGGGCGACCAGGTTGCGCACCGAGTCGCATTCGGGCGTGGCGTACTCGGGGTGGGACCCCACATCCAGATACAGCCGGGCACCGTTGGCCAGGAACACGTTCGACGAGCGGCCCCAGGACACGACGCGCCGGAACAGGTACCGCGCCACCTCGTCGGGGCTGAGCCGACGCTGCCCGTCGAGGGTACAGGTGATCCCGTACTCGTTCTCGAGCCCGTAGATCCGGCGTTGCATGCTGGGCACGTTATCGGGCCCGGGCGGCGAAGGGGCCGATGGTTCGACCCCCGAGACGGCCTGTGCTGGGCCCGCGGCAGGGCGCGTGGCCGTTCCGGAAGCGGTCAGGACTCCGCAGACTCCGAGGCGGCGACGGCGTCGTCGTCCTCGGATCGAATCCGGGGGATCGTGACGGTCTCGAGCACCTGACGAACCCGGTCGGTGCTCCACCGTTCGAACGCCCGGCGACGACCGTTGCGGTGCAGGCAGGCGACCTCGAGCTCGGTCTGGGTGAGGAGCGCATCACCGGTCGACAGCACCGCCACGGCCAGGGCGACGCCGTTCTCGGCGTCCAGGTTGGGCCGCCAGTGATCGGTCAGACGCGCCGACAGGGCATCGGTGTCACCGCCCAGCGCGCACCAGTCGGACTCGTCGATCATGGTCCCGTCGTAGAGCACGTGGAACAGCCGGTCGTCCGCGACGGTGGGGCCCACCTCGGCGACCAGCAGCTCGACCTCCATGGGTTTCATCTCGTGGGTGAAGACCTGTCCCAGGAGCTGGGCGTACTGGTTGGCGAGGCTGCGGGCGTCCACGTCGGCCCGGGAGAACTCGAAGCCCTTGAGGTCCGCGTGGCGCACCCCGGCGACCCGGAGCTGGTCGAACTCGTTGAACTTGCCGACCCCGCCGAACGCGATCCGGTCGTAGATCTCGTTGATCTTGTAGAGGGTGGACGAATGGTTCTCCGCGCACAGCACCACGCCGTCGTCGGTGACCAGGGCCACCAGGCTGCGGCCTCGGGCGATGCCCTTGCGGGCGTAGTCGGCCCGATCGGCCATGACCTGTTCCGGCGGGACGTAGTAAGGCATGCTCACAGCTCGTCCTCCCCTGCCGGTTCGCCGTACTGCAGCACGTAGTTGTCCCGCAGTCGCTGCACCCGGTCCTTCAGATCCGAGTCCTCCACCCGCTGCCAACCGTCCTCGTCGGCCAGCAGCACCACCGGGAAGATCCCTCTGAGCAGGTCCGGGCCGCCGGTGGCCGCGTCGGCGTCCGCGGCGGTCAGCAGCGCCCGCAGGCCCAGGTCGATCGCATCCTGGGATCCCAGCGACGGCGACCATCCCAACCCCAGCACGGTGGTGGCCTGCAGGCTCCCGGACCCGGTGGCGGCGAACTCGAGTTCCTCATAGCGTCCACCGGTCACGTCGTACTGGAACAGTCGCCCGTAGGCCGCGTCGAGGTCGAACCCGGCGAACAGCGGCACCACAGCAAGGCCCTGCAGCGCCGCGGGCAGGTGATTGCGCACCATCCGGCTGAGCTGATTGGCCTTGCCCTCCAAGCTCAGCCGGGACCCCTCGACCTTCTCGTAGTGCTCCAGCTGGAGCTGGAACAGCTTCACCATCTCCATGGCCGGGCCGGCCGTCCCGGCGATGCCGACCAGCGAATGCGAATCGGCCGCGAAGACCTTCTCGATCCGTCGGTGCGAGATCAGGTTGCCTGCGGTGGCCCGCCGGTCACCGGCCATGAGCACGCCGCCGCTGTAGCGCAGCGCCACCACGGTCGTCCCGTGGGGTACCGGGAGGTCCTCGGCGCCTCCGGCGGTGGGCACCGGCGGGTTCAGCCCCACCCGGGACGCGAGCGCCGCGAAGTCGGGGCCGGGATCATCGTTGGTCGAATAGAGCGGAAGCGTCACAGATGAGCAGGGTAGCGCCCCCCACCGGGCCTACTCACCGCCCTTCTGGACGTAGGACTTCACGAACTCCTCGGCGTTCTCCTCGAGCACGTCGTCGATCTCGTCGAGCAGGTCGT
>CAYVAS010000034.1:0-26513 GCA_964449375.1 uncultured Iamiaceae bacterium | reverse complement strand
GCCCATGCGTGGTCTCTTCGTGACAAGGTTCTGACGGTGTGTCAGACCGTAGCCGCTCCCGGCGTCCGGGCGATCTCGGCGCTCCCCCGGCCGCGCACCGGTGTGAGCGACTCGGGTCGCCGTTGGTGCATCCTCGTCGCCGCTACAGGTTGTGGAAGCCGTGTCCCACGAGGGCGAAGCCCCGGTGCATCAGCTCGGGAGGATGGGCCTCGGTCTCGGAGACGAGCCACTCACGGAGGGTCGTCCGCATGATCGCCAAGGCCGTGCCGGCGAGCAGCTGGGCCATGGTGGAATCAGCCACATCGGCGCGCTCCGCGAGGCGCTCGGCGAGTGCGAATTCCCATCCGAGCTGCAGCTCGAGGCTCCGGGCACGGACCGATGGTGCGGTCGCCATGATCGCGAAGCGCGCCCGGAGCTCGTCGCGCTGGGCCTCGTAGTCCGCGGCGACCGACGCGAACGCGCGCTGGAGTGCGCGCCATGCGGGTTCGTCGGCCGGACGTGCCGCGAACGCGTCGAGAATCCGCTGCAAGCGATCGGCGTAGTCGGCGAGGACGAGGTCGTCCTTGGTGGCGAAGTACGAGAAGAAGGTCCGCGGAGCGATGTCGCAGGCTGCCGCGATGGCCTCGACGGTGGTGGCATCGAAGCCATCACGTTCGAACAACTCCAGTGCGGTGCTCTCGATCAGTCTGCGGCGCTCCAGCTTCTTGCGTTCGCGCAGACCCGGCGTGGTGTCCATGCGCGCAGGTTACCCGGGAGCAGGTTGTGCATGATTACAGCAACTGCAAGAATGCAGTGACTGCACTCGTAGGGTCGCGCGGAGGCCGACATGTCGAACCTGCTGGATCGCCTGGGGAGGTGGGTGGCGGACCACCATCGTGCCGTACTCGCCCTGTGGATCGTGGGGATCCTGCTGGTCGGCGGGGCCGCCCGGTTCGCGGGTGGAGAACCGGTGGACGACTTCTCGGTGCCCGGCGTGGAGTCCCAGCAGGCCCTCGACCTGCTCGCCGAGCGCTTTCCCGAACGTTCCGGCGCGACCGCGACGGTCGTGTTCCACACCGAACATGGGCCGGTCACCGACCCCGTTCACGCGGCGACGATCGCAGAAACGACGCGCACCATCGACAGCCTCGATCACGTCGCATCGGTCACCGACCCGCTCGACGGTTCCCGGTCGATCTCACCGGACCAGCGCACTGCGTTCGCCGCTGTGCAGTACGACGCCTCAACCAAGGACGTCGGACACGACGGCCTCGATGCGCTGGTCGCCACCGCGCCCTCCGCGGAGGCGACGGGCGTGCAGGTCGAGTTCGGCGGCGAGCTGCCCACGGTCCTCAAGGAACGTTCCGAAGGTCCCGGCGAGATGCTCGGAGTGCTGGCGGCGTTGATCGTTCTCATGATCGGGCTCCGGTCGGTCTTCGCGGCCGCCACACCGCTCATCGCCGCGATCATCGGGTTGGTCACCGGGCTGTCGCTGGTGGGTCTGGTCGGTGCGCTGGTCGACATTCCCTCGATCGCGCCCCGGCTCGCGACGATGATCGGGTTGGGCGTGGGCATCGACTACGCGCTGTTCGTGTTGAGCCGGCACCGTGATCAACTCGCCGAAGGGATGGATCTGCGTGCCTCCATCGGGCGCACGAACGCCACCGCGGGCGCGGCCGTCGTCGTCGCCGGAGGCACCGTGGTCGTCGCGATCCTCGGCCTCGGATTCTCCGGGATCCCCTTCGTCGCAGCGCTGGGTTGGGCCGCCTCGATCGTGGTCGCCGTGGCGGTGCTCGTCGCCGTCACATTGTTGCCCGCCGTGCTCCGCGCCGCCGGAAACACGGTTTTGCCCAAGTCCGAACGCGACCTGGCGGCCGGGTCGAACTCGATCGCGTCGACAGTCGGCACCAGTCCTACGACCGGGGCGTCCCAAGGAACTGGTCGCCACCGCCTCGCGCGCGACGAGATCGGTGAACCGGCCGTGGTACGGGGGTGGGCACGCTGGGCCCGTGCCATCGCGCACCGTCCCGTGCGGTACGCGATCGGCGCCGTCGTGATCCTCCTGGTCATGGCGACGCCGCTGCTCGGGATGCGGCTCGGTCAGGCCGACGCCGGGACCGACCCGGCGTCGACCACCCATCGCAAGGCCTACGACCTGGTCGCCGCCGGCTTTGGTCCGGGCTTCAACGGCCCGCTGGTGGTCACCGTCGATCTGACCGATACCGATGACCCGAAGGTGCTCGAGAACATCGGCGCCGCATTGCGCGCCGAGCCCGGGGTGCGCGCCGTCGCACCGCCCGAGACGAACAGGACCGGTGACACCGCCCTCTACACCGTCATCCCGACCAGCAAGCCCCAGGACGAGGCCACCAGTGACCTGGTCCACCGGCTGCGTGCCGACGTGCTCCCGACCGCCACGGCCGGCACCGGTGCCGAGGCACTGGTGGGCGGACCGACCGCGGGGTTCATCGACCAGTCCGACCGGATCGCCCAACGACTCCCGTGGTTCATCGGCGCGGTCGTCGCCCTGTCGTTCATCCTGTTGATGATCGTGTTCCGGTCGATTCTGGTGCCCATCACCGCGGCGGTGATGAATCTGCTGTCGATCGGCGCCGCCTACGGGGTGGTCGTCGCGGTGTTCCAGTGGGGCTGGGGGCGCGGGTTCATCGGCCTGGCCGAGGCCGTGCCGATCGCCTCGTTCGTCCCCATGATGATGTTCGCGATCCTGTTCGGGTTGTCGATGGACTACCAGGTGTTCATCCTTTCCCGAATCCGTGAGGAGTACCACGCCGGGCGCCCCAACATCGCCAGCGTCGTGGTCGGCCTCGGCGCCACCGCGAAGGTCATCACCGCGGCTGCACTCATCATGATCAGCGTGTTCCTGGGTTTCGTGGCCAGCGACGACCCGGTGGTCAAGATGATGGGCATCGGTCTCGCCACCGCCGTCGCCGTGGATGCCACGATCGTGCGGATGGTCCTCGTGCCGGCGGTCATGTCGATGATCGGCGATGCGAACTGGTGGTTGCCGCGCTGGTTGGATCGGATCCTGCCGAGGGTCGATCTCGAGGGCGGGATCGGCGACGACGGTGATGGTGACCCCAACACGGCTCAACCGGCCGCCCCGGTGGCCGGTTCAGTGGGCGAAGGAGATCTTGGGAAGGATCTTGTCCAGCCACCGCGGCAGTGCCCAGGCGGTACGGCCGGTCAGTCGCAGGAGCACGGGCAACAGGACGAGACGAACCAGGAACGCGTCGAGCAGCACGGCCATTCCCAAGGTCACCCCCATCTCCTTGGGTGGGATCGGCCCCGACAACGAGAAGGTGAAGAACACCGCGATCATGACGCCGGCGGCCGCGAAGATGACCCGTCCGGTGTGGGCGAGTGATCCGACCATCGCGTCGCGGGGGTCACCGGAACGTTCCCAGTGTTCTTTGGCCGAGGCGAGCAGGAACACCGTGTAGTCCATCGCGATGGCGAAGATCATCGCGAAGAAGAACACCGGGGCCCACGCGTCGAGGAACCCTTGCGATTCGAAGTCGAACCGTCCGGCACCGATCCCGTTCTGGAAGATCAAGCGGGCGACGCCGAACGCGGCGGCGGTCGACAACAGGCTCGCCAACGTGCCCAACAGGGCGATCACCGGTGCTCGCAATGCGATCACCAGCAACAACCATCCCAGGATCAGCACGATGCCGATCACCTTGGGGGTCGCGTCTCGCAACGCCTGTTGCAGGTCGATGTTCTCGACAGCGGCTCCACCCACCAGCGAAGTGTCCGGCAGGTCGGCCCGGAGTCGTTCGACGGTCGTCGCGAGCGCGGCATCCGAAGGATCGACCGTCGGCATCGCTGAGATGAGCAACAGGTCGGATGCGTCGGTGGCCGGCTGGGTCGGGAGAACGCCGGCGATACCGGGGTCGTTGTGCAACACGGCTTCGGCGAGGGTGGCCGAGGTTGCGGGTGTGACGATCTGGAGCATTCCCGGAGCACCCGGCCCGAACGCGGATTGGACCCGGTCGTAGCCGACCCGCGCCGGGGCGTCGGAGGGAAGCACCTTTATCGAAGGCATCGAGGTGCGGAGACCGATGACGGGCGCGGCCAGGGCGACGAGCACGACCAGCGCCGCGATCCCCCAGGCGTATGGCCGACGCCACAGTCGCTCACCCCAGGCGGCAAAAAGCGGCGACCGGTGTTCACCGCGCTTGGACCAGGGTAGGGCGAACCGGTCGACGCGGTGGTCGAGCTTGGCGAGCACCAGGGGCAACAGCGTGAGAGTCGCGGCGAGCATGAACACGACCGATCCCATGATGCCCCCGGCCATCGATCTGAACGCGGGAGAGGGGACGATCTGCACCGCCGACAACGACACGAGCACGGTGATGCCCGAAAGCAGCACGGCTTTGCCGGCGGTGTCCATCGTCTGGGCCACCGCGACATCGACGGGTGTGCCGGGAACCGCTCTCGCGGCACGGAAGCGGGCGACGATCAGCAGTGCGTAGTCGATGCCAAGCGCCAGGGCGAACATCATGGCGAAGTTCATCGCCCAGATCGACACGGGCACCACCTTGTTGACGATCACGAGGGCACCGGCGGAAGCGACCAGCCCGGCCAAGGTCAAAAGCAGCGGGAGCCCGGCCGCGACCAGGGCGCCGAACGCCAGCACGAGTATGGCCATCGTCACCGGCCACGACATGAGTTCTGAGGTGATCATCGCGTCGAGGTTCGCCGAGTTGAAGTCGGCCCACAGTTGCGACGAGCCGGTCGGGGTGACCTCGATGCCGTTTCCCGAAAGGCTCTCGAGCGGGCCGGCGAGGTCGTCCGCGGCCCGGACCATCTCATTGGTCGAGGCGCCCGCACCCCCAAGCACGACGGCGGTCTTGCCGTCTCGCGAGATCGTGGCACCGGGTTGGGGCGGCACCACCGATGAAATGCGGTCGTCTGCCCGCAGGGTGGCTTCGACCTTGGCGATGATGTCGGCGCCCGCGCCGAAGTCGACCGGTGCGTCGTCGGAGTGGACGACGATCTGGAGGGCAGAACTGGCATTGCCACCGAAATGGGCCCGGGCGAGTTCGCGCACCTCGACCGACTCGGAACCGTCGGCCTGCCACCCCGCGCCGGAAAGCGATTGCTCCACCTGGGGCGCGAAGACGCCGAGCCCGAGGATGACCACCACCCAGATCGCGACGACCAGTCGGCCGTGGCCGATGACCGCGAAGGCGAGTCTGCCGAGCATGCCGACGGATTTCGTCCCGTCGGGAGGCTGATCGGCTTCTTCTTGCAACAGGTCGGGCACAGGTCGTCCTTTCGGGCCGTGGAGTCACATACCCCAGGGGGTATTTGCTCATCGCAATATAACCCCCGGGGGTATTTCTCCACCCATCGGTGGGCGGCGTCCCCTCCGGCGAGGATGAACCCCGGTCGACGACTGCGGGCCGATCACCGGGGCGCGGACGCGCCCGCGGGCGCGTCCATCCGATTCCCGTTCGAAGTACCCGCGCCAGCTTCCGTCGGAAAGTCGGAAAATTCGCGGATTTTCAGGCCACCGCGGGTCGTTCGTAGCCCGAAAATGTCACACCGCGTTCCTACGATCGAACTGCGTTCGATCGTAGGAGGAAGGTCATGAAAACCAGGCGGAACGAACAGCGTCAGCGGCCCGCACCACCAGGCCGCCGAATCACCGCCACGCCACGACCACGAACCGCGCTGAGATCGACGACCGCAGGGGCCCGCCCGGGCGCGCCCGCGGGCGCCTCGAACCGTTCGGTCGACCCCGCCCCCGGCGATGGCGACGGCACCCTCGACCTGGCATCCGCCCCGTCGGACTGGCTCGGCGACGAGGTCGTGACCCTGTCCCGGCACCTCGCCAGCGACACGCTGGCCATGCTGCGGCTCATCGGCGAGATCGATGCCCGCGGCGCGTACGCGCGCTGGGGCGCATCGAGCTGCGCGGCCTGGTTGGCCGACGCGTGTGAGATCGAGCGGTCCACCGCGCACCGCCAGCTCCGGGTCGCTCGGGCCATGCGGACCTGGACCGCACTCGACGAAGCCATGGCCGACGGCGACGTCTCCTTCGCGAAGGCCCGCACGATCGTGCCCCACCTCTCCGACACCAACGTCGTGGCGCTCGTCGACATCGCCCGATCGACGCCGGTCGGCCGGCTCGGCGCCGCGGTCGCCGCCTGGCTGCACCGCCACGACGATCCCGAGGAGATCGCCCGCCGCCACCACCGGGAACGGTCGGTGTCGTGGCGCACCGACCCCGACGGCATGGTCACGATCACCGCCCGGCTCGAGCCGGGAGTCGCCGGCGCGGTCTGCGCCGTGCTCGACACCCAGGTCATGCGCGCGCCCGCGGGCGCGCCCGAAGCGGACGGCAGCCGCCCGTCGCTCGCTCAGCAGCGGGCCGACGCGCTGGTCGCCGCGGTCACCGCACCGCCAGCCGAGCGCGCCCGCGGGCGCGGCCGACCCCCCACCCGGGTCGACACCGAGGTCGTCGTCCACGTGACCGCCGAAGGCAACCGTCTCACCGACGGCACGCCGCTCGGTGACCATGCCGTGGCCGCACTCCTGCCGGACGCCTTCGTGTCGCTCCTGCTCCACGACGCCGAACGACAACCGATCGACGCGTCGCCCCGACGCCGATTTCCGACCAGACGCCAACGGCGGGTCGTCGACGCCCGCCAGGACCAGTGCGCCGGACCGGGCTGTACCGCCACCGTGTTCCTCCAGTACGACCATGTGGAGCCGTACGACCCGATCCGTCCGAACACCGTGATCGCCAACCTCCAACGCCTCTGCGGACCGCACAACCGTGCCAAGAACCCCGCACCGAGCGGGCCCGAGCCAGGGCGCGGTCCATGACCGGAGTCCACGGATCACCGACCCGCTTGTGGTAGGAGACTGAGGAACTTTTCCGGCGCGGGGCTCCGCCACGTGCCGCCCCAACCGTCCCCTTCGAGGCAGAACCGGACCATGACCCACGCACCGATGCCACAGCCCCGCCGCCGGTTCCGCCACGCCGGCACCGCCCTCGTCGCCGCCATGCTCGTGGTCGTGACGGCCTGTTCGGGTTCGTCCTCCTCGGAGGCCGACGAATCCGGGGTGAAACCGCAGGTGGAGATCCCGGTGGAGCCGACCGGATCGTTCACCGACTCCGAGGTGGCCTGCGACGGGATCGCGCTGTTCCCGAGCCCCGACACGACCACCGCAGCGCCCACCTCCCAGATCTCGTTCCAGCAGGTCGACGCGGCCACCATCACCGACGGGTCGATCACCGTGACCGGGTCGAGCACCGGAGATCACACCGGCGAGATCGTCGCCAATTCCGACGGGGAGGGCGCCTCGTTCCGTCCCACCGAACCCTTCGAAGCCGGCGAGACCGTGACGGTGACCGCTCCCGAGCAGATCTGTGGCGCGGAGGGATCGACCGCGTCGTTCACCGTCGCCACCGACGAGATCGCCCCCCTTCCCGAACCCGACGAGCCACCCTCGCCACGGCCCCAGACCAGCGACGACGAGCTCCAACACTTCCTCAGCCAGCCCGATCTGGCGCCCCCCGCACTCGAGGTCACCCGACCCGACCTCTCCGACGACGGCACGCCCCGGGGCGAGGGGCTGTACTTCCTCGGCGCCAAGGGCGGCACGATCGACGGCGGACCCATGATCATCGACGCAGCCGGCGAGCTGGTCTGGCACCTTCCCATGCCCGAAGGAGTCCAGGTCGCCGACGTGCGGGTCCAGCAGTACCAGGGCGAACCGGTGCTGACCTGGTGGCAGGGTGCCATCGACCGTGGCAACGGCAAGGGAACCGGGGTCATCGTGGACCGCTCCTATGCGACCGTCGCCGAGGTCGAGGCCGCCAACGGCTACGCCGCCGACATGCACGAGTTCCTCCTCGACGACGACGGCACCGCCTGGATGACCATCTACCACACCGCTCCCGGCGACCTGTCCGACCTGGACGGTCCCGCCAACGCCGCGGTGATCGACAGCATCGTCCAGCAGGTCGACATCCCGACGGGCAACGTCCTGTTCGAATGGCACAGCCTCGACCACGTCGACCCCGCGGTGAGCGCGGTGGACTACGACGCCGACAGCGACCGTCCCTACGACTACTTCCATGTCAACGCCATCGACCCCGGCGGTGAGGGCACGATCCTGATCACCGCGCGCAACACCAACGCGCTGTACCTGCTGAACCGGGCGTCGGGCGAGGTGATCTGGACCTTGGGAGGCGAAGCGTCGAGCTTCGCCATGGGCGAGGGCACCGATTCGGTGTTCCACCACGACGGCCGGCTCCACGGCGACCGGTTCGTGACGATCTTCGACAACCAGACCAAGGACATCCCGGCGCGCCTCATCGCGCTCGAGCTGGACCTCGAGGCCGACCGGGCGTCGCTGGTGTGGGAACACACCGCTCCGGGCGACCTGCCGGCCGTCGCCCAGGGAGGGCTCCAGCTCCTCGAGGGCGGCAACCTGGTCGCCGGCTGGGGATCGGCCAACCTGGAGGGCCCCGCCGACCGGACCACGACCATCACCGAATACGCCTCCGACGGTGCGGTGCTGTTCCACGTGGCCTTCCTCGGCGAGGGCATCAACTCCTACCGCGCCTACCGGATGCCCTGGACGGCCACGCCGACCTCCGACCCGGCGGCCACCGTGACCGACGACGACGGGGGCGCCACCGTGGCGGTGGCCTGGAACGGCGCCACCGAGGTGGCGAGATGGGAACTGGTCTCCTCGGCCGACGACGAGGTGCTCGCCACCGCGGACCGTGCGGGCTTCGAGACCCGCATCGAGGTCGACGACCTTCCCGCGGGGGTCGTGGTGCGGGCGCTCGACGCCGACGGTGCGGTGCTGGGATCGGTCCCCCTCGACGGCTGAACCGACCTCGACCGGCCGGACCGGTCAGTCGACCGGTGGGGTCCGGTGCACCTCGTTGAAGGCGAGCCGTTCCCCGCCGCCGTGTACGACCAGCTCGGCGCCGGAGATGAACCGGGCCAGGGGCGAGGCCAGGAAGACCACGGCGTCACCCACTTCGGCGGGTTCGGCGACCCGACCCATGGGCACGGTGGCGGCCACCGCCGCGGCGCCGTCGGGTCCGCCGTGATAGTCCTCGAAGGTCTCGGTACGGACCATGCCCGCCGCGACCGCGTTCACCCGCACCTTCGGCGCCCATTCCATGGCCAGCGACGCGGTCAGGTTCGCCAGGCCGGCCTTGGCGGCGCCGTAGGCGGCGCTTCCCGGCGAGGGTCGCAGGCCGGAAAGGGAGGTGATGTTGACGATCGAACCACCCTCGGGCTGGTGGACCATGCGTTGTTGCGCCGCGGTCGCGACGTGCAGGGCCGCCAGCAGGTTCAGCTCCACGATCTTGGTGCTGAACCGGGGACTGGCCTCGGCGGCGGCCACGACCGGGGTGCCGCCCGCGTTATTGACGACGATGTCGATCGAGCCCAGTTCGTCGACGATCCCGGTCACGAGCGCCTCGACCGCGTCGGGATCTCGCACGTCCGCGGTGCGGAACGCCGCGCACGTGCGGGTGCCGTCGGCGCTGGTGGGCACCGCTTCGGGTTCGGTCCGCCCACAGATCACCACGGTCGCACCGGCGTCGAGCAGGCGATGAGCGATCCCCCGCCCCACGCCGCGGGCTCCTCCGGTGATCAACGCCACCCGGCCGGACAGATCGATCGTGATGCTCATGGGCATCTCACGTTTCCACACCGGGCCGCCGACTTCCAGAACCCGCCGCCCGCCGCGGCCCGTCCGCCCAAAACCTCTTGGAGCGCTCCCGGGTCGGTGTGTCAAGCTGAAGTGTCCCTCATCACCGAGCGCGCGAGTACTCCTCCAGGTCGGCGAGGCGTCCACGAGCCGAAGGATCTGCCAGTGAATCAGCCTGTGCCCCCACCCCCCGCGGCACCGAGCCCCGACCGGTCCACCGGAGGCTCCGTGGCCGCCCGTGCGGTGAACGCCACCAAGTGGTACGGCCACGGTGAGACCGCCGTCGCCGCGCTCCGAGGCGTGTCGGTCGAGTTCACGACCGGGGCGTTCACCGCGGTGATGGGCGCTTCGGGATCGGGAAAATCGACCCTGATGCACTGCCTGGCCGGGCTGGACACGCTCACCGACGGGCAGATCTTCATCGGGGACACCGACCTGTCGCTGCTCGGCGAGAAGGACCTGACCGTGCTGCGCCGGGATCGGATCGGGTTCGTGTTCCAGGCGTTCAACCTGGTCCCGACGCTGACCGCCAAGGAGAACATCCTGTTGCCCCTGAGCCTCGCCGGCACCAAGGTCGCCGACGACTGGTTCGACGAGGTCATCGCCACGGTGGACCTGGCCGACCGGCTCACCCACCGGCCAAGTGAGTTGTCCGGGGGGCAGCAGCAGCGGGTGGCCGTTGCTCGGGCTCTGGTCTCCCGCCCGGAGTTGATCTTCGCGGACGAGCCCACCGGCAACCTGGATTCGACCTCGAGTGTGGGCGTGTTGCGGTTCCTGCGCGACGCCGTGGACCGGATGGGCCAGACCATCGTCATGGTGACCCACGATCCCGCCGCAGCCAGTTGGGCCGACCGGGCGGTGTTCCTCAAGGACGGCCAGGTCGTGGGAGACCTGCCCGAACCGAGCGCCGAACGGGTTCTGGACCAGATGCGCACGCTGGATTCCCGCCTGGGCGCCGGTCACGAACGCTTCCGCGACTGAGCGGAGATTCCCGTGTTCCGCACCACCCTCGCCAATCTCTCCCGGCGCAAACTCCGCATGCTGGCCACCAGCCTGGCCGTGCTGCTCGGGGTGATGTTCACCTCTGGCACGCTGGTGTTGACCGACTCGCTGCAGTCCACCTTCGACGACCTGTTCTCGAACGTCTACGAACACACCTCGGCGATCGTGCGCAGCGACCAGAAGGTCGAGGGTGGGATCGAGTTCGGGGCGACCCAGACCCGCGGGACCCTGCCGGACGAACGGATCGCGCAGGTGGCCGAGGCCGACGGGGTCGCCGTCGCCGAAGGAGCCGTCAGCGGCTACTCCCAGGTCGTCAAGTCCGACGGCAAGGCGCTGGGCAACCCCAACCAGGGTCCGCCCACCATGGGGGGCAACTGGTTGGTCGACACCGACCTGAACCCCTATGAGATCGTGGACGGGCGCCCGCCCCAGCGCGCCGGTGAGTTCGTCACCGATGTGTCCACCGCCGACGACGCCGGCTTCGAGATCGGCGATGAGGTCCGGCTGCTCACCCCCACCGGTGACGTCACCGCCACGCTGGTCGGGGTCACCAAGTTCGGCGACGCGGATTCCGCCGGTGGCTCCACGATGGTGCAGTACACCCTGGAACAGGCCCAGGAGGTGTTGAACAAGCCCGGCGTCGTCGACGAGATCTGGGTCGCGGCCGAGCCGGGGGTCACCCAGGCCCAGGTCGTCCGCAACATCGAAGCGCTCGACCTGCCCCAGACCGAGGTCCTCACCGGCATGGACGCCGCCCAGGAGGCCAAGGACCTGGCCACGGCGTTCCTGTCGTTCTTCTCGGTGTTCCTGCTCGTGTTCGCCGCGATCGCGCTGGTGGTGGGCGCGTTCATCATCGCCAACACCTTCTCGATCCTGGTCGCGCAACGCACCCGGGAACTGGCCCTGCTGCGCGCCATCGGCGCCTCCCGTCGCCAGGTGCTGCTCTCGGTGGTCGCCGAGGCCGCGGTGGTCGGCGTGATCGCCTCGGTCATCGGACTGGGTCTCGGGTACCTGGTCGCCTCGGGGCTCCAACAGTTGCTCCTGGGCGACGCGGACACCGCGTCGGGCGCGTCGTTGACGACGCGCACCGTGGTCGCCTCGTTCGTGATCGGCGTGGGCATCACGGTGCTGTCCGCGCTGCTCCCCGCCCGCAAGGCGGCCAAGGTCCCCCCGGTCACCGCGTTGCGCGACGCCGCGGTCGAAGACACCTCCCACGGCCTCGCCCGCACGATCATCGGCGCGGTGCTGCTGGTGATCACCGCGCTCGCGCTCATCGGCGCCGCGACGAACAACGCCGCCGGACTGGTGGGCCTCGCGGCGTTGACCGGCCTCGTCGGCGCCGTGGTGTTCGGGCCGTCCCTGGCCGGCGGCATGGCCCGCGCGTCCCGGGCGCTGGTGCGCCGGTCGGGCATGGCCGGCCACCTCGGCGTGGAGAACGTACTGCGCAACCCCCGGCGAACGGCCTCGACCGCGTCGGCGTTGATGATCGGCGCCACGCTGGTGTGCGCGATCTCGGTGTTCGCGGCCTCCGCGGTCGCCTCCATCGACGAGCTCGTGGACACCGGATTCAACGGCGAAGTGGTGGTGACCAGTACCGGCAACGGGATCCCGATCAGCGACGTGGACGAGGCGCGCGCCACCGAAGGGGTCAGCGCAATCGCGGCGCTGGAGTACGGCCCGGCGACCGTGGAAGGTCGGGGAACGCTGGTTTCGGCGACCGACACCGCGGCGCTCGCCGAGCTGGTCGACATGAAGGTGTCCGAGGGCAGCATCGCCGAGATGGGTACCGGCGACGTGGCGGTGTCGGAGACCTACGCCAAGGCCAACGGTGTGGACCTGGGTTCCCAGCTCACCGCCGAGCTCCTGGACGCTTCGAAGGTCGAGTGGACCGTCGCGGCGATCTACCGGAATCCGCTGGTCGCCCAGAGCCTCCTGACCACTCCGGAGACGCTGGAGGGTTCGCTGGTGTTCCCGGTCGCCCAGATCGCGTTCGTGGGTGCGGCCCCGGGTGTGGCTCCCGAAGCACTGGTGGAACGGCTGGAGAAGACCTTCGCCGACAACCCCACCGCCCAGGTGCAGACCAACGACCAGTTCAAGGACGCTGCGGCGTCGCAGATGAACACCTTCTTGAACATCGTGTACGCCATGCTCGCCCTGGCGGTGATCATCGCCATCATCGGGATCGTCAACACGCTGGGGCTGTCGATCCTGGAACGCACCCGTGAACTGGGACTGCTGCGCGCGGTGGGGATGACCCGCCGACAACTGCGCACCACCATCCGCATCGAGGCGTTGTTGATCGCGATGACCGGCACGATCATCGGGTTGGTGCTGGGGACCGCCATCGGCGCGGCGCTCATCAAGTCGTTCGGCCCGGACCAGGCCCTCACCGGGTTCGCGATCCCCTGGTTCCGCCTGATCGTGGTGCTCCTCGCCGGGATGGCCGTCGGGTTCCTGGCGGCGGTGCTGCCCACCCGCCGGGCCACCCGGCTCGATCCGCTGGATGCACTCGCCACCGAGTGATCCCGCGGGGGACCGGCCGCGTGGTCCGGGTGGGGTCCGCTGTCGGGAGTACAGTCGGGCTCCACGGATCTGACGGGGTGTCAGATGAACGGAGCGCAGGAGCCCACATGACGACCAGGACCCCAGTGCCCGCCAAGGGTGCCCAAGGGTGGTTCAGCACCGACGAGGAACCGCACCTCATCGGGGTGCGCTGCACCGCCTGTGGCACCTACGCCTTTCCTCCCACCGCATCGTGGTGTCCCAACCCGGCCTGTCGTGGCACCGAACTGGAACCCACGCCGCTGTCGCGGCGCGGTCGGATCTGGTCCTACACCGACGCCGGGTACGAACCGCCGCCGCCCTATGTCACGCCCGGCGAGGAGTTCGTCCCGTTCGCGATCGCGGCGGTCGAACTCGCCGACGAAGGGCTGGTGATCCTCGGGCAGCTCGCCGACGGCGTCGGGGTCGACGATGTGGCCGTGGGCGACGAGGTCGAGGTGGTCGTCGGCACGCTGTTCAGCGACGACGACCACGACCACCTGGTGTGGCGGTGGCGGCCGGTGGAGCCGACGCCGTGAGCCGCCGTGACGACGTGGTCGTGCTGGGGGTCGGCATGCACCCGTGGGGCAAGTGGGGCCGCAACTTCGTGGAGTACGGCCTCGCTGCGGCGCACGCGGCGCTCGACGATGCCGGTGTGGCCTGGTCCGACGTGGAGTTCGTGTCGGGAGCGGACACGGTCCGCAACGGGTATCCCGGGTACGTGGCCGGAGCGACCTTCGCCCAGGCGCTGGGATGGACCGGTGTTCCGGTGGCCTCCTCCTACGCCGCCTGCGCGTCGGGCGCCACGGCGATCGAGACCGCCCGGATGCGGATCCTCGCGGGGCGCTGCGACGTCGCGCTGGTCGTGGGCGCCGACACCACCCCGAAGGGATTTCTCGCGCCGAGTGCCGGGGACCGTCCCGACGACCCCGACTGGTTGCGGTTCCGCCTGAGTGGGATCACCAACCCGACGTACTTCGGGCTGTACGCGCGCCGGCGCATGGACCTCTACGGCGACACCGACACCGACTTCGCCCAGGTCAAGGTCAAGAATGCGCAGCACGGCCTGGCCAATCCGAACGCCCGCTACCGCAAGGCCACCAGCGTCGACGAGGTGCTGGCCTCGCCGATGGTCGCCGACCCGCTGCGCCTGCTGGAGATCTGTGCCACCTCCGACGGGGGCGCCGCGGTGGTGCTGTGCTCGGCGGACTACGCCCGCCGGCACGCCGCGGGTGGGCCCGAGGTGCGGATCGCCGCGGTGTCCACGGTGACCCCCTCCTATCCCAACACCGTCGTCGAGATGCCCAACCTGAGCACCGATTCCTCCGCGGTGGTCCCACCGCCGGAGCGGGGATTCAAGGCCTCGATCACCGACGCGGCCTACGCCGAGGCCGGGATCGGTCCCGAGGATCTCGACGTCGCCGAGGTCTACGACCTGTCGTGCGCGCTGGAACTGGACTGGTATGAGGACATCGGGCTGTGCGAACCCGGCGACGCCGCGAAGCTGCTGCGCGACGGCACCACCACCATCGGCGGCCGGGTACCGGTGAACCCCTCGGGCGGGCTGGCCTGCTTCGGCGAGGCCGTGCCCGCCCAGGCCATCGCCCAGGTATGTGAGATCACCTGGCAGCTCCGTGGGGCCGCCGGGGATCGCCAGGTCACCGACGCCAAGGTGGGCCTGACGGTGAACCAGGGTCTGTTCGGCCACGGCTCGTCGGTGCTGCTCACCCGCTGAGTCGCCAGGTCTCCGAGTCGGGCGACCGCGCCGGGCCCGTCGACGTGCCGGGTCAGGGATAGAAGCGGCTGAGCGCGTCGACCACGCAGGCCGGTTCGTCGGCCCCGGCCACCTCGACGCTGATGCGCATCGTGGTCTGGATCCCGCCGGTCACGTCGTCGACGGCGAGGAGCTCTGCTGCCGCGCGGATCTGAGATCCCACCGGCACCGGCGCGGGAAACCGGACCCGGTCGACGCCGTAGTTCACGCCCATCGACACGCCCCGCACATCGACGATCCGTGGCAGAAAGTCGTTGGTCATGGCCAGGATCAGGAAACCGTGGGCGAGTGTCCCCCCGCCCGGCGACGGGGCACGGGCACCTTCGGCGTCGGTCTGCATCCCGTGCTGGTCACCGGTCGCCTCGGCGAACTGCCGTACCCGCTCGGCGGTCACCTCGGTCCAGTCGCTGGTGCCCAGGTGCGTGCCCGCCGCGGCCCGGACCTCGTCGATCCCATTCAGAACGGTGATGGCCATGGGTGGTTCAGAATCGTCCCGGCGATGCTCAGAGCCGGGCGGTGAGCAGGTCGGCGGGTTCGGGCATCGAGAACAGATACCCCTGGACCCGGGCACAACCCAGATCCTCCAGGATGCGGCGTTGCTGGTCGGTCTCGACGCCTTCGGCGGTGGCTGCCACCCCGAAGGCCCGGGCCAGTTCCAAGGTCGCCTCCACGATCGCACGGTCCGAGGGGTTGTGGGCGATGCCGGCCACGAAGCGCTGGTCGATCTTGAGCGCGGAAAGCGGCAGCTCCTTGAGTTGCAGGATCGACGAGTAGCCGGTGCCGAAATCGTCGATGGCCAACCCCACTCCCAGCGCCCGCAGCCGGGCGAAATGCAGCCGCGAGCGGGCCGGGTCGTCCAGCAGGGTGCTCTCGGTGAGCTCCAGGCACAGCGAGGTGGCCGGGTAGCCGGTCTCGGTGAGGATCGCCGCGATCTCCTCGGCGAAATGGTCGCTGCGGAGCTGCTGGGCCGACACGTTGACCCGCAGCACGAATCCCTCCACCGCCTCGACCCAGGGTCGCGCCGCGCGGCACGCCTCGATGAGGATGTGGCGGCCCACCCGTCCGATCAACCCGGTGGATTCGGCCAGCCTGATGGGTTCCTCGGCGCCGAGGAGCCCTTCGACGGGATGCACCCAGCGCAGGAGCGCCTCGGCGCCCACGATCCGGCCGGTACCCAGATCCCATTCGGCCTGGAAGTAGGGCACGATGTGGCCCTCGGTGAGCGCGCGCTCCATCTCGGCGACCCGACGCAGCCGGTGCAGCGGCCCGTCGTCGGTCAGGTCCACCGGTTCGATGAGACGCCCGGACACCTTGGCGTGGTCGACCGAGTGGGCGATGCGACGCAGCACCTCCTCGGCGGAGGGCAGCGCGACGTCGCCGCCGACCGACGGGGGCTCGAAATGGACCGCGCCGGCCCGGGCGGTGACCGAGGTGATCGACCCTCCGATCTCGAAGGGCACCGAGAACACGTCGAGGACGGCTTCGGCCAGCGCCATGGTGGCGGTCTCGGATTTGGCGTCGGGGACGACGATGAGGAACTCGTCGGCACTGAGCCGGGCGAGCTGGGTGCCGTCGGTGGCCGCGCTGCGGATCCGTTCGGAGACCTCGGTGAGCAGCAGGTCGCCCGAGCGGTGGCCGAGCGCTTCGTTGATGAGCTTGAACCGGTCCAGGTCGAGACCGATGACCCCGACTCCGGCGAGGCGGTCCTGGGCCAGATCCGCGAGCGCGACGTCCAGGTCGCTCTGGGCGGCCCAGCGGTTGGACAGTCCGGTGGTCCGGTCGGTGCGGGCCTGGTAGGCCAGTTCGGTCTCGGCCTCGTCCCGCATCAGCGCGGCGGCGATCACCGCGGCGGCGGCCCGGGCGGTGGTGAGGTGGGCGACGTCGTCGGTGATCGAGGCGTGGGTCGACTCCAGGATCACCACGCCGAGCACGTCGCCACCGGCGACCAGGGGCATCGCCAGCAGCGACTCGGTACCGGCCGAGGCGAACTGGTGCGACTCTGCGGCGAAGGGCTGGCCGTCGCTGCGGGTGGACGACAGGCGCACCTCGTTGCCCGCCAGCAGATGGCCCAGCATGGGCGAGGCACGGACGACGAGACGATCGGGCGGATCGACCGCGGGAGCGCCGAAGGCGGCGTCCCACCTGGTGAGCAGCGACAGTTCGTCTCGGTCGACCCGCCACACCGTGATGCGCGCCAGCCATTCCAGACCGGCGAGTTCTGCGATCGCAGCGTCCAGACCCTGGGAGAAGTTGCCCAGATTCTGGTCCAGGAACGCCGCCGCGATCCGGGCGATCCGGTCGGCGTTGTCGATCAACGCGGGCACGATGTCGACGTCGGGGTCGTCGGAGCTCGCACGGGTGAGGGTGACGACGAACTCGCCGTCGGCGAAGATCGGGTCACCGAACTGGGCCCGGTAGTGGAATTGCCGGATCGACCCGTCGGAGGCCACCACGCCCACGTCCTGGCCCCGCGGACGACCGCGTCGGCCGTCCCAACGGGCCAGGGCGGTGATCACGTCGTGAAGGTCGGCCGGGGCGACGAAATCGGCGAGGGGACGGCCCACGATCGCGTCGGGTTCGTAGCCGAGTTGTTCGGCCACGGCGTCGTTGGCGAAGCGGATCCTCCCGGTAGCGTCCGCCACGATGACCACATCGTGGACGCGCCCCAACAGGGTGCGCACCGCGGTCGTCGCCTCGAATTCTCCGCCTGCCACCGACTCGCCCGAGCCGGCCTCCACTTCACCCATGGCGCTCCCGTCGGGGCTTCAGGTCCGACCACGACCTTAGTGGCCGCAAGAGCACCCCCGGAGCGTCAGGCACGCTGGGACGACACCGAGATGACCTCACCGGTGAGGTAGCTGGAGTAGTCGCTGGCAAGGAAGACCATCGCGTTGGCGACCTCCCAGGGTTCCGCGGCCCGACCGAAGGCTTCTTTGGATTCGAGCTCGGCGAGCAGCTCGTCGGTGGTGACCTTGGCGAGGAACGGGTGCATCGCGATGGAGGGCGCGACGGCATTGATCCGCACGCCGTACGGAGCGGCTTCGATCGCGGCGCATCGTGTCAGGGCCATGACCCCGGCCTTGGCTGCGGCGTAGTGGGCTTGACCGGCCTGCGCACGCCAGCCCAGCACCGACGCGTTGTTGACGATCACGCCGGAACCCCGGGGCTGCATGTGCGCCAGCGCCGCGCGGGTGGCCCGGAACGTGCCGTTCAGGGTCACGTCCAGCACGACGTGCCACTGGTCGTCGGACATGTCGACCACATTGGCAGTGCCGCCCAGTCCGGCATTGTTGATCAGCACATCGATGTGGCCCAGTTCGGCGAGGGCGGTGGCGAACAGGGCGTCGATGTCGGACTGTTCGGTGACGTTGCACACCGCGGTGACCGGGTGCCGGCCCGTCTCGGCCTCGAGTTGCTCGGCGGCCTCGCCGAGGCGCCGTTCGTGGATGTCGCTGATGAGTACCCGGGCGCCTTCTTCGGCGCACCGTCTCGCCACGGCGTACCCGATACCGGTGCCGGCCGCGGCGGTGACCACCACGGTCCGATCGGCGAGCAGCCGGTGGCCGGGCACGTAGTCAGGAGTTGGTGTGGCCATGGGCTTCTCCGTTCGAGTCGAGCATTTCCCTTGCCCCCGACCCCAACTTCGGGAGGTTACGCCGGAATACCGCGTGGAACCTCCCGAAGTTCGAGCGGGGTGGGGTGGTCACCGGGCCGGCGGGCGGGGTTCGCGGGGCAGCCCGAGCCCGCGCTCGGCGATGATGTTGCGCTGGATCTCGTTGGATCCCGCATAGATGGTGTCCGCCCGACTGAACAGGAACAGTTGGTGCAACGGGGTGATCGCCGCGGGATCCCGGGGGTCGTCGGCTCCCCAGTCCAGGGCTCCGGCGCCGGCCACGTCCATGGCCAGCTCGCCCAGGTCCCGGTGCCAGCTCGCCCAGTACAGCTTGGTGACCAGCGCCCCCGCCGAGGCCGCGGCCTGGACCGACGACAGCATCCGCAGCGCGCTCAGGCGCATGATCCGCAGACGCAACCAGGCGTCGGCCAGCCGTTGCCGGATCACCGGGTCGTCGATGGCGCCGTTGTCCCGGGCCAGGGTCACCACCGCGTCGAGTTCGTTGGTGAACTGGTGCTGCTGGCCCAGCGTCGAGGCGCCCCGCTCGAAGGCGAGGGTGCCGTTGGCGACCGTCCAGCCGTCGCCTGGCGCGCCCACGGTGTTGGCGACCGGGGTGCGGGCCCCGTCGAAGAACACCTCGTTGAACTCCGAGGTGCCGGTGATCTGGCGGATCGGACGGACCTCCACGCCGTCCTGATCCAGGGGCACCAGCAGATACGACAGCCCCCGGTGCTTGGGTGCGGCCCGGTCGGTCCGGCAGAGCACGAAGGCCCACTGCGCCCAGTGGGCAAGCGACGTCCACACCTTCTGGCCGGTGATCACCCAGTCGTCGCCGTCCCGTTCGGCGATGGTCGCCACGTTGGCCAGGTCCGATCCGGCCTCGGGTTCGGAGTACCCCTGGGCCCACAGCTCGGTGCCGGCGACGACGCCGGGCAGGAATCGCTGCTGCTGGTCGGCGTTGCCGTAGTGGATCAGGGTCGGACCCAGCAGGGTCTCACCGATGTGTCCGAGGCGGCCCGGCCCTCCGGCTCGGGCGTACTCCTCGTGCCAGATCACCTGGCGGTGCAGCGACAGGCCGCGACCGCCGAATTCGGTGGGCCAGCCCACGCACGTCCAGCCGGCCCCGGCCAGGGTGCGTTCCCATGCCAGGCGTTCGTCGAACAGTGCGTGCTCGTCACCGGGGCCCCCGCGTCCCCGCACGACGTGGTGGGGACCGTCGAGCTGGTCGGTCAGCCAGGCGCGCGCCGTGGCCCGGAACGACTCGTCGTCGGCCGAGAACGACAGGTCCATCGGGTCGGGTCAGTACCGCAGGCCGGGGGCACGTACGCCGAACACGTCGGTGGCGAGCTGCTGGCCGAGCCGCGTGGCGTCCCAGCGTTCGGTGGTGGTGATGGAGGGGCCGTCGGTCCATCCGGTCATCCACACGATCCGGTCGCCGACCGCCCGGATGACCTGGCCGGTGACGAGCTGGGATTCGTCCGACGCCAGCCAGGCGACCAGCGGCGACGACGTGGCCGGATCCATCGGGTTGAACTCGTCCTCGGGGACGTCGTTCGCTTCGATGACGGCCGGCGCGCCGGGCATCGTGCCGGTGATGCGGGTCGCGGCAGCCGGGCCGACGCAGTTGACGGTGACGCCCATCTTGTACAGCTCGAGGCTGAGGGTCTGGGTGAGCCCGGCGATCCCGGCCTTGGCGGTGGCGTAGTTGGATTGGCCGAAGTTGCCGACCAGGCCGGCGCCCGAGGTGGTGTTGATGATGCGTCCGGTGAAGGTCTCGCCGGCCTTGGCACGGCCGCGCCAGTGGATCGCGGCGTGCTTGGAGGGTGCCCAGGTGCCCTTGAGGTGTACGGCGATGACCGAGTCGAAGTCGGCTTCGTCCATGTTCCAGATGGCCGAGTCGCGCACGATGCCGGCGTTGTTGACGAGGATGTCGAGCCGGCCCCAGGTGTCGACGGCCTGGGCGATCATCAAATGAGCGTCGTCGTAGTCGGCGACATTGCCGTAGTTGCCCACGGCCTCACCGCCACGCTGGGTGATCAGGTCGACGGTGAGGTCGGCGTCCTTGCCCGACCCTTCACCGGTGACGGTCGTGCCGAGGTCGTTGACCACGACCTTGGCGCCGTGCCTGGCGAGTTCGAGTGCGTGGCCACGGCCGATGCCGTGGCCCGCTCCGGTGACGATCGCGACCTTGCCGTCCAACATGCCCATGTGCGCTGCACCTTTCCTGACCGGGAGTTCTCTCGGCGTCGTGCCCGTGGCGTCCTTCGGCCGCCCCAGTTCTGACGGGTCGTCAGATGCTAGAGGGTCCCAGGGCCCGGTACCGCACCAGGGGGTTCCGGTCCGTCCTCGGCGACGCTCGCGACGTTCCCACTTCGGCGCCGCACCATCTCGTCCCGCACCGGTCACCGGGGCAGCTTCATCGGCATCCGACCCACCGCAACCACTACCCTCGGCCGACATGGTGCGTGACGTCGCACACCGGGCCGACAACCGGTCCGACGTTCGCCTCATCGAGATCGTCGCGGCGCTGTCGATGGCATCGGATCTGGGAATCGGCCAGTCGACGGGTCACCTCATGCGGTCGTGTCTGCTCGCCGGCGCTCTCGGCGAACGGACCGGGCTGGCCGACGACGACCGGGCCATGCTGCACCTGGTCGCCCTGCTCGGCTGGGTCGGGTGTGTCGCCTCGTCGCGTGACGTCGCCGCGACCTTCGGTGACGACATCGCCTACCGGTCGACCTACTACGACCTCGACCTCCGACCGCTCCCCTTCCTCGGCTACCTGCTCGGGCACGGCGGCCGGCACCGTCCCCTGCCCGGACGTGTGGCGACCGTGGGAGCTGCCATGGCCCAGGGGCCGGGCGCGTTGCACCGTTCGCTGCACGAGCACTGCCTGGTCACCGCGGCGATCGCACGGCGGCTCGGCATCGACCGGAACGTGTGCGATCTGATCACCTTCACGTTCGCCCGCTGGGACGCGAAGGGGGTGCCACGAGGCTGCGGTGGCAGCGACCTTCCGGCGGTCGTCGGACTGTGGCACCTCGCGGACATCGCGGAGGTCCACCATCGACGCGGTGGTGTCGACCACGCGATCGACGCGGTTCGGTCGCGGCGTGGCGGACAACTCGTGCCGGTGTACGTCGACGCATTCTGCACACACGCAACCGAGTTGTTCGCCGAACTCCCCGACGATCCGTTCGACGCGGTCATCGCCGGTGGGTCCGAGGTTCGACTCACCGATACCGAGCTGGACGGTGCGCTCGCCACGATCGCCGACTACGTCGACCTGAAGTCACCGTGGTTCTCCGGTCATTCGCGTGCGGTCGCGGACCTCGCCCGACGTGCGGCCGTTCAGATGGGTCTCCCCGGGTCCGACGTGGTGCTGACCCAGCGGGCGGGGCTGGTGCACGATCTCGGCCGGGTCGGCGTCTCCAACAGCATCTGGGACAAGCCCGGTCCGCTGTCCGCCGACGAATCCGAACAGGCGAGGATGCACGCCTACCTGGGCGAACGGATGTTCGCGCCGTTCCCTGGCCTGCGTCCCCTCGGGGCGGTGGCCGCCATGGCACACGAACGTCTCGACGGCACCGGCTACCACCGCGGCCTCGCCGGTCACGGCGTCCCCATACCCGCGCGGATCCTCGCCGCCGCCGACTGCTACGAGGCGATCAGCTCCGAGCAGCCATACCGACCGGCCCACACCGCCGGCGAAACCGCCACGGTCCTGCGACGTGAGGCAGACGCCGATCGTCTGGACCGGGACGTGGTCGAGGCGGTGCTCGTCGCGGCCGGTCACGCTGCCCGTCGGACCGTCGGCGGAACGGCCGGGCTCACCCCGCGGGAGCTCGAGGTGCTCGATCTGATGGCCCGTGGGCGGTCGAACCGCCAGATCGCCCAGGCACTCGGGATCCGACCCAAGACCGTCGGCAACCACATCGAGCACATCTACACCAAGGCCGATGTCAACTCCCGGGCCACGGCGACGCTCTTCGCGATGGAACACGGTCTGGTCCGCCCGGGTCGACCCGGTAGGCCTGACCCGGTCGGGCCGACCCCGTAGCCCTGACCCGATCGGCCTGACCCGATCGGCCTGACCCGATCGGGATTCCGCCCCTACCGTCCGACCAGTGGGGTGAATACCTCATGTCGGCACCCCGTGTGAGACCGCACCATGGGTTTCGACGAAGGAGCCGTGACGGTCACGGCCATGTTCACGAGGAGTTCCCATCATGCCCAAGTACCTGATCGACCGAACGGTCCCCGGTGTGCACGAAATGGACGAGTCCGCGCTCGCCGGTCTGGCCGCTGCCTCCAATGCCGTGCTGCACGAGATGGGCCCCGACATCCAGTGGGTCCAGAGCTACGTCGAGAACGACCACCTGGTGTGCGTGTACAACGCCAAGGACGCCGAGCTGATCCGCGAACACGCGCGACGCGGCGGGTTTCCCTGTGACGGTGTCACCCAGGTGCGGGCCATCATCGACCCGGTGACCGGCGAGGGCGCCTGAGACGCGATCATCGCCCGACACCACCCAACGGTCACCGCGCCCGGCGCGCTCGCGGCCGGCAGCACGGTTCGTGTTCGAGCCGGCAGGACCGGGATCGACCCGGGGGCGGTTTCCCCGCTCCCGGGCCGATCGCCCGGACCCCTATTCGACACCGGTGCGGGTCGAGGTCGACCCGCGTGAGCGCGTCATAATCGGTATCGTACGTGTATGACGATGTTGAGCTTCCGGGTCGACGACGAGGACGCGGCGCTCGTGCGACAGTGGGCCGAAACCCTCGGCATCGACCGGTCCGAACTGCTGCGTGAAGCCCTGCGCCGTCAACTCGACCGCCTCGCCGCCGAGCAGGACGTGCAGCGCTGGAAGGACCGACCGCTCGACGACCGCGAGCGCGCCCTCGCCGAGATCGCCGAGTGGGGCCCCGACGAAGACTGGTCCGACTGGCTCGAAGCGACCGAGGCGCCCGGTGCCGATACGCCGCGGTGAGATCTGGTTCGCCGAAACCCCCGGCGGCGACCGTCCCGTGCTCGTGTTGACCCGTGACCCGGTCGCGGACCGGATCGGTGCGGTCGTCGTCGCCGCACTCACCCGCACCCGACGCGGGCTCGCCTCGGAACTGGTGCTGACCCCGGCCGACGGCGTCCCCACCGAGAGCGTCGTCAACTTCGACAACATCCACACGATCCCACGGGACGCGTTCCGGCGCCGGGTCACGCTGCTCCCACCACCCCGGATGGCGACCGTGTGCCGGACCCTCCAGGCAGCGACCGGCTGCTGACGCCGGCGTCAGGTCGGTCCGAGCCCGTGCAGGAAGTCGCGTTGCCACGTCGATCTGCCTAGTCCAGCTAGACTAAGTTGGATGCAGATCAACATGCACGAAGCCAAGACCCACCTGTCGCGGCTGGTCGACGAAGTGGCAGCCGGGCGAGAGATCGTGATTGCGCGAGCGGGTCGCCCGGTGGCCCGCCTTGTCCCGTTCACGACCGCCACCGAACCGCGCCGCCCCGGTCTGCTCGCAGGCCGCATCCGTATCGCCGACGATTTCGGCACCACGCCGGACTGGCTCGTCGATGCGTTCGAGGGTGACGTGGCCGCGGATCGATCGTGACCAGCCTGCTGCTCGACACGCACGTGTTGCTGTGGTGGTTGAACGATGATCCGATCGCCGACGTCGCCGCCGCGGCGATCGCCGATCCGACTCACCGGGTATTCACCAGCGCGGCGAGCATCTGGGAGGCCACGATCAAGCGGTCACTCGGCAAGCTCCACTTCGCCGGGTCGCTCGCCGAAGCGAGCGCCACAACCGGGTTCACACCGTTACCCGTGATGGCCGACCACGCCGAGGCTGTCGGTGCACTCCCCGACCTGCACCGGGACCCATTCGACCGGATGCTCCTTGCGCAGGCGATCGTGGAAGGGTGCACGATCGTCACCCGCGACCGGGACATCGCGGACTACGACGTGCCGATCCTCGAGGCCTGACCAAACCGGCCGCACTGCTACCGGAAACACCGCTGGCCACCCGTCGAACGCCGAGCCACCGTTGCGCGCCGCCGCCACGCAGGCTCGGAATCGAGCGTCGGGTCAGTCCGAGAAACGGTCGCGGAGTTCGTTCTTGACGATCTTGCCCGAGGCATTGCGGGGAAGTTCGTCGACGTGTTCGAGGCGTTCGGGCAGCGCCTGGTTCCGCAGGCCCTTTCCGCGCAGGAACTCCTGCATCTCGCCCATTTCCAGCGGCGCGGCGTCGGCCTCGAGGGCCAGCACGGCCACGACCATCTCACCGCGCTCCTCGTCGGGCACTCCGATCACCGCCACGTCGCGCACCCGGTCGTGTTCGTACAGCAGGTCCTCGACCTCCTTGGCCGACACGTTCTCGCCCTTGCGGATGATCACGTCCTTGAGGCGCCCAGTGATGCGCACGTAGCCCTGCTCGTCGATGACGCCCAGGTCGCCGGTGCGGAACCAGCCGCCCGCGAACCCGTCCGCGTTCAACGACTCGTCGAGGTACCCGCGCATGAGCTGGGGAGCCTTGGCCTGCAGCTCGCCCTCTTCGCCGGCGCTCACCACCGCACCCGTCGCGGGCGACACCGCCCGGAGCTGCACGCCGGGCATGGGCCGGCCCTCGGTGTGGGCGAGCTTGTCGTCGGGATCCTGGACGTGGCTCATGGTCAGGATCGGTGCCTCGGTGAGCCCCCAGCCCGAGATGATCCCCTGCCCGCCCAGTTCGGCCTTGATGTCGTAGTGCAACTGGGGTGGCTTCGGGGCACCACCACCGGGGCAGTTCCGCAGATTCGGGAACAGCTTCTCGCTGCCGTGCTCTCGCTGCGCCGCCAGATACGCCATGTGGAAGAACGTGGCCGATCCGGCCATGGTCACCCCGGTCCTCGACGCGAGCTGCGGCGTGGCGGTGGGATCGAAGCCCTCGGTGATCACGTTCGACAGTGGATACAGCAGCGACGAACACAACCAGATCGCCCCGGCGATGTGGGTCACGGGGAATGCCATGAGGTTTCGGTCGCCCTCCACGCAACCGAGACAGTCGCACATGCCCCGGGCGGTGACGATGATGTCGCCGTCAGAGTGCTGGGCACCTTTCGGGTCCGAGGTGGTGCCCGAGGTGTACATGAGCCAGGTGACCGGCTCGTCGTCGCGGGTCGCCGGCGGTTCGGGCGCCGCGGGCAATGCCGATGGGTCGCCCTGGGGCAGGTCGGGCGCCGCGGTCAGGATCGCCATGTCCGAACCGTTCGCGTCCCGGACACGTTCGCCCATCGCCACGTAGTCGAAGCCCCGCCATTTGCCGGGCACGATGAGCAGTTTCGTGCCGGCCTGGGCGGTGATGAACCCCACCTCACGGTCGCGGTAGATGGGGATGATCGGGTTCTGGACCGCACCCAGACGGCACAACGCGGCGATCAGCACCAACGAGGAGTGCCAGGTGGGCAGCATCCAGGTGACCACGTCTCCGGCGCCGATGTCGTGGTCGGCGGCCAGGCCCGCGGCCGCCCGTTCGGCAGCGTCCCGGTAGGCGCCGAAGGTCATCTCGACCCCCGCGTCGTCGATCGTCATCACGTCGTCCGGCGACGCCGCCGCCCGTTCGGTGACCAGTTCCCAGATGTTGCGACCAGCGAGCATGGGTGGTGGGTCCTCCGTGAGCAGCGGACATCTGACGGTCCGTCAGCTTAGACATCCCACGGGTGCCGTCGTGGGCGGAAACCGGCAGGTTTACCCACGCCGCACGGGGCCGCGGGTGGAGGCGGGGTCCGCGTTGGTGGTGCATTTGGAGTTGAAGGGTTTGGATGCGCCGGGGGCGACGGCTCGGGGGTTGTGGGCGCCGGAGGGTGTTGCTGAGGGGGCTGGGGTGGCGGCGTTGCCGTCGCGGTTGGCG
>CAYVAS010000033.1:0-26991 GCA_964449375.1 uncultured Iamiaceae bacterium | reverse complement strand
ACCGTGACCGCCGGCAACGCCTGCCCGCTCAACGACGGCGCTGCCGCCGTGATCGTCATGAGCGACACCCGCGCCGCCGAACTGGGCATCGAGCCGATCGCCCGGGTCGTGTCCTCGGGCGTGACCGGCCTCGACCCCGAGATCATGGGGATGGGCCCGGTCGAGGCGTCGCGCCAGGCCATGAAGCGCGCCGGGATGACCATGGACGACATCGACCTGGTCGAGATCAACGAGGCCTTCGCCGCCCAGATCGTGCCCTCGGCCGACCAGCTCGGCATCGACTACGACAAGCTCAACGTCAACGGCGGCGCGATCGCCCTGGGCCACCCCTTCGGCCAGACCGGCGCCCGCATCACGACCACGCTGCTGCACAACCTGGCCGACTCGGACGGCACCATCGGTCTGGAGACCATGTGCGTGGGCGGCGGTCAGGGCATGGCGATGATCTTCGAACGCCTGAACTGACCTCCCCTTCCATTCCCGACTCTTCCCAAATTCGGAGCCAAAAGGTCGAGGATCGACCTTTTGGCTCCGAATTTCGTTTTGGTCGGGGTGGGGTTTTCGGCGGTCGAGGTCCCGGAATCAGCCGGGCTCGGACTCGGTGCCGGGCTCGGACTCGGTGCCGGGCCCGGGGTCGCCGAGTTCCTCCTCCATGGCGGTGAGCTCCGCGAAGGACTCGGCCCGACGGCTGCGTTGGGTCCAGGCGCTGATGAGGACCAGGCCCACCGTGACGATCAGCAGCGGGCCTCGAGTACGGTCGATCCAGTCGACGATCGAATCCAGGGTGCCGGAGAACTCGAAACCCAGCCACCGGATCACCACCAGCCGGGCCGACACCGACACCACCACGATGGGGACCACCACACGGGGACGCAGCCGCGCCGCGCCCGCCAACAGACAGGTGAACGTCATCGGGGCGATCGCCACGATCCCCCATCCGAACCGGTCGAAGAGCCGTTGGACGACCGCGACGATGTCGAGGCTGGCCGGCTCGCGGCCGGCCAACCACTTGACCGCCCGGTGGCCGTACCAGCGGCCGAGCAGGAAGAACGCGATCGTGGGCAGCACCCGACGCAGGAGCGCCACGGTGAAGAACGCGAAGCCGCCCACGTCGTTGGTGACCAGGATCAGGTAGCGGTTGTTGGCGTTCAGCGCCACCATCAGCAACGGATGGTCGACCACCAGCGTGGGGGAGAGGGCCGTGCCGATGATGCCGGTGACGAACGCGGCCACCATCACGGTGATCACCACGCGGCTGGCCCAGACCGTGGGAATGTGGACGTGGGTTGGTTCGGCCAGCGCGGCCGTCGGGACGGGCCGCGACATGGTGGCCCATTCTGTCAGCCGACCCGCCGGGTCGTTCGATTCGGCGGTCGTCAGGTGCCGTAGACGGGTGCGGGCTCGGCTGCCTCGGCGAGCAGGCGGTGCACCACATCGCCCAGCTCGGCGGCCTCCCAGCGGCTGGCACCCTTGTGCGCGGAAGGTCCGTGCTGCCAGCCGTCGGCGACCCCCACCATGTCGCCCTCGACCTGGAACATCCGTCCGGTGACCTCGGCGGACTCGACGGACACCAACCAGGCGACCAGCGGCGAGACGTTCGCCGGATCCATGGCGTCGAAGGTCCCCTCGTCGACCGCGGCCATCATCTCGGCGAATGCGCCTTCGGTCATGCGGGTCCGTGCGGCGGGCGCGATGGCGTTGGCGGTCACCCCGTAGCGGCCCAGCTCGGCGGCCTGTACCAAGGTGAGCGCGGCGATGCCACCCTTGGCCGCCGAGTAGGCGGCCTGCCCGATCGACCCCATGATCCCCGCCCCCGACGAGGTGTTCACGATGCGGGCATCGACGGCCTCGCCGGCCTTGGCGCGGGCGCGCCAATGCGCCGCGGCATGGCGCGACACCGTGAAGTGACCTTTGAGGTTCACCGCCATGACCGCGTCCCATTCGTCCGCGGTGGCGTTCGCGAACATCCGGTCCCGCACGATGCCCGCGTTGTTCACCACCGCGTCGAGACGCCCGAAGGTCTCGGTGGCGAACGCGACGAGTCCCTCCGCGGCGTCGAAGTCGGCCACGTCGGTGCCGTCGGCCACGGCCACTCCCCCGGCGGCTTCGATTTCGGCCACGACCTCGTCGGCGGGACCGGTCGAGGATCCGGTGCCGTCCAACGCGGAGCCGAGGTCGTTGACGATCACGCTCGCGCCGTGCCGGGCGAGCTCGAGCGCGTGGGCCCGGCCGAGCCCGCGGGCTGCCCCGGTCACGATCACGACCCGTCCGTCACAGATTCCGGTCATGACAGCCGAGCGTACCTGACGACCCGTCAGATTCCGGAGCCGACCCGCCTCGTCGCGGCGTGGGTGATCTCGGCCGGTCAGCCGGTGTAGTCGGGCTCCACCGGCCGGGGTCGAGCGGGTTCCACAGCAGGAGACGCCACGGTGGTCATCGGCGCGACCGACGTGGTCGACGCGGTCGTCGTGGTGGTCGGACAGACGTCCACGGGGCGTGCCGCGTCGAGGACCTACGCGGCCTGTGCCTCGCCCGTCACGCCGTCGACCAGGTGGACCGTGTAGTCGACCTCGACGGTGCCCGACGCACCGATCGCGCCGATGACGGTCGCAGCGGCCGACGGATCAGCCGGGGTCAGGCTGCCCGGGTCGAAGGTGAGCTCCTGTCAGCCTTCCGAACTCCCCTCGAACGTCGCCGTGCCGCCGTCGATCTCGACCGAAGTGATGTCCGAGGAGAGCACATACGCGAACGTCAACTCGACCGTGCTGGTGCCACTTGCACAGTCGACCGAACCGCCCGAGGTCAAGGTCACCTGTCCCGGATACGCAGCTCCCGCCGACGACGGAACCGTTCCCATCGCCGCGGCCGCGAGGATTGCCACGGCGACGAGCGAGGTGCGGCGCAAGGGTCGACGCCCGCGGCGGCCGAGGGCGTGAGGTGGGCGGTGAGTCGGCAGTGGTGGTTCCATACCTCACACACGCCCGAGGGGACCGCCTGGTCGCGCCCGTTCTCAGCAGAGCCCACACGTGTGGTGCCAGACCGTGGTCCCGGTCGTCGACACGTCTCGGCCCGCGGCGGCGTGACGGTCGGCGCGACAATGGGCGCCATGTTCCATCACCTGGTCCTGCTCCGTTTCACTCCTGGAACCGATCCCGAGCGGATCCGGGGTGTGGCCGCGCGTCTGGCGGAGCTGCCCGGGACGATTCGCGCAATCCGTTCCTACGACGTCCAGGTCGACGCCGGCCTGGGCACCGACAACGCGCATCTGAGCGTCCACGCCACCTTCGACGACCAGGACGATTGGCGGATCTACGCCACCCACCCGGACCACCTCCGGGTCATCGAGGAGCACATCGCCCCGATCCTGGACACCGCGCTGCGTACCCAGTACGTCGACGAGACCGGAACGGAGCGGTCGTGAGCCCCTCCAGCGTGCTGGTCACCGGCGCCTCCACGGGTATCGGTCGCGCCACCGCGCTCCGCCTGGCCGGGGAGGGCTGGCAGGTCTTCGCCGGGGTCCGCCGCGACGCCGACGGCGAGGACCTGGCCCGGGCGGCCCACCCCCGCCGCGGCACGCTGGTCCCGGTGCGTCTGGACGTGACCGACGCCGCACAGGTGGAGGCGGCGTTGTCGACCGTCGCCGGTCAGGTGGGCGACCGCGGACTGTCGGCGCTGGTCAACAATGCCGGGACCGCCCTGGGAGGGCCGATCGAGTACCTGCCTGTCCAGGTCTGGCGGGACCAGTTCGAGGTCAACGTGTTCGGGCAGGTGGCGGTCACCCGTGCGGCACTGGAGCTGCTGCGCCTCGGTCAGGACTCCCACGGCGGCCACGGCCGGATCGTGTTCGTCGGTTCCAACAGTGGTCGGCTGGCCACCCCGATGCTCGGACCCTACGCCGCGTCGAAGTTCGCGCTGGAGGGCCTGGCCGACGCGTTGCGCATGGAACTGCACGGCACCGGGGTGACCGTGGTGGTCGTGGAGCCCGGAGCGGTCGCCACGCCCATCTGGGGCAAGGGGCGCGACCTGGCCGACCGGTTGGACGCCGAGCTTCCCGCCGAAGCTCGGGAGCGCTACGGGGACCTGATCGCCGCCGCCCGGTCCGGGATCGAGCTCCAGGAGTCCTCCGGTGTGCCCCCTTCGGCGGCCGCCGACGTGGTGGTGCGGGCGCTGCAAGCCCGCCGGCCCGCGACCCGCTACCAGGTGGGGCTCGACGGTCGAGTCAGTGTGCTCGCCGCCCGCCTGCTGCCCGATCGGGTCAAGGACTTCGCCGTGCGCCGACTCATGAAGCTCTGAGGGGTCAGCCGAGGCGTTCGATGATCGTGACGTTGGCCTGACCGCCGCCCTCACACATGGTCTGCAGCCCGTAGCGGCCACCGGTCCGTTCGAGTTCGTGGAGCAGGGTGGTCATCAGCCGGGCGCCGGTGGCCCCCAGCGGATGGCCCAACGCGATGGCGCCCCCGTTCACGTTGACCTTCGCCGGATCGACATCGAGATCATGCATCCAGGCCAGCACCACCGGGGCGAAGGCCTCGTTGATCTCGATCAGGTCGATGTCGTCGAGGGCCAGGCCACTGCGCTCCAGGGCTCGCCGAGTGGCCGGGATGGGCGCGGTGAGCATCCAGACCGGATCGTCCGCGAGCACCGACAGGTGGTGGATCCGGGCCCGGGGCGTCAGGTCGTGATCGGCCAGGCCCCGTTCGTTCACGATCAGCATCGCCGCAGCCGCATCCGAGATCTGTGAGGCGCAGGCCGCGGTCACCCGGCCACCTTCGGTGAGCGGGGCCAGCGAGCGGATCTTGTCCCAGTCCGGCTCGCGGGGCCCCTCGTCCTCGGTCAGGCCGCCCAGTGGTTCGATCTCGGCGACGAAGCGACCCTCGGCCCGGGCCTGGATCGCCTTGCGGTGCGAGGCGACCGAGAACTCCTCCATCGCGTCCCGGCTCAGCCCCCAGCGCTCCGCGATCATCTCGGCGGAACGGAACTGGGACACCTCCTGGGTGCCGTACCGCTCGACCCAGCCCGTCGAACCGCTGAACGGGTCCTCGAAACCGTGGGCGACCCCGGCGGTCATGGCCGACGAGATGGGTATCTGCGACATCTGCTGGACCCCGCCGGCGACGACCACGTCATCGGTGCCCGACAGCACCGCCTGGGCGGCGAAGTGCACCGCCTGCTGGGACGACCCGCACTGGCGGTCCACCGTGGTACCCGGCACGTGGTCGGGCAGCCCGGCCGCCAACCAGCAGGTACGGGCGATGTCGCCGGCCTGTCCTCCGATGGTGTCGACGCAGCCGTAGACGACGTCGGCCACCGCCCCCGGGTCGATCCCGGTGCGCTCGACGAGCGTCCGCAACGGGTGCGCTCCCAGATCCGCCGGGTGGATTCCGGCGAGCCCGCCTCCACGGCGGCCCACCGGGGTTCGCACGGCATCGACGATGTAGGCCTCGGCCATGGTGGAGCTCCTGGGTGCGCTGGAGAATCTGAGTCCGCCAGGAGGTTAGGCGACGTCGGCACGATCCGGTCCGATCGCCTGGGCGGGTCGAGGCCCGACCGGGAAGCGGCGAGGTCGTGACCGCTGGGCGTCGGAGCCGCCGGGCCACCCGTCGTCGCGGCGTTCGCGCCCTGTTCGCGCGCGCCGGTTCACACTTGCCGACATGCGTCTCGCCGCAGCACCGTCACCGTCGGTCCCGGACCGCATCACCCGCCCGGTCCCGCACCGGGCCCCGGCGACGAGCGGGGTGAGTGTGCGCACGCTGGGCGTGTTCGGGGTCACCGCCGGCGGCGAGGCCGTGACGATCCCCAACGGGCTGCCCCGGCAGGCGCTCAAGCTCACGATCGCCCACGGCGGCCACGTCCACGTCGAGGTCGTCATGGAACTCCTCTGGCCGGATGTGGATCTCTCCGGTGGGCGCAAGGGCATCCGCAACGTGTTGAGCCGGCTGGCCAGCACCGGGGTTCCGCTGCTGGTCCGCGACGACGAGGTGCTGCGAATCGCCGGGGACGTCCAGGTCGACGCGTTGCAGTTCCGCACGTTGGCCGACCGGGCACTCAGCGACGGCAACCGCACCAGGGTCGCCCGCCTGGCCCGCCGGGCTCTCGCGCTGTACCACGGCCCCTTCCTCGCGGACGACCGCTATGTCGACTGGGCGGACGACACCCGACGTCGCCTGCAACGACGGCGTGTGGCCCTGCTGGACGTCCTGGCCGCGGACGCCCGTTCGCGGGGCGCGGAGGTCGAGGCGGTGCACCTGATGGAGTCGGCTCTCGAAGACGACCCCGTCGACGAACGGCGCTACTTCGAACTCGCCGAGGTGCTCGTTGCCCAGGGCCGCCGCGGCCGCGCCTGCGCACTGCTCGATCAGGCCGAGGACGTGCTCGCCCGGCTGGGCATCGGGCCGGACGCCACCTGGTCGCGGCTGCGCCTCGAGGTGCTCCGCGGTGCCCCTGCGCTGGCCGCCGGCGCCGGGGCGGGCCGCGCGCTCGGCGTGACCACCGAGGGGCCGCGGGCCCCACGGCACTTCACCCACCATCGCCAAACCGGACCGAATCACCGAGGAGGATCCGCATGACCCCCATCGACCAACCATTTCAGACCGCCGCCGGAGGCGGTGGTGGCGAGGACACGGCGATCGCCGCGACCGACGCCGACGTGTCGGCCGGCATCAGCCTGCTGAGCGAGACCTCACTGGACGTGTTCTGGTCCGATCTCGAAGGTGAGCTCGTACCCGACGACCCCTCCGCCTACGGCCCCTTCGACACGGGGCTTGCCGACGCGGAGCTGTGGTCCTCCTACGCCGAGATCGACATCACCATCGACGTCACAGTGACCCTGACCGAGACGTCCTCACCGTTGCTGCTGCCCTTCGAGTCGGGCACGGTCGCCTACGACCCCTTCATGGTCCCCGCGCAGGACTGGTGCACGTGTTCGGCCTACGACCCCATGGCGGTGGGCACCGACTGGACCACCGACGGGTACGTGACCTTCGAGGACCCCTTCATGCTGCCCGGATGGGACACCGCGGTCACCGACGCCGGGGCCTACTACGACTCCTGGGATCCCGGCGCGGGCTACTGGGACACCGGCTCCTATTACGACACCACGAGCGACCTGCTGGCCGGGCCCGAGAACTTCGGCACCTGGGACGACCTGGGTTCCGCCTACGGCTACGACACCGGGGGTTTCGACACCGGACTGTACGACACGGGTGCCTACGACACGGGCACCTACGACGCGATGAGCACCTGGGACCCGACCGCGGGCGACGCCGCGCACGACGCGTTCATCGACACCATCACCGAGGACTACTCCAGCAGCTACGCCGATCCCACCGACTGGAGCGCAGCGGCCGACGAGTCCCAGTTCTGGATGGACGAGTACAACGCCGCGGAGGATCTGTCCTGGGACGCCTGGAACAACTCCGTCGACGCTTCGATCGCCGGCGACACCGTCGGCGCCTACGAATGGAACCAGCAGTCGCTGGACTACGGCTCCTACGCGGACGACGCCTGGGACTACTCCAGCGACGCCTGGAGCACCAGCGACTGGTGAGGTCCGCTCGCTGACCGACCGACCACCCCATCCACCCTGGATCCGCTCGACGGATCCCACCCATCGAGGAGACCCATGAGTTCCGACACCATCACCGCAGACCAGCTCGCCCGCGACGGCGTGAGTGCCATCGAGGCCTACTTCGCGGCACGCAACGCCGACGCCGTCACCGAGGGTGACGGCCGCTTCACGATCTTCATCCCCGGCGGCGAGGCCACCGAGACGCTGCAGCTCGCCCTGGCCTCCACGCCCGCGTCCCGGGGCATCTTGGCCCGGGTCAAGACCCGTCGCACCGTCGCCCAGGCGGACTGGCCCAAGGCGCTGCTGCTCATCAACCGCTGGAACCGGTCCAGCCCCCTCCCCCATGCGGTGCTCGCCGCCCGCGGCGACAACGACAACGCCGTGGGCCACGTGCTCGTCGAGGGGCTGCTGCCCGCCGCACCGGGCATCGATCACGACCTCGCCGCCCGCTTCATCGACAGCGTCGTGGCCGGGGCCCGTCAGTTCTGGTCGAGCGTGGCCATCCGCACGATCACCACGCCGTTGCCGACCCCGCCGGGGGCGAACGGCTCCTCGGACGCCTAGCAGTACGCCAGATCGGCGAACAGTTGCTGCGCGTAGGACGACTCCGCAGGTTGCAGGACCGTCGAGATGAAGTCCTGCCACTGCGGGGCACCGAAGTACGAGAGGTTGTCGATGATGCAGGTGTAGGCCGGGTCGACGACGCCCTCGGCGGCCAGCAGACTCTCGAACTCGAGGAGCAGTTCATCGGTGGTGGCGCACGCCACCAGGATGCGGGCGTACTCGTCGGCCAGACCAGGGTCGTCGAAGGTGACGCCCGCGGTCATCGGCTCGATCGTGTCGAGCAGCGTCGGGTTGGCCTCGTACCCGTCGGCCAGGCAGGTCACGGTGTCCGTGCTCGCCGAGTCGAGCTGGGCGGCGGCGACCGTCTCGGCACGGTTGCGCACATCGTCTGCGGGGGCGGGTCCGGGCTCCTCGGCGGAGGTGTCCGGACCGGAGGAGTCCACGGTGGTGGCGGAAGGCTCCGTCGTCGAAGCGGCGGCACCGTCCACCCTGGTGTCCGGGTCGTCGCCACCGCGGGTCAGCGCGAAGACCACGCCGGCGACGAGGACCACCGCCGCGATCGCGACGCCGATCAGCACCCGGGGGTCGGTCGAGCGCCCGCTGCCCCCTCCGCCAGCGGGCGGCGTCGACCCGTAGCCCGGGTGGCCCGGGCCTGCCGGGGACGCCCCGGCCACCCCACCGGTGGTCCCACCGGGAGGGTAGATGGGCTGGGGAAGCTCGGCATCGGACATCGGCGACCTCTCCGTCGGATCTCGGCTCCGGCGAGGGTAGCGAGCCGGCGACTCACGAACGGCTCAGCGCACCGCCACCGAACGACGACCCGGAGTGGGCGATGACCACGGTCCTGCAACAACTCGTGGAGCTCACCGATCACACGCTGGCCGCGCTCGGCGAGGGGCCCAGCCGCGATGCGGTCGCGGCGGTCCGTGCCAATCTGGACCGTCCCTTGCAGGTCACCGTCGCCGGAGGCGTCTCCTCGGGCAAGTCCACGCTGGTCAACGCGCTCCTCGGCCAGCAGATCGCCGCGGTCGACGCGGGCGAGTGCACCCGGGTGCTCACCCGGTTCACCTACGACCACCACGAACGGGCCGAGGTGGTCCTGCGTGACGGGACCCGCCGCAACCTGCCGCTGCACCGGGGACGCCTCCCCCACGAGCTCGGCGTGCCCACCGAGTCGGTGCTCGAGGTGGTGGTCCACCTGTCCAACCGCAATCTGGAGCAGCTGTCGATCGTCGACACTCCCGGCCTGGACACGGTCACCGTCGCCAATCAGGAACAGACCGAGGGGTTCCTGGGCCTCGGTGGGTCGGACGCCGGCGCCCGCGCCACCGCCGCGGCGGTCGGCCGGGCCGACGCGCTGGTCTTTCTGATGCCGCACCTGCGCGAAGCCGACGCCCGGGTGCTGGGGGGCTTCCGCGACCTGTACGCGGGCACCGGCCTGTCCGCGTTCAACGCGGTCGCCGTGCTCTCCAAGGTCGACCAGCTCAGCCGCACCACCGATCCGATGGCCGCCGCGGCACCCGTCGTCGCCCGGCTGCGTGAGGAGGCCCGCGGGCTCGTCTCGGACGTGCTGCCGGTCATCGGGCTGCTGGCCGAGACCGCCGCGTGCGCCGCCATCAACGAGGACGATGCCCGTGCGTTGCGCACCCTGGCGGTCTTCGGTGACGACCTGGACCGCGAAGACCTGTTGATGAGCCCCGACGCGTTTCTCGCCCACGACGGCGCGGACGTCGACGCCGCGACCCGCGCGTACCTGCTCGAGCACCTCGGTCTGTACGGCCTCGGCCTCGTGCTCGCCTCGATCGACCAGGGTCACACCGGCGCCGTGGCCCTGTCGACGATCCTGGCCCGTGCCTCCGGCTTCGAACCGCTCCGCCAACGGGTCGTCGACCAGCTCGGCGCCCGCGCGGAGCTGCTCAAGTGCCACACCGCGTTGTGTGATCTGCGCCGGTTGTCGTTCTCACGGACCGGTGACGGTGACGAACAGGTGGTCCTGCATCGCCTGCGTTCGCCGTTGGACCGGATCGCGGTGGATCCGACCCTGCACGAACTGCGGGTCGCCGAGGCCCTTCAGGAGGCCACCGCAGGGTCGTTCGCGCTCCCCGAGCCGCTTCTGGCCGATCTGGAACGACTCGCCTCGAGCGCCGATCCGCTCCGCCGTCTCGGGGTCGGAGACCGCTCCCAGATCGGTGACGCCGCGCTTGCGGCGGCTTCCCGCTGGGGACGGTGGTCGAACGATCCGCGTCGGCGCCCCGCCGATGCCCAGCGGGCCCGGGCGGTCAAGACCGCGTACGAGATGATCTGGCAGGCGGACCAGGCGGCACTGGGGTGAGCCGCGCCGAGGCCGCCCGGGGCTCACCGATGCACCAGGAGGTGCTCCGCCACGCCAACCGGGCCCACGCGCTGCTCGCCGGCATCGGCGAGGAGTCGTCCCGTGACCGTCTGGCCGCCGAAGCCGCACGGTTGGAGGCGACGACCACCACGGTGGTGATCGCCGGCGACATCAATCGCGGCAAGTCCAGCCTCGTGAACGCGCTGGTCGACCATCCCGGTCTGCTGCCGGTCGACGTGGACGTCACCACGGCGGTGCACGTCACGGTCAGCGCGGGGCCCGAGCTCGCCGCGTCGGTCACCCGCCTCGACCCCGACACCGGAGAGCCGGTCGAAGTCCAGGTCGATCCGGCACGGCTTGCCGCCGAGGTCGCGGTGCACCCCGTGCCTCCAGCATCGGGCCCGGTCACCGCCGCAGCGGTGCGCCTGCCGCATCCGCTGTTGGAACGGGGCGTGACCCTGGTGGACACCCCCGGAGTGGGTGGCATGTCACGGGGGCACCGCGACATCACCATGGCCGCCCTGGCCCGGGCCGACGCCCTGGTGTTCGTGGTCTCCGCGGTAGAACCGGTCACCCGCTCCGAACTGGAGTTCCTCGACGAGGCCAGCGAGCGGATCTCCAACGTGCTCCTGGTCGCCTCCCGGGCGGATCTGGTCTCGACCGAGGTCGTGGGTGCCATCACCGAGGAGCTGCGCGAGAAACTCGGCACCTTGGCGGACCAGCGACGCGCCTCCGGCGACGAGGCCGCCGCTGCGCGTCTGGCCCGCATGGCGGCCAGCGAGGTGGTTCCCACCAGCGCGTTCCTCGCCGAAGGGGCCACCCGGCGCGCCGCGCGCGGCAGAACCGAGCAGGCCGCGTCCTACCGGGAGGCCAGCGGGATCGACACCGCACTCGAGCGGATCGCCATGACCGCGCTCGCCCGGGAGGAGGTCCGTCTGGCGAACCTGCTCCAGCTCGTCGACACCGTGCTGACTCCCGTGCAGACCGGCCTGGAATCCCGCCTGTCCGCGCTCGAGGGCGATCCGGCGGTGGTGGCGGACCTCGAAGCGCGCCGTTCCGAACTGCACAAGGCCTCGGGCCAGCAGGCCCGGTGGCGCAGCGTGTTGACCGCGGGCATCACCCGGATGCAGACCGCGGTCAACCGGGACGTCGCCCGCGAGCTGGCCACCGTGCGGGACCACTACCGCGTCCAGCTCGAGGTCGAGGCCGACGCGATCGACTTCGACGCGTTGGCCCTCGAACTGCAGCGCTCGCTGCAGGCGGTCTGGGCGAACCTGGCCGACGCCGCCGCCCGCCAGTTCGACGAGGTGGTCACCGAGCTGCTCGACGAGTTGGCCATCGAGGGTGAACGTGGCGTCCTGGGAGAACTGGCCCAACCTCCTGGTCTGGCCGCGCTCCAGCAACAGTCAGGCGTGGAGGACCGCTTCGGACTCCTCGACGACGCGGTGCCGATGGCCACCCAGGCGTTCCTGTTCGGCAACATCGCAAACGTCATGGCCGGGGTTCTGGGAGTCGCGACCGGCGGGATCGGGTTCGTCGCCTACGGCATCGGCGCGGCGATGGCGGCGCCGATCGTGCTGCTGCGGCGCCGTCAACGCGAACAGCGCCGGCGGGTCGGCGAGACCCAGCGGGCGCTGAACGAGGCGCTCTTCGGATCTGAAGGTCTGGCCCGGGAGCTGACCGCCGAACTGAACCTGCGGATCATGGACGTGCGGACCGAGCTGGAGACCATGATCGAGGAGCGGCTCGTCGCTCGACGGCGCGACCTGGAGACCCAGCTTCGTGAACTCGCCGAGCTGGCCCGTGCCGCGGCGACGGAACAGGACCAGGCTCGCGCCGAGACCGCCCGGCACCTCGCCGAGGTGCGCAGCCTTCGCACCGACACCGATCGGCTCGCGGGCGCGGTCCACGATCGACTCACCGCCCTGGTCACCGGCGCGCCGGTTCCCGAACCCGCGCCCGCCCGGCCGGGTCATGCCAGCGGCACGATCTGATCGTCGCCCCGTCGGGTCACCGCCGGGGCGACCCGGTCACCGTGTCGACGTCAGGGCGAGAATCGTCGTCGCCGAAACGACCAGCACCCCGCCGGCGTCGACCACGGGAGGCTGCCACGCTCCCGGTTCCACCGCCACCCGACCGGTCTCACCGCGGGCGGCCAGATCCACCGCCACGATCTCGCCGGCGCCGTTGTCGAGCACGGCCAGGTCACCGGTCACCACGACCCCGGTGGGGTTCGGACCACCGGTGGGTGTCTGCCAGCGGACGGTGCCGTCGGTGGTGGCGACGATCGACAGGGTGCCGGAGCGGTCCGCCACCACCACGGTGTCCTGCCAGACACCCATCGAGCCGTCCACCGGCCCGCCCGGACGCGTCCCCCACCGGGCGGTGCCCGGTCCGCCCTCCACGCCGTAGACCACCCCCTCGGTCGAGGCCAGGATCACCAGGTCGTCGATCACCAGCGGCGCGGCCGTCACCGACGCGGGCACGGGAAAGGCCCACGCCACCTGGCCGGTGGCCGGATCGACCCGGAACACCTTTCCGTCGAGTCCGGCGATCAACGCCAGGGGGCCGTGCACGACCAGCGGAGCACGCACGTTCGTGCCCAGGGGCAGCAGCCATCGCAGCACCCCGTCGGCTCTTCCGAACGCCGCGGCCATGCCCTGGTCGTCGACGGCCAGGACGGCGTCGTGCGCGACGACGGGCGCCGGCACGACCGGCGCCTGGGTGGAGGCCCGCCAACCCACGGCGCCGGTGGTCTGGTCGAAGGCCACCACCGCGTGCGCGGCGGACCCCACCAGCACCACGTCGCCGGCCGGCACCGGAGGCCCGTAGACCGTTCCGGGCAGGGGTACCGACCAGCGCCACGCACCGCGGTGGTCCAGATGGTGCAGCGTGTCGCCGGAAAGCGTGGCCCAGAGGCCCGTCGTGCCGTGGGCGATGCCGTGCACCGTCGCGCCCAGATCGACGCGCCAGCGCGGCGTGAGGCCGACCCGACCGGGCGCGCCCGACCCCGCCGGGCCCGGGTCGGGCTTCTGGGCGAGATCGCGGGCGATGGTCGCCGCGCCCAGGGCGACCACGCTCTTGGGTTCGTCGCGGGTCGCGATCCGGTCACCGAAGCGGGCGGTCATCAGGTCGGTCACCAACGGAATGCGCGAGGAACCCCCGACCAGGTAGATCGCGGACAGGTCCTCGACGGCCAGCCCGGCCCCGTCGATCGTCGCGGCCATCGCCGTCACCGTGGTCTCCAACGGCACCCGGATCATGTCCTCGAACTGACGCCGGGTGAACACCACGTCCCGGTCGATCAGGGGCAGCAACACCTGGGTGCTCGGGTATGCCGACACCGCCTCCTTGGCCCGGCGGGCCTGCTCCAGCAGCTCGGCGGCCGCCCGGACCCAGCGCCGGTCCTCTCCATACTGGACCTGCTCCCACAGGTCAGGGTCGGCATCGGCCAGGCAGGCACCCAGGTAGTCGAACACCAGATGGTCGAAGTGTTCGCCGCCGATGAACTCGTCGCCACCGGGAGGTCCCACCACCGCGAATCCGTCCCTGGTGCGCTGGAGCACCGCGGTGTCGAAGGTGCCGCCGCCCAGGTCGTAGATGCCCACGTAGGCGCCCTCGGCGACCCGCTCGTCCACGTAGTGGACCGCCGCCGCCACCGGTTCGTCGTACAACCGGGGCGCGTCCAGTCCGGCACGACCCGCGGCGTCGACCAGGGCCGCCTTGCGGTCCTCGCCCCAGCGCACCGGGTGGGTCAACACGGTCGCCACCGGGTCCTGACCGTCACGGCGACGCCGCCCCTCGGCCAGGAACACCTCGATGAGCCGGGCGATCGCATCGGCCGGGTCCACGGGGGTGCCGCCCAAAAGCAGCGGGGTGGGCGAACCCAGGTGCGCCTTGGGGGTCCGCTCGACGCGATCGGGGTGGATCTCGGCCTGGTCCGCGGCAGCGACCCCGACGATCAGGGTGCCGGTCTGGTCCAGCAGCACCATCGACGACATCCACCGGTTGCCTTCGACCTCCAGCGGGGTGACCACACCGTCGGCCATGGCGCCGGCGGACCGCGACGTGCCGATGTCGATCCCCAACGCCCAAGAGTCCACACCCGATTATCGCAGTTCGCGTCCCGCTCTCCGGTACGGACACCGGGGCCGCGCCGGGGCGGAGATCTCACACGCCGATCGCGGCGGCCACCCGGCGGCGGTGCCAGGCGGTGTCGCCCCACAGCGGGGTCAGCGCCCAGGCACGCTTGAGGTACAGGTGCAGGTCGTATTCGACGGTGTAGCCGATCCCCCCGTGGCACTGCAGCGCTTTGCGGCCGGTGAGCTGGGCGGCCTCGCCGGCCAGCACCTTGGCCATCGACACGTCCCGGGCGGCGCTGGGTCGGCCCTCCCGCAACGACCACGCGGCTCGCCACACCGCCGGTTCTGCGAACTCCAGCGCCAGACGCGCGTCGGCCAGATGGTGCTTGACCGCCTGGAACGACCCCACCGGCACGCCGAACTGGTGTCGCTCGGTCACGTAGGCCACGGTCATCTCCAGCATCCGCCGTGCAAGACCGACGAGCTGGGCGGCCGTGCCCACCGCGGCGCGTTCGAAGGCGACGGCGTCGGCCTCGACGTCGGAGCCGAACCGGGCCAGCGCGCCGTCCACCGGCTCGCCGTCGACCGGGGCGGCGCCCCAGCCCACCCGGGCCAGGTCGGGCGCGGGGTCACCGAGGGCGGGAGCCACCACGCACATGGCCTCGACCACGGGAAGGGGCACCGCCGCATGGCCGGTCTCGGCCAGCACCACGGCCGCGGCGACCTCGTCGAAGCCCATGCCACCGACTTCGGTGGGCACCAGCAGACCCAACACCCCCATGTCGGCGAGGTGCTGCCACAGCTGCTGCACCCGCTCCGGGTCGGACCGCGCACCCGCGCCGGGTCCCTGGCCGTCCGGGCCGGGGGCGGGCCAGGCGGCCCGGACGACCTCGGGAGGGCACTCGGCGGCCAACAGCCCCCGCACCGCGTCGCGCAACGCGAGGTGGTCGTCGGTGAACGCGAACCTCATGGTCCTCCTCAGCGCCTCGGCAGGCCGAGCACCCGCTCGGCCACCACGTTTCGCTGGACCTCGTTGGTGCCGGCGTAGATCGGCCCGGACAGGGAGAACTGGTGGCCCCGGGCCCAGGGGCCGTCCACCAGCGCCTCCACGCCGAGCAGTTCCCGGGCGCACTCGTGCAACTCCACGTCGAGTTCGGACCACCACAGCTTCACCAGCGACGCCTCGGCGCCCGCCGGGCGCCCCTCCACGGTGCTGGTCACGGTCTGCAGCGTCTGGAGCTGGTAGGCCTCGGCGCGCATCCAGGCGTCGGTGATCCGCTCACCGAGCGCGGCCCGTCGGTCGCGGACCTCCTCGGGCAGCGCCCGCCAGGCGTCGACGAGCCGTTGGGCCGTGGCGAGGAACCGTCCCGGCGAGCGCAGGGTGAGGCCCCGTTCCGACGCCGTGGTCGACATCGCCACGCTCCAGCCCTGGCCGACCTCGCCCAGGGTCACGCCGCCGTCCACGGCGTCGTCGGCCAGGAAGGCGTCCTCGAAGAACACCTCGGCGAAGCCTTCGTCTCCTTCGAGTCGACCGAACCCGCGCACGGTGATGCCGGGGGTTTCCAGGGGCACGAGCAGGTAGGTGAGGCCGCGGTGGCGCTGGGCGTCGGGGTCGGTGCGGAACAGGCCGAACAGGTGCGTGGAGAACGCGCCCCGGGTGGTCCAGGTCTTCTGACCGTTCAGCACCCAGCCGCCCGGAACGCGCGTGGCCCGGGTGGTGAGTGAGGCCAGGTCCGAGCCGGCGTTCGGTTCGGACCAGCCCTGGCACCAGGTGTCGAGCCCGGCGGCCATGCGGGGCAGGATGTGGTCACGTTGGGCGTCGGTGCCGAAGGCGAACAGCGAGGGGGCCAGCAGAAAGATCCCGTTCTGGGTGACCCGCGGCGGGCAACCGTGCGCGTAATACTCCTGTTCGAACAGCAGCCACTCCCACAGGCTGGCCTCCCGGCCGCCGTAGGCCTCGGGCCAGGACACCACCGCCCAGCGGTGCTCGAACAGGCGCCGCTCCCAGTCGAGGTGGACCGCGAACCCGGCGCGGGTGTCACCGGATCCGATCGCGTCGGCCCCACCGTGGTCGGCCTGCCAGGCGGCCAGGTGCTCGGTCAGCCAGGCGCGCGCCTCGTCACGGAAGGCCACCTCGGTGTCGCTCCAGGTCAGGTCCACCTCAACGGGCTCCGAGCCGGTCCAGGGTGGCGGTCGCGTCGTCGACGATCGCGGCGAGCAGGTCGGCCACGGTCGGGACCTCGTCGATGACCCCGACGTTCTGGCCCGTGGGCAGCACCCCGACCTCAGGGTCGCCGTCCACCAGCGCCGCCTTGATCCACATCGGCGCGTTCGCCGCCATGGCGAGCTGGGACCAGGAAAGATCTTGGGACCTGCGCATCGCGAGGCCCTCCTTCACCAGATCCGTCAGCGATGTGCCCGTCTGTCTGCGAAAGGCCAGGGCGTTGCGCAGCGCCCGGGGCAGCTTGGTGACCGTGGAGGCCCGCTCCAGTTCGTCGACCAGTTCGGTGCGGATCACCCGTTGGGGTGCGCCGTCCAGTGCCCGGGTCACCACCGTGCCGGTGACCGGCGTGGCCAGATAGCGGGCCTTGACCGCGTCGGGTACCCGGGACTCGACCGTGAGCAGGAACCGGGTGCCCATCGCGATGCCGTCGGCACCCCAGGCCAGCGCGGCGACCAGCCCCGCTCCCGAGTGGAACCCACCCGCGCCCAGCACGGGGATCTCGGCCCCGACGGCGTCGACGACCTCGGGCAGCAGCAGTGACGTGGGCACCACGCCGGTGTGGCCGCCCCCCTCGCCACCCTGGGCGATCACGGCGTCGACGCCGATCTCGAGCATCTTGACGGCGTGGCGACGGGCACCGACCGTGGGCATCACGAGCGCCCCGGCGTCGTGCAACCGGGCGACCGTGTCCCTGGTCGGCGCGCCGGCGAAGCTGATCAGCTTCACGCCGGCCCGGGTGACCGCGGCGATGCGGGCGTCGAGGTCGGGCTGGTCGGGGCGGAAGTTGACCCCGAAGGGCGCGTCGGTCACCGCGCGCACCCGGCGGATCGCCTCGACCATCTCCTGGTGGGTCATGGTGACCGCGGCGAGGATCCCGAATCCGCCGGCCGCGCTGGTCGCCGCGGTGAGTCCGGCGCCCGACACCCACCCCATGCCGGTCTGCACGATCGGATACCGGATCCCGACCAGTTCGGCGAACCGCGTCCGCAACGCCGGGGGCACCGCCTCCCGCTCGCCCGCCGAATCTGATGGGTCGTCAGACATCGCCCGAGAGCTTACGGGAATCGCCCCAGGCGGTGGCCAGGTCGGCGACCTGTGCCACGAAGTCGTCGTGGTCGGCGAGTTCGGGGTCGAGGAGGGCGAGCAGCCGGCGCGGCAGGTCACCGGAGGGCGCGGAGGCGGCTTCCAGGACGTCGGCGCGACGGGCGTCGGCGAGATCGGCACCGACCCGGCGCACGAAGGCGATCCAGGCGCCCAGGATCGTGGCCGACGCTTCCGCCCGACGGCCCGCGGCGAGCTCGGCCCGGGCGACCGGCACGACCCGGACGGGCAGCTTGGCCGACCCGTCGATCGCGATCTGGGCCAACGCATGGTGCATGCGGGGGTTCGCGAACCTTCTGACCAGCGCGTCGCGGTACGCGGCCCGGTCCTCCCGGGCACCGCCGACGAACTCGGCGGCTTCGTCCCACCAGGCCGCGACCGCCGCGGCGAGCGCGTCGTCGGCGAGCGCCTCGGCCACCTCGCGGTGACCTCGCAGCAGGCCGCCGTAGGCGAGCAGGCTGTGGGCGCCGTTGAGCAGGTGCAGCTTGCGCCGGGCGAAGGGAGTGACGTCGTCGACGTGCCGGGCGCCGGCCGAGGCCCAGTCGGGGTGCGCCGCCGCGAAGGTGCCGGCGATGATCCATTCGCTGAAGGGCTCGGTGACCACCGGCGCGGCATCCGCGTAGCCGCCGGATCGGGCCGCGGCCACGTCGGCCGCGGTGGGCCGGGGCGTGATCCGGTCCACGACGGTGTCCACCACCGCCACGGATTCGGCGATCCACTCTCCCAGTCCCCGCGCTGCGCCGGAGCCGCCCCGCCGGTCGACTGCGGCGCGCACCGCCTCGGTGAGCACCCGGCCGTTGTCGGCCAGGTTGTCGCCGGGCACGACCGTGAGCGGGCCGGCGTCCGCGGCGCGGCGGGCCTGAAGGGCGTCGACCAGACGGGTCGCGACCGACCCGGGACCCCGGGTGTACGCGGCCTCGGTGGCGGTCACGGTCACCACCGTGGTCGAGGCGGCGGCAACCGCCCGGCGCCAGGCGCCGGTGTCGGTGCCCGGGTGGACCGCCACCACACTGGGCACGACCTCGACGGTGTCGCCGCCAGGGTGCCGGGTGGTGAGCGTGTAGAGGCCCTCCTGGGCGGCGAGCCGGTCCACCAGGTCCCGGCTCTGGCCGGTGAAGGCCACGATGCCCCAGCCCTCCGCGTCGGCGGCGTGGGCGGTGTACCAGGCCGTGTGGGCCCGGAAGAATCCGCCGAGGCCCAGGTGCACGATCCTCGGTGGTGGCGCCATCCATTCGGGTCGCGCGCGACGCTCCAGTCGCCGTGGCGTCACAGTTTGAACACGTGCCGGGGCTGGTCGCCCACCAGCCGGAGGGCGATCGCGACCGCCTCGTCCTCGGCGATGCGGTGGGTCTGCACCAGCCGGGCCAGCACGCCGGCTTCGATCCGGCGGGACAGGTTGTGGCGGGTCGGGATCGACAGGAACGCCCGGGTGTCGTCGATGAAACCCGAGATCCGGGCGAAGCCGATCTGGTCCACGACCGTCGTCCAGAACCGGTCCATGGCCCCGGGGGCGTCCAGGAACCACCAGGGCGCTCCCACGTACACCGAGGGGTAGAACCCGGCCAGGGGGGCCAGGTCCCGGGACCATGCGGTCTCGTCCAGGGTGAACAGCACCAGATGGAAACCGGGGTGGGTGCCGTAGCGCTCCAGGAGCGGCTGGAGCGGCTCGGCGAAGTCGATCCGACGGGGCAGGTCGTGGCCGGTGTCGGGGCCGAAACGGTCCAGCGTGGGCCGGTGGTGGTTGCGGATCACCCCGGGGTGCAGCATCATCACCAGGCCGTCGTCGCACGACATCCGGGCCATCTCGCCCAGCAGGTGCCGTCGCAGCGCCAGGGTCTCGGCGTCGGTCGCCCGACCGATGCGGGCCAGGTCGAAGATCCGCATGGCCTCGGTGTTGGTCAACAGCACGGTCTGCACGTCGGCGTGGCTGTGGTCGGTGGCGGTCGCGCCGTGCGCGATGAAGAAGCGTCGTCGGGACTCCAACGCGGCCAGGAAACCGGGGTAGCTCGAGGTGTCGATGTCGGCGGCCGCGCCCAGCGCCGCGACCCGCCTGGTCCAGTCGGGCCGGGTCGGTTCCAGGTAGGCGTCGGGACGGAACGTGGGCACGACCCGGCCCTGCCAGTCGGGGTCCTCGGCCAGGATCCGGTGCGCGGCGAGATCACTGGCGGGATCGTCGGTGGTGGCCAGCACCTCCAGACCGAAGCGGTCCCACAACGCCCGGGGCCGGAAACCGTCCGAGGCGAGGGCTTCGGCGATGGTGTCCCAGATCTGGTCCGAGGTCTCCGCCGACGGGGTCCGCCTCACGCCGAACAGATCGACGAACTGGGCGTGCAACCAGTCGCGCACCGCCGTGCCGGCGAGCGCGTCCCAGCGGCGGCACAGCTCGGCGAACGCCCGTCGGGACCCGGCCTCGTCCAGCGGGTCGGTGCCCACGCCGAGGGTGGCCAGGTCGACCCCGTGGGCGTGCAGCAGGCGGGTCACGTAGTGGTCCGGGGTGATCAGCAACGCCGTGGGGTCGGCGAAGGCGACGTCGTCGACGAACAATCGGGCCTCGACGTGACCGTGGGGCGACACGATGGGACGCTCGGCGGTCGCGGCGAGGATGCGCCGTGCGGTGTCACGGGTGGCCCGGTCCGCGGGCAGGTACCGGTCCGGATGCAGTTCGAGGGGTGGCACACTTCCAGTGTGACCGCTTCTGCACGCCGGTGTCGCGCGCCGGCCGACCCGGCCCCGCCCCGTTGAGCCGCATCGGCGCCGCGACCGGTCTGGTCCGTCCCGGCGAGGTCCGTGACCTGGTCGCCTCGGAACTGGGTCCCCTCGACCTCGACGGCGCCCGGGTGTGTCTGGTGATCCCCGACGGCACCCGCCACTGCCCGGTGCCGCTGCTGCTGGACGCGGTGCTGGCCGCACTGGCGGGCCGGCCCGCCCACACCGAAGCGATCATCGCGCTGGGCACCCATCCGCCGATGGACGATGCTTCGGTGGCCGAGCTGGTCGGCGCCGCTCCGGGTCGCATCGACGCGCGCCACCCCGGCCTGGTCGTGCGCAACCACGACTGGGCCGACCCGGCCACCTTCGCCACGCTGGGCACGATTCCCGCGGGACGCGTCGCGCAGCTCTCCCAGGGGCGTCTTGCGGTCGAGGTGCCCGTGCGCATCAACCGCGCCGTGCTCGACGCGGACCTGGTGGTGATCGTCGGTCCGGTGCTCCCCCACGAGGTCGTCGGGTTCTCCGGGGGTAACAAGTACCTGTTCCCCGGGCTGTCCGCGCCCGAGATGATCGACGTGACCCACTGGCTGGGCGCGCTGATCTCCTCCGCGGCGATCATCGGCACGCCCGGGGTCACCCCGGTACGCGCGCTCATCGACGAGGCCGCATCGCTGGTGCCCGCCGACACCCGGGCCCTGTGCGTGGTCACCGCACCCGGCGACGGCCTGCACGCCGCGGCGATCGGACCGCCGGTGGTCGCCTGGGCCGAGGCGGCCGAGATCGCCGCGGTCACCCACGTGCGGTACCTGGACGCTCCAGTTCCCAACGTGCTGTCGATCATCCCACCGCGTTACGAGGATCTGTGGACCGCGGCCAAGGGCTTCTACAAGGTCGAACCGGTGGTCGCCGACGGCGGGCGGGTGGTGCTGTATGCACCGCACCTGACCGACTTCGCGCCGGCCCACCCCGGCGTCGAGGAGCTCGGCTACCACACCATCGACTACTTCACCGGCCAGTGGGAGCGGTTCGCCGACCGCCCCTGGGGAGAGCTCGCCCATTCCACGCACCTGCGCGGGACGGGCACCTGGGATCCGGTCACCGGTGAGACGGCCCGGGTGAGCGTCACCCTGGCCTCGCGGATCTCCGCGGCGCGGACCCGGGCGGTGAACCTGGACTGGGCCGATCCCGCCGACATCGACGTCGAGGCCCACATCGCAGATCCCGACTGGCTGGTCGTCCCCGACGCCGGTGAAGTCCTCTACCGTCTCAGCCCATGAGACTCGACCTCGCCGAGGGGCTGTTCCTCGACATCGCGGACGACGGCTCGGTCCGCTTCGCCACCGCCCGGGCCGACCTTCTGGGCCGTGGAGACCCCGGCACGACCGTCGCCGACCCGCCGGCCGCTCCCCGATCGATCGTCGACGATCTGGGACCGGGCTCGGAGGTGGTCGTCGCCGACGGGCCGGTCCGGCGCTCGGTGCGGATCCACCCGGACCGCGGTCTGGCGGTGCTGCGGGCCGAGGCCACCCGTGACCTCGACGGGTTGGCCACGGGAGCCTTCGAGGACCCCTCGATGGTCTGGGCGTCGTTCTCGCCGGCGGACCGATCGTCCGACACGGACCCGGCGACGCTCACCGGGTTGGTGTTCCAGCACTGCGAGTTCGGCCTGCCCGCCACCGTGGACGGCTCCCTCGACGGGTTCTTCCTGCTCCCCCACCGACCGCCGACCGGCTGGCCGCTGGGCGTGCAGGTCGCGGCGGGTCCCGCGCTGGTGGTGGCGCCCCTGAACGCCTTCCACGAACAGACCATCGGCCTGAACCAGGGCACGTTGCGGTGTGGCTGGCACGGCGACCTCGACGAGGTGCCCGCCGGCTTCGTGACCGAACTGGGTTTCTTCGCCGCGCCCGACCTCCGTTCCGGCCTCGACGCCTGGGGTCGGTTGCTGACCGAAAGGGCTGGCACGGTGCGTCCGGGTCGTTGGGCCGACGAGCTTGCCCGCCGCCCCTCGTACTGGACCGACAACGGAGCCGCCTACTGGTACCGCACCGAACCGGGCCACGACGTGGCCGGGTCGATCGTCGCCGCCGTGGACGACCTGCGCGACCGCGATGTCGCCCTGGGCGCGGTCCAGCTCGACTCGTGGTTCTACCCCCACACCGAACTGCGACCCTTCGACACCGACGAGTGGGTGGTGCCCCCCGCCCCGATGGTCGCCTGGGAACCCCGCGAGGACGTGCTCGCGGAGGGCATCGCGCCGCTGCGTGAGCGGCTGGGCGACCCGCCCCTGGTCGCCCACATCCGTCACCTGTCGGAGTCCGCGCCGATCGCGGAACAGGTGCCGGTGTTCAAAGACGACGACACGGGTCTCGCGGTGCCCGCCACCTCCGAGGGCTACGAACGGTGGCTGGACCAGTGCGTGACCTGGGGGGTGGCGACCTTCGAACACGATTGGATGGTCGAGGTCTTCCACGGGGTGCGTGACCTGCGGCGCCGCCCGGGTCGGGCCCGTGCCTGGCAGGAGGGCATCGACGCCGCCGCCCGGGAGCGAGGCATCACCCTGCAGTGGTGCATGGCCACCCCGGCCGACTTCGCCCAGACGACGACCTTGAGTCAGGTCACGTCGGTGCGCACCAGCGGCGACCACGGCTACATCGCCACCCCCGGCCAGCTCTGGGCGTGGTTCTGCACCACCAACACCCTGGCCCGGGCGCTGGGACTGATGCCCTACAAGGACGTGTTCCGGACCGACCCCGACGTCGCCGGCGACACCGGCGCTCCCGAGGCACTGCTGTCGGCGATGTCGACCGGTCCGGTGGGGCTGGGCGACCGGGTCGGCCGGTGTGCCACCGACTTGGTGGCCGCCACCTGCCGCGCCGACGGAATCCTGATCAAACCGGACGTGCCGATCGCGTCGACCACGGCCTCTCTGGTGGCCAATCCGGCCTTCGACCCCGAGTTGCTGATCGCCGAGACCCACTCGGACCATCCGGCGGGCCGCACCGGCTATCTCACGGTGCTGCACGCCACCCCCACCGACGACGCCATCACCGGCGAGGTCCGCCTCGACGGTCTGGGAGAGACAGCGCCGGACGGGCCGGTGATCTGCTGGGACTGGCGCACGCGCACCGCCATGCGCCTGGAGGCGGATGCGACCTTCGCGGTGACCCTGGAGCGGGAGGACTGGGCCCACTTCGTGCTCGCGCCGGTGCTGGAGGGCGCGGGCGCGGTCATCGGCGACACCACCAAGTTCGCGACCGCCGGTGACGCCCGCATCCGAATCGCCACCGTCCCGGACGATCCGGGCACGGTCCATCTGGTGGTGCTGGGCGCGGGCGAGACCGTGACCGTCACCGGCTGGGCCGCGGACACCCCGACGGTCTCGTCGGGACACCTCGACCACGACGCCGCCTCCGGCATCTGGCACCTCACCGTGGAGGTTCCCGACCGGGGCTGGACCCCGGTGCGCGTGGCCTGGGCCTGATGTCACGCCCCGGTCGACCGGGTCAGGACCGCCGATTTCGCGGCCCGATCCGATAGGATCGGAAGTCCAGGAATCAGGCGCCGCTCGCAAAGCGGCCTGCCGATTCGTGTTCGTCAGGTGAGGCCCACCCGCGGCAGTTCTCCGCGCAGGGACACACCTGACCCGCTTTCCAGGAGGTCGACCATGGGCAATTCTCGGAGCACGTTCGCGAAGAACGAACGGGATCGCAACAAGAAGGCACGGAAGGCCGCCAAGATCGAGAAGCGCCTCGCCAAGAGCGAGGAGCCGCGGGAGGAGCCCGAAGTCGAGGTCGTCAGCGCCGAGACCCAGGAGGTCCTCATCGAGAAGCTGCGCATCCTCCACGAGGACTACGAGAACGAACAGATCGACGAGGAGACCTTCGAGGAATCCAAGGCAGATCTGTTGTCCCGGCTCGCGGTCGTCTGAGGGGTCAGGGGTCGGGCACTTCGGCGAACCGCCGCCCCTCGGGGTCGATCACCTCATCCAGGATCGCCAGCTCGTCGTCGGTGGGCAGCCGGGTCACCGGCACCGGGTCGGGAAGCACCAGGTCGAATCCGGTGGCTTCGATCACGTCACCCACGGTGACCTCGGGGTGGACCGAGGCCAGGCGCATCCGGCGGTCCTCGGTGGCGAAATCGAGCACGCACAGGTCGGTGACGACCCGGCGGATCTCGTGGAACCTCGCCGACGCCGGGTTCAGGGCGGCCGCCCGGTCGTGACCCACGCCGGAGACCACGTCGACCTGCTCGACGAAGGTCTTGGCCGAGTGGCGTGGCACCCAGTAGCTGGTGGTGTGGCTGATCGTGTTGCCCGGTCCACCCCGGAACCCGAGCAGTTGCACCTTGGGCCGGTCGGCGTCGCCGCCGATCGCGGTGAAGTTCATGTTGGCGTAGCGGTCGATCTGGACCGGGGTCATCACCACGTGGCGCCGGGCGCTCCAGACCACATCGAACATCCGCCGGTACGGGTTCCAGGTCTCCACGACCTTGGATTCGTCCCACCCGTACGCGGGGTCGTCCGCGATGAGGGTCGCCTCCGAGTCGGTCATCATCAGGTCCGGTTCGAACGTTGCCCTGGCCAGGCGCCCGCCGATCATCGGGGTCACGCCGATGGGGTTGGCCAGGATCTCGCCGTCGCCGCGGAAGATCTCGGCCAGGGCGACCGCGCACACGTCGGCCCGCCGGACATCGCTGCGGGTCACGGTCGGTCCTCCCGGTCGGGGCCGATTTTCGCCTGGTACGCGGCTTCGTCGGCCAGGCCCAGCCATTCGTCGCGGTAGGCCGCCCAGTCCTCGGGCGACCGCGCGCTCGCCGCGTAGGCGGCCACCGCGTCGGTGTCGGTGGGATAGTCCGGATCGCACGAGGTCGGATGCGCGCCGTTGGGCGCCTCGACGACGCCGTCGACCATCATCCGGTTGATCCGCAACCGGTGCTCGCATCCGGCCTCGGGGCGCAGGTCGGCGGTGGGCACGATCCGCTCGGTGGACACGATCCGGGCACCGTCGGCCGCCGCTTCGAGCATCAGGTCGTCGAAGTAGGGGTCGGGGCCGGTGAAGGCGGCGTTGCCGCGGGCATCGGCGAGGTTGACGTGGACCAGCGCGGCGTCGAGTTCCAGGGCGGGCACCGCGATCAACTCTTCGGGGTCGCCCCCGCCCGGGGACGGAAACGGTGAGGTGACCGTGGCCAGACGCCGGTTGTGGGCGGCAACGTCGGATCCCAGCCCGGCCCGGGTCGGCAGGAACGGCAGGTTCCAGGCGGCGGCCTGCAATCCCAGGAGGAACTGGCCTTCGTCGTACTCCTCGGCCGCGACCGCGCCGCTCTGGCGGGCGGCCCGGAAGTGCGGTTCCAGCGGAATCGCGTCGAGCGACACGAACGCGAAGAGCACCTCGGACACCTTGCCGGCGGCACACAGCATGCCCACGTCGGGTCCGCCGAAGCTGGCGATGCGCAGGTCGGTGAGGTCCGAGCGCAGGATCGCCCGGATCAATGCCATGGGTTTGCGGCGGGCGCCCCAGCCGCCGATCCCGATGGTCATGCCCGATTCGAGCCGGGCGACGGCCTCGTCGGGGCTGCAGCGTTTGTCGCGGGTCATGGCTTCCGCTGCTGGTAGTCCGCCGTGCCGCCGGTGGCGACGAAGGCCTCGCGGGCTTCGTCGCCCACGCCGAGCAGGTTCATCTCGAAGGTGAAGCTCTGTTCGTAGCGGTAGGACCGTTTGACGTCCCACAGGTCGATCCCGTTGAGCGATTCCTTGGCGGCACGGATCACCCGGGGACTCTTCTGGGCGATGACCGTGGCCACCTCGAGCGCCGCGTCGCGCAGTTCCTCGGGGCGGACGACCCGCAGGACCGATCCGTAGCCGGCCAGTTCGTGCGCGGTGACCGTGGCCGCGGTGTAGACCATCGCCCGCGCCTTGTGCTGGGGCACCAGCCGGGCCAGGTGGGTGGCCGCTCCGAGCGCGCCCCGGTCGACCTCGGGGAGCCCGAAGGTGGCGTCGGATGACGCAATGACGATGTCAGCGTTGCCGACCAGGCCGATTCCTCCGCCCAGGCAGAACCCGTGGACCGCGGCGATGACCGGCACCGGACAGTCGTAGACGGCCTCGAAGGCGGCGAAACAGCCACGGTTGGCGCCAACGAGGGCCTCGTGGCCGTCGGTGGCCTGCATCTCCTTGATGTCGACCCCGGCGTTGAAGCCCCGTCCCTCGGCCCGCAGGATCACGGTCCGGGTGGCCGGATCTGCGCCCAGCGCGGTGAGGGTGTCGGCGAGTTCGAACCATCCGGCAACGTCCAGGGCGTTGACCGGTGGGTTGTTCATCACGACCTCGGCGATGCCGCGGTCGTCGGTGGTGGCGGTGATGCCCATGCGTGGTCTCTTCGTGACAAGGTTCTGACGGTGTGTCAGACCGTAGCCG
>CAYVAS010000032.1:0-28556 GCA_964449375.1 uncultured Iamiaceae bacterium | reverse complement strand
CGACGCCGAGGCACGCGACCTCATCGCGGCCCACCGGGTCCTGGTCGCGGGCGCCGCGGTCCACAAGGCCAACCGTCAGGTTTCCCCGGCCGAACCGATCCGGCTGCTGGATCCGCCGCCCCGGTACGTCTCCCGTGCCGGCCACAAGCTCGAAGCGGCCCTCGCGCACTTCGACGTCGACCCCGCGGGTCGGACGGCGCTGGACGTGGGGTCCTCCACCGGAGGCTTCACCGACTGCCTGCTCGCCCATGGCGCGGCCCGGGTCGTGGCTCTCGACGTGGGCACCAACCAGCTCCACGAGCACCTGCGCGCCGATGACCGTGTCGAGGTGCGGGAACAGACCGACGTGCGTTCGGTGACCCGTGCCGATCTGCCCGAGGCGACCGATCTGGTCACCGTGGACGTGTCGTTCATCTCGGTCGCGTCCCTGGCGGCGCATCTGGTCACGCTGGCCGGCCCCGGCGCCGACCTGGTGGTGCTGGTCAAGCCGCAGTTCGAGGCCACCCGTCGCGAAGCCGATCAGGGCGCCGGGGTGATCACCGACCCGGCCATCTGGCGCCGGGCCGTGGACCGTGTCGTCGGTGCGTTCGGCGAGGCCGGAACAGGCATGATGGGGGACATGGTTTCTCCGGTTCGCGGGGCGTCGGGCAACGTCGAGTTCTTCGTGCACCTGCGTGTTCCCGCCAGCGACGGTGGAGCCCGCTGACATGGCCGTCATCGGGATCGTGCTGCATCCGGAACGGCGGCTCGCCGGCACGTTGGCCGAAGAAGCCGTCGACTGGGCCGAAGCCAACGGGCACCGGGTGCGCATGGTCGCCTCCGAGGCCGAGCGGCTCGGATGGGACCACCTGGGAGTGATCGACGCGGATTTCGCCGAAGGTCTGGACCTGGCGATCAGCTTCGGAGGCGACGGGACGATGCTGCGCACCGCCAGCCTGCTGGGCGCCCACGACGTGCCGATCCTGGGTGTGAACGTGGGACAGCTCGGCTATCTGAGCGCGATCGAACCCGCCGAACTGACCGAGGCACTCACCCGGTACTTCGCCGGTGAGTTCCAGATCGAGGAGCGCATGCTGGCCACCGTGCGCCTGGATCCCGCGGAGGCCGCCCCGGGTGAGGAGGCGCTCACCGCCGACGCGCTCAACGAGATCGTGTTGGAGAAGACCCCGATGGGTCACACCGTGCGGATCGCGGTGTCTCTCGACGGCGAGTTCTTCACCACCTACGCCGCCGACGGGCTCATCGTGGCGACTCCCACCGGGTCCACCGCCTACTCCTTCAGTGCCCGGGGACCCATCGTGGCTCCCAGCCACCGCGCCCTGATCGTGACTCCGGTGTCGCCCCACATGCTCTTCGACCGGGCCCTGGTGCTGGGCCCCGACACCGTGATCCGCCTCGAGCTGGTCGGGCCGCGTCCGGGCATGCTGCTGGTCGACGGCCAGGTGATCGCAGACATGAACGAGGGCGACGCGGTGGTGTGTACCGGATCGCCCAACCGGGCCCGACTGGTGCGCTTCGACGGCTCCGATTTCCATCGGGTCCTCAAGTCCAAGTTCGGTCTCAACGACCGGTGAGGCGGAGAAGCCGATGCTTGCCGAGCTGGCCGTGTGGAACCTGGGGGTGATCACCGAACTGCGTCTGATCCTGGACGAGCACATGACCGCGGTGACGGGCGAGACCGGCGCGGGCAAGACCCTCATCGTCGACGCGATCGGGCTGCTCACCGGCGGCCGCGCCGACCCGGGCGTGGTCCGCCCCGGCGCCCCCGAGGCGGTGGTCGAGGGCCGGTTCGTCGACGGCGACGACGAGCTCGTGGTCCGGCGGGTGGTGCCGGCGGGCGGAAGGTCCCGTGCCTACGTGGATGGGCGCATGGCCACGGCCCGGGAACTCGCCGAGGTCACGGCGCGGCACGTGGAGATCTACGCCCAGCACGCCCAGCACTCCCTCCTGGGGGTCGGCGGCCAACGCGCCGCGCTGGACCGCTACGCCGGCACCGACCTGACCCGCCTTGCCGAGGCCCGGGCCCGGGTGCGAGCCCTCGAGGCGGAACTCGCCGCGTTGGGCGGCGACGAGGCGTCCCGGGAGCGTGAGATCGACCTGCTCCGGTTCCAGCTCACCGACCTGGAGGCTGCCGGGATCGTCGACGCGGACGAGGACGACCGCCTCGCTGCCGAACAGGCCGCGCTGGGCGACGTCGCCGCCGACCGGACCCGGGCCTCCGAGGCTCTGGCGGCCCTGACGGACGAGTCCGGGGCGGTCGACGCGCTCGGGATCGCCGTGGCGGCACTCGGCGCCTCATCGGCCTTCACCGACGCCCACCGCCGGCTGGCCGGGTTGGCCGCGGAGGTCCAGGATGCCGCCGCCGAACTTCGCCGGCGCGCCGAGTCCATCGCCGAGGACCCCCAACGCCTCGAGGCGGTCACCGAACGACGCCAACTGCTCGCGACCCTGCGGCGACGTCACGGCGACGGCACCCTCGCCGGGGTCATCGCCGAACACCAGCGCCTCGCCGAACGGCTGGCCGACCTGGAGAACGCCGAGGGGCGTGCCGCCGAGCTGGCGGAGCAACTCGCCGGGCACCGGGCCGAGGTCGCTGCGGCGGCCACCGAGGTCGCCGAGGTTCGCCGCGCCGCGGCGCCGGAACTGTCCCGGGCGGTGCAGTCCGAACTCCGGGACCTCGCCATGGGCGCGGCGTCATTCGAGGTGTCGGCGGGCGAGGAGGACCCCGGCGACGACGTGACGATGCTCTTCGGAGCGAACCCGGGCATCCCTCCCGCGCCACTGGCCAAGGCCGCGTCGGGAGGCGAACTTGCCCGGGCCATGCTGGCCCTGCGGCTGGTGGCCACCGCCGACCAGGACACGGTGGTCTTCGACGAGGTCGACGCCGGCATCGGAGGCGGCGCCGCCACCGCGGTGGGCGCGGCGCTGCGTCGCCTGGGGCGGACCCGCCAGGTCCTGGTGGTCACCCATCTGGCCCAGGTCGCCGCGGCCGCCGATCATCAGGTCGGCGTCACCAAGACCGTCACCGACGGCACCACCCACACCGTGGCGAGCCGGCTCACCGACGAGGCCCGGGTGGTAGAACTGTCCCGCATGTTGAGTGGTCGGCCCACCAGCGACTCGGCACGTGCCCACGCCCGGGAGCTGCTGGCCGCCGCCGGGGGGAGCGCCGGGACGTGACCGACCAGTCGGCACCCAGCTCCACGATCGTGGGGGTCGTCCGCCTCGACAAGCGAACCAAGGACCTCGCCGGACGGCTACAGCCCGGCGACATCGCGCTCATCGACCACGCCGACATCGACCTGGTGGCCGCAGAGTCGCTGGTCGCCCGGGGCGTGTGCGCGGTGATCAACGTCGCCGAGTCGATGACCGGCCGGTATCCGAACCAGGGCCCCCTGGTGCTGACCCGCGCCGGAGTCACCCTGGTGGACGAGGTGGATCCGGAGCTGTTCGTCCGGGTGCGCGAAGGCGACGTCATCGAGATCGACGGCGACGAGATCCGTCGGAACGACCGCACGCTTGCCACCGGCGTGACGATGTCGGTCGAGTCGATCGAGCGGCGCCTGGAGGCGTTGCGCAAGTCGATGGGGTCAGAGCTCGAACGCTTCGCGGAGAACACGATCTCGTATCTGCGCCAGGAGAAGCACCTGCTCCTCGACGAGCCGGACCTGCCCGAGATTCCCGTGTCCTTCGCGGGCCGGCACGCGCTGATCGTGGTGCGGGGCGCCGACTACAAGGAGGACCTGGCGCTGCTCAAACGCACCGGCTACCTCCGCGACATCGACCCGGTGCTCATCGGGGTCGACGGCGGTGCGGACGCGCTGTTGGAGTACGGCTGCGTTCCGGACGTGATCATCGGCGACTTCGACTCGGTCTCGGAGAAGGCCCTTCGCAGTGGCGCGGTGCTCGTGGTCCACGGCTACCTCAGCGGTGACGCTCCCGGATCCGAACGCCTCGACGAGTTGGGCCTGGACCACGAGGTCTTCCACGCGGCGGGCACCAGCGAGGACATCGCGATGCTGCTGGCCTTCGAGCGGGGTGCCGAACTCATCGTGGCGGTGGGCTCCCACACCTCGATGATCGACTTTCTCGACAAGGGTCGCAACGGCATGGCCTCCACGGTCCTGGTGCGCATGAAGGTGGGGTCCCGCCTGGTGGACGCCCGCGGGGTGTCGCGCCTGTACCACTCCACGGTCCGCACCCTGGATCTGGTGCTCCTGGTCCTCAGCGCGCTGAGCGCGCTGGTCATCGTCGGGCTCATGAGCGAACCGGTCCGGTTGTTCGTGCGGAGCGTCTGGCTGGCCTGGCGATGATCGAAGGACGGGAGCCCACGTGATCAATTTCCGCTACCACATCGTCAGCCTGACCGCGGTCTTCCTGGCGTTGCTCATCGGGATCCTCATGGGGACCACGGTGGTGTCCAAGGCAACCGTGGACGGCCTCGAAGCCAACTTGGAGCGCGCCGAGGCCCGCAGCGCGGCGGTGCACGAGACCAACGACGAGCTCACCGACGAGCTGGCCACCCTCACCGAGACCGACGCGCAGGTCGACGCCGCGCTGACCAAGGACGTGTTGCCCTCGGCGATCGAGGGGTCGCTGGAGAGCGTGCCGGTGCTCATCATCGCCTCCGAGTCCGCCGATCAGGATGCGCTGACCCAGCTCGTCACCGCGCTGGGCGACGCCGGCGCGGCACTCGACGGCACCCTGGTGGTCGACGACCGGCTGGTCCTGGAAGACTCCGACATCGAGAACCTGCGTGAGCTGCTCGAGCTGCCCCAGGGGGTCGACGTGCAGGCCGCGGTCAACCGGCAGCTCGCGATCGCGCTGGCCCACGCGGCCCTGCCCGGTGCCACCCTGCGCGGGGTCGGGGCCACGACCACCACCACGGTTCCGGGGGACCCGAACACCGAACCGGACGACTTCATCGCTCCCGCGCAACCCGAGATCGTCACGACCCTGCGGCAGAACGGCTACCTCGGGTTCCGCCCCGCCGCGGCCGGTTCCAGCGACGCGCCGGTTCTGGAGGCGCCCGAGCTGGCACCCGACAACGGCTACCGCTACATCGTCGTGTCGGGCACCGAAGCCGACCCGGTGAACAGCACCGTGCTGGTGCCGCTGATCGCGGCCATGGGGCGGCTCGGCAGCGTCGCGCAGGTCGCCGCGACCGGGCCCCGTCCACCGACCGAAACCGGGATCTCGCCGTTTCTGGCGCCGCTGGTGGAGCGCGACGACATCCGAGGGCGGGTCTCCACCGTGGACAACCTGGCTTCCTTCGTCGGCAACGTCGCCGCCGTGTTCGCGCTCGCCGACGCCGGTGAGGGCCAGTTCGGTTCCTACGGCATCGGACCCTCGGCGACCGCGGTCGTCCCGCCGTACGACCGCGAGTAGTCTGGAAGCCCGTGACCAAGCACATCTTCGTGACCGGTGGGGTGGTGAGTGGGCTCGGCAAGGGAATCTCCGGCGCTTCGCTGGGCCGGTTGCTCAAGCTGCGGGGACTGCGGGTCACGATGCAGAAGCTCGATCCCTACATCAACGTCGACCCCGGCACGATGAACCCCTTCGAACACGGCGAGGTGTTCGTCACCGAGGACGGGGGTGAGACCGACCTGGACCTGGGACATTACGAGCGGTTCATCGACGAGAACCTCGAGCGGAACTCCAACGCCACGACCGGATCGATCTACTCCAGCGTGCTGGCCGCCGAACGTCGCGGCGACTACCTGGGTCGGACCGTGCAGGTGATCCCGCACATCACCGACGAGATCAAGAGGCGCATCACCGCGCTCTGCGACGACGACACCGACGTGGTCATCACCGAGGTGGGCGGCACGGTCGGTGACATCGAGATCCTGCCCTTCCTGGAGGCGATCCGCCAGTTCCGCCTGGACGTGGGCCGTGAGAACGTCTGCTACGTGCACGTCACCCTCATCCCCTACATCGGACCGTCGGCGGAGCAGAAGACCAAACCCACCCAGCACTCGGTGACCGAGCTGCGCAGCCGGGGGATCCAGCCCGACGTGATCGTCTGCCGGAGTGCCGAGGCGATCTCTCCGGGTCTGAAGGCCAAGATCTCGTCGTTGTGTGACGTGCCCGTCACCGGGGTCATCAACGCCACCGACGCCGACACCCTCTACGACGTGCCGCTCATGCTGCACGAGGAGGGCTTCGACGACGAGGTCTGCTCGATCCTGCGACTCGACCACACGGTGCCGGACCACTCCGAATGGCACGACCTGCTGGACCGGGTCCGGGCCGCGACCCGGCCGGTGCGGATCGGGCTGATCGGCAAGTACGTGGCACTGGTGGACGCCTACCTGTCGGTGGTGGAGGCCCTCAACCATGGAGGGTTCGCCCACGGCGCCGCCATCGAGATCGAGTGGATCCATGCCGAGGAGGTCGACGAACTGCTCGAGTCGGGTCGGCTCTCGGAGCTGGACGGCATCGTGCTCCCTGGCGGGTTCGGCTCCCGCGGTGTGGAGGGCAAGATCGCGGCCGCCGGATACGCACGCCGCCACGACCTGCCCTGTCTGGGGCTGTGCCTGGGCATGCAGGTCATGGTCATCGATCACGCCCGCAACGTCGCCGGGCTCGAGGGTGCCGACTCGGTGGAGTTCGACGAGGACACCCCCTACCCGGTGATCGACCTGATGGACGACCAGCGGGACGTGACCGACAAGGGCGGCACGATGCGCCTGGGCGCCTACCCGGCGGTGCTCCGCGCCGGGTCCCAGGTCGCGGCGGCCTACGGTGCGACCGAGATCTCCGAACGTCACCGTCACCGCTACGAGGTCAACCCCGAGTTGCGGCCCCGCCTGGAGGAGGCCGGGCTGTGGTGCTCGGGGACCTCGCCGGACGACCGGCTGGTGGAGTTCGTCGAGCTGCCCGGACATCCGTTCTGGGTCGGTACCCAGGCCCACCCCGAGTTCAAGAGCCGCCCCACCCGCCCCGCGCCGCTGTTCAGCGCGTTCGTCGAGGCGGCGCTGGCACGGGCCGAGGGGCGACGGCCGCACCTGTTCGAGATCGACGTGGCCACCGACGGCGCCGCGGTCGCTCCGTGAGCGCGCCCGGATTCCGTCGTGTCGGCACCGAAGTGCTCCACGACGGTCACGTGGTGCGGCTCGTCGAGGAACGCATCGAGGTCCCCGACGGCTCCACGGTGACCCGTGAAGTGGTGCGCCACCCCGGCGCGGTCGCGGTCGTGGCCGTCGACGCCGAGGGCCTCGTGCTGCTGGAGCGTCAGTACCGGGCGGCGCTGGACGAGAACCTGCTGGAGATCCCGGCGGGCAAGAGAGACGTGGACGCCGAATCGCCGGTCGTCGCGGCGCGGCGTGAACTGGTCGAGGAGACCGGCGTGGACGCCGAGACCTGGGTGGAGTTGGGACGCTTCTACAACTCACCGGGGTTCACCGACGAACACACGATCCTGTACCTGGCCACCGACCTGCGGGAGGTCGGCGCCGACCTGCAGGGTCCCGAAGAAGAAGCCATGGTGCTCGAGCGCGTGCCGTTGACGGCCACCTGGGACCTGATCGCGACCGGGGAACTGCAGGACGGCAAGTCGATGCTGGGGCTCACCCTGGCACTGCGCCACCTGGAGCGATGACTGCTCCGGCGCGGCGTCGGGGCCGACCGCCGGTGCACGAACCCGTCGAGTTCCCCGTCGCGGTCGAGGAGTTCCTCACCCACCTTCGGGTCGAGCGCGGCCGTGCACCCTCCACGCTCGCCGCCTACCGGCGGGATCTGGCCGACCACCTGCGCTGGTTGGCCCGCCGCGGCCAGGACCTCACCGAGGTGACCGACGCGGATCTGGCCGACTATCTGGGTGCCGTCGTGGACCGTGGGGCCGCCCCCGCCACGCGCAAACGCCGCGCGGTGGCGGTGCGCTCGTTGTACGCGTTTCTCGCCGACGAAGGGGTCCTGGCACTCGACCCGGCCCGGGACCTCGACGTGCCCCGGGCGCCGGCCGGGCTTCCCAAGGCGCTCACCGAAGCCGAGATCGAATCGCTGTTCGCCACGGTGACCGGCAGCGAGCCCTTGGCATTGCGTGACCGGGCGATCCTCGAGGTGATGTACGGGGCCGGTCTGCGGGTGTCCGAGACCGTCGCACTCTCTCTCGACGACGTCGACCTGGCCGAACGGCTGTTGCGGGTCACCGGCAAGGGGAACCGGGAACGGATCGTGCCGGTGGGACGCATGGCCAAGGACGCCCTGGTCGTCTGGCTGGACCCGGAGGTTCGGGGTGCGCTGCGCTCGGCACGAACCACCCGCGACGACGACACCGCACTGTTCGTGAACCGTCACGGGCGGCGCCTGACCCGCCAGGGTCTGTGGGGCATGATCCGGACCCGCGCCGCCCGTGCGGGGCTGGGGGAGCGGTGCAGCCCGCACGTGCTGCGCCACAGTTGCGCCACCCACCTGCTGGACCACGGCGCGGATCTACGGATGGTGCAGGAGCTGCTGGGACACGCCTCGGTGTCGACCACCCAGATCTACACCCGGGTGTCCACCGAGCGGCTCTTCTCGGTCTGGGCCGAAGCCCACCCCCGCGCCCGGCGCTGAACCGATCTCAGTCGTCATCCGCGGCCTTCAACGCCCGCCCGAGGTGCACCGGAACCGTCCAGTCCTCCTCCGGTGAGTGGTGTTCTCGGGCCCAGGCCACGGTGAGGGGATCCGAATCGGCGAGCGCCAGCAGGTCGCCGCCGAGCCGGGGATGCTCCAGGTACAGCCCCACCCGGCGGGTGAAGCCCCGGGTCTGGCTCCAGGCCGCCGCCATGTCGTGGCCGGCGACCTTTGCCGAAAGGGTCGCCACCACCCGGCCGTAGGTGCGCAGCCCCGACGCGGTCTTGCCCACGTCGTGCAACAGCGCGGCGGCGACCACCGGGTCGGTGGCCTCGGCCCCGAGCGCGGCGACCACCCGCCGGGCCACGCCCACGGCGTGGCGACGGTCCGGGTTGGGCATGCGGCGCCACAGTTCGATCTCGGCGTCGCTCAGGTGTGCACGAGCCCAGGCGTCGTCGGCCCGGGAGGGGCCGCCGGGGCGCAGCGATCCGAAGAAGCGCCTGACCAGATGACCTGCGGACAACCGGGCCCCTCAGGCGTGGTCGATGCAGAACCGCGTCGCGGGGAGTGCCTCGAGACGGGCGGCTGCGATCGGTCGGCCGCAGGTCTCACAGACCCCGAAGGTGCCCTCGTCGAGGCGTTGCAGCGCGGCATCGATCTCGTCGAGCTGCTCACGGGTGGCGGCCAGGGCCACCTGGTTCTCGCCGAGTTCGGCGGCGACCTGGGCGGAGTCCGCGAAGTTGTCGTCGTAGACCAGCGGATCCTCGCTGGTCACCGACAGCTCGGCGTCGCGCGCGACCAGCTCGGCTCTGAGTTCTTCCAGGGAGCGGCGCGCCGCGTCGAGATCCGGTTTGGACATGTCAGCATCATAAAGCCAAAACGGCGGGGTGTCGGTCAGCCTGCGGTCATCGGCACGAAACCCATCGCCGCCTCGGCCCGGCGAACCACCGGTCGGGCGATGGCATCGGCGCGCTCGGCACCCGCGGCCAGCACCTGGAGCAGGTACGCGGGGTCGGCCAGCAGCTCGGTGTGGCGCCGGCGCACGGGACCGAGAAACTCGACCACGGCCTCGGCGACCGCGGCCTTCAGGTCGCCGTAGCGGTCGTGTTCGGCGCTCAGGAGTTCGGGATCCTCCCCGGTGCAGGCTCCCAGGATCGACAGCAGGTTCGACACCCCCGGTTTGGCGTCGGGGTCGTAGCGCACCTCGGCGTCGTTGTCGGTGACCGCCCGCTTGATCTTGCGGGCCACCACGGCGTCGTCGTCGGAGAGCAGCACCGTTCCCTGGGGAGAGTCCAGCGACTTGGACATCTTGCGCTCGGGGTGCTGCAGGTCCATGATCCGCGCACCGCTGGTGCGGTAGACGCCCTCGGGCACCACGAAGACCTCGCCGTAGCGGGCGTTGAACCGCATCGCCAGGTCCCGGGTCAGCTCGATGTGTTGGCGCTGGTCGTCGCCCACGGGCACCTGATCGGCCTCGTAGGCCAGGATGTCGGCGGCCATCAGCGCGGGGTAGGTGAACAGACCGGCGGACACGAACTCGCCCCGGGTGGACTTGTCCTTGAACTGGGTCATGCGCTGCAGCTCGCCGTAGGAGGCGGTGCACTCCAGCAGCCAGGCCAGCTCACGGTGCGCGGGCACCTGGCTCTGCAGGAACAGAATGCTGCGGTCCGGGTCCAGGCCCATCGCCAGGAACGTGGCGGTCAGATCCAGGGTGCGTCGCCGCAGATCCTCGGGATCCTGGGGAAAGGTGATCGAGTGCAGGTCGACGACACAGAAGAGGCTCTCGGCACGTTCGGCTTCGGCGACCCACAACGCCATCGCCCCCAGAAGGTTGCCCAGATGGGGATCGCCGCTGGGTTGCATGCCGGAGAAGACGCGGGTCATGGTGTCGAATCGTACGCGGGCCGGGTGGGCTCCCGACCAACCGGTCCGGCAAATCACAAGCGTGCAACTTGGAAGACGCTACGATGGCCGACGTGGCTTACGACGTCCAGACGCAGGTGTTCGAGGGTCCCTTCGACGTGCTGTTGCACCTGATCCTGCGAGAAGAGGTCGACTTGTACGAGATCTCGATGACCCGGATCGTCGACGAGTTCCTCGCGCACATCGAACAACTCGAACGCCCCGACCTCGAGATCACCACCGAGTTCCTGCTCATCGCGGCGACGCTGATCCAGCTCAAGGCCCGACGGCTGCTTCCCGACGACGAGGACCTCACCCTCGACGAGGAACTCGCCATGTGGTCCGAGCGCGACCTGCTGCTGGCCCGGCTGGTGGAATGCAAGACCTTCAAGGACGCGGCGGTCGCCCTCGCCGAGATCTCCGAGGACGCTGCGCTTGCCGCACCCCGGGTGGCGGGCCCCGAGGACCACTTCCTGGACCTCGTGCCCGACCCCATGGTGGGCGTGACGCCGGACAAGATCCGCGACGCGCTCGTGCGGGCCCTCACCCCCCGTCCCGAGCCGGTCCTCGACCTGGGCCACGTCGCCCCCATCCGGGTCAGTGTCGCCGACGCCGTGGTCGAGGTGGCCGAGGAGCTGCGCCGGGTCGGCACGATGAGCTTTCGTCAGCTCACCGCCTCGACCAGGTCGCGCCTGGAGATGGTGGTGCGATTCCTGGCGATCCTCGAGCTCTACAAGGAGGGCCGCGTCGACATCGACCAGGTCGAGGTCTTCGGCGACATCCAGGTGACCTGGCGCCACGACGAGCCCGCCGAGGCACTCGGTGGGCCGGTCGTCTCGTCGTTCCTGGTCGACGCCTACGACGGATGAGGGTCGACGACGACGCCCGTCGGGTCATCGAGGCGGTCGTGATGGTGGCCGAGGAACCGATCGAGCCCCAGTTGCTGGCCCAGCTCATCGAGCTGCCCGTCGACCGGGTCGAGGCGCTGTGCGCCGAGCTCGCCCGGGAGTACGCCGAGGCCGACCGGGGGTTCGAACTGGTACGGGTGGCCGGCGGCTACCAGTACCGCAGTCACCCTGATCTGGCTCCCTACATCGAGCGCTTCGTGCTGCACGGCCGCTCGGCGCGCCTGTCGGCCGCCGCGTTGGAGACCCTGGCGATCGTGGCCTACAAGCAGCCCGTGTCCCGCGCCCAGATCGCGGCCATCCGCGGCGTGAACGTCGACGGGGTGGTGCGGACCCTGGAACGCCGCGGGTACATCGCCGAGATCGCCCGCGATCCGGGCCCCGGCCAGGCGGTGCTCTATGGCACCACCAAGCTGTTCCTGTCGAAGCTGGGCATCGACTCGACCGACGACCTGCCGCCCTTGGCGGGCTTCATCCCCGATTCCGACATCGTCGAGGCGCTCGAATCGGGACTGCGAGCCGATTCGGAGGACGCGGCGGACGAGTCCAGCGGTGGCCTCTGAGGCCGAAGGGCCCCGCGGCGAACGCCTGCAGAAGGTCCTGGCAGCCGCTGGGATCGCCAGTCGACGGCGCTGCGAGGAGTTCATCGCCGAGGGCCGGGTCACCGTCGACGGCGTGGTCGCCGAGCTGGGTCGTCGGGTCGACCCAGCCGTCGCGCACATCGAGGTCGACGGCGTGCCGGTGTCGGTGGCACCCGGGCTCGTCCACTACCTGTTGAACAAGCCCGCCGGGGTGGTGAGCACCGCTTCGGACCCCCACGGGCGGCCCACCGTGGTGTCGCTGGTACCCGCCCACCCACGGGTGCACCCGGTGGGACGGCTCGACATGGACACCGAGGGGCTGCTGTTGCTGACCAACAACGGCGAGCTGACCCACCGGCTCACCCACCCCTCCTATGAGGTTCCCAAGGAGTACCTGGCCCAGGTCACCGGGCGGATCTCCCCCGAGGCGCTACGGACGCTGCGCACCGGGGTGATGCTCGACGACGGCCCCACTGCGCCGGCCACGGTTTCGAATCCCGAACCCGGGCTGCTGCGGATCGTGATCCACGAGGGTCGCAACCGCCAGGTCCGCCGCATGGTCGCCGCCGTGGGTGCCGAAGTCACCCGGCTGGTGCGGACCCGGATCGGACCGATCGCCGATCCGCGACTTGCACCGGGATCCTGGCGCCACCTGGAGGACGCCGAGGTGCGGGCCCTGGAACGGGTGGTCCGGACCCCCGATCGGTAGGATCGGCGCCCGTGACCAGACACGTCCGGGCACTGCGAGGCGCCACCACCGTCGACGTCGACTCCTCCGACGCCATCGACGATGCGGTCGCAGAACTGCTCACCGAGCTGTTCGAACGCAACGCGGTCGCCCACGACGACCTGATCAGCGTGCTGTTCACCGCCACCGACGACCTGCACGCCAAGTTCCCCGCGGCTTCCGCACGCCTGCACGGCCTGGGTGACGTTCCCCTGATCTGCGCCCGTGAGCTCGACATCGACGGCGCCCAGCCGCGGTGCATCCGGGTGCTGTTGCATCTGGAGACCGACCGGGCCCGGGACGAGCTGCACCACGTGTACCTGCGCGACGCGGTCGGCCTGCGCGACGACCTGCCCGCATGAGCACGGCCCGCCGTGCCACGGTGATCGGTACCGGCCTGATCGGCGGTTCGGTCGGGCTCGCGCTGCGCGCCCGTGGCTGGCACGTGAGCGGCACCGATCTGGACGCCGACCTGGTCGACGAGGCCATCGCGATCGGCGCGTGCGACACCCAGGGCATCGACCCCGACAGCGACCTGGTCGTGGTGGCGACGCCCGTGGACGCGGTGGTCGACCAGGCGCGCCGCGCGCTGGTCGAATGTCCCCGGGCGCTGGTCACCGACGTGGGCGGCGTCAAGGCTGCGATCGTCGCCGCGCTCGACGATCCGCGTTTCGTGGGGGGCCACCCGATGGCCGGATCCGAGGCGCTCGGGCTTCTGGGAGCCCGCGGCGATCTGTTCGCCGGTGCCGCCTGGACACTGTGTCCCGGGCCGCGCACCGCCGATGCGACCTATGCCACGGTCCGCCAGACCATCGCATCCTTCGACGCCCAGGTGCTGACCCTGTCGCCGACCGACCACGACCGGGGAGTGGCCGTGGTGTCCCACGTGCCGCACCTGACGGCGGCGGCGCTGGTGCGGGTGGCCGGCGACCATTCCGCCGACCACGCCGCCATGCTCCGCCTGGCGGCCGGTGGCTTCGGCGACATGACCCGGATCGCGGCCGGGTCACCCACGATCTGGCCCGGTGTGTGCGAGCAGAACCGCGCCGCCATCCTGGAGGTGCTCGATCACCTCACCAACGAGCTGGGCGCGCTGCGATCGATCGTCGCCGACGGAGACGGCGCAGCCCTGCTCCGCGTCCTGGGGGAGGCCCAGCAGCTCCGCCGCAACCTTCCCAGCCGCCCCAGCGACGCGGGTCCCCACAGCGAGGTGCGGGTCCTCATCGAGGACCAGCCTGGCTCGGTCAAGGCGGTGGCCACACTGGCGACCGACCTGGACGTCAACCTGGCCGCGGTCAGCACCATCGACCTGGAAGGCGACGCCGGCGGCATGCTGGTGCTGCGCGTGCTCAGCGTCGACGCCGACCGACTCTGCGCCGGTCTGCTGGATGCGGGCTTCCGCGCCTTCGTCCAGGCCGAGGACGAGACGTGAGCGGCGAGGTGCGGCGCATCGAACCTCTGGTGCAACCGCCGGATGTGACGCTGCGCCCGCCAGGATCCAAGAGCCTCACGAACCGGGCGTTGGTGCTTGCGTCGCTGGCCGAGGGCCCCTCGGTCCTGCACGGGGCGCTGCGCGCGGACGACACCGACGCGATGATCGGCGCGTTGCGCGCCCTGGGTGCCGGGATCGACGTCGAGGGCACCCGCATGCGAGTGACGCCGGGCGCCTCCTCGGTCGCGCCGGAAGCACGGATCGACGCGCTCCTGTCGGGCACGACCTCGCGGTTCGTGCTCCCGGTGGCCGCGCTTGCCGGAGTCCCGGTCGTGGTCGACGGCGACGCCCCACTCCGGCGGCGACCGATGGGACCCCTGCTCGACGCGCTGGCCGTCCTGGGCGCCCAGGTGCAGTCGCTCGACGAGCCGGGGCATCTGCCGGTGCGGATCACCGGGGAAGGGCTGCGCGGTGGCACCGTGACGGTCGACGCGTCCCGATCCAGTCAGTTCCTCAGCGCCTTGTTGCACATCGGCCCGTTGCTTCCCGGCGGTCTGGTCGCGGAAGCCGCCGGTGCGATCGTCGCCCGGCCCTTCGTGGACCTGACCCTCTGGGCCTTGGAAGACTTCGGTGCCCGGGTCGACGAACCGTCCCCGGGCCGGTTCGAGGTGGCGGCGGGGGGCCTGCGTGGCCGGGTTCATGAGATCGAACCCGATGCCACCGCCGCGACCTACCTGGCGGCGGCCGCGGCGATCACCGGAGGTCGGGTACGGGTCGCCGGTCTGGGCCCTGCCACTCGTCAGGGCGACATGGCCTTCTTCGACATCCTCGAACGCATGGGGGCGACCGTCGAACGTGGTGCCGATGCGACCGTGGTGACCGGCGGACCCTTGCAGGGTCTGGACATCGACCTGTCGGCCAACCCGGACACCGCCCAGACCCTGGCGGCGGTCGCGGTGTTCGCCTCGTCTCCCACCCGGGTCCGGGGTGTGGAGGTCATCCGCGGCCACGAGACCGACCGCATCGCCGCGGTCGTGCGAGAGCTGGGACGGCTGGGAATCGAGGCGACCGAGTTCGACGACGGCTTCGAGATCGTGCCCGGCACCCCGCGCCCCGGCACGGTGCGCACCTACGACGACCACCGCATGGCCATGAGCTTCGCGCTCATCGGGCTGGTCGTTCCCGGTATCGAGATCGCGGATCCCCAGGTGGTGACCAAGACCTACCCGGGCTACTTCGCGGATCTCGCTAGCCTTGGCTCGCCATGACGGAGCAGCCGACGGTGATCGCGATCGACGGGCCAGCGGGATCGGGCAAGTCCACCATCGCGCGAGCGCTCGCCGAGCGCCTCGGCCTGGGCTACCTGGACACCGGCGCGATGTACCGGGCGGTGACCGTTGCGGCCCTCGACAAGGGCGTCGACGTGACCGACGAGTCGGCCGTGGCGCCGCTGGCGGCAGGACTGGACCTCCGTCTGGAGGGGACCAGGGTGTGGGCCGACGGTGCGGAGGTGACCGCGGCGATCCGGACCGTCGAGACGTCGCGGGCGGTGTCCGAGGTCGCCAAACTGCCCGCGGTCAGACAGGAACTGGTGGCCCGCCAGCGCGCCTGGGTCGCAGAACGGGGCGGTGGTGTGGTGGAGGGTCGTGACATCGCCACGGTCGTGTTCCCCCACGCCGACCTCAAGCTCTACCTCACGGCGCGTCCCGAGGTCCGTGCCGCCCGACGCGCCGGGGAGATGGGGCAGACCGACGCGGACGCGGTCGCCGCGGACCTGGCCCGCCGGGATGCCACCGATTCGCAGCGCTCGGCGAGTCCCCTGGCGGTCGCGGATGACGCGACCGTGGTGGACACCTCCGACCGTGACGTGGACTCGATCGTCGCCGGAATCCTGGACCTGCTGGCGTGAGCGACGAGGAGCTGACCGTCGCCGAGGAGCGGGTCCGGATCGACGAGGATCCCGCGGCCCCTCCCACCACGTTCCGTCGGGGTCTGTACTGGGTGGCGTCGGTGCTGCTGGTGGGCCTGGCCAAGGTCCTGTTCCGGATCCGGGTGGAGGGCCGTGAGCACATGCCCCGAGGCGAGCCCTTCATCCTGGCGCCGGTGCACCGCTCGAATCTGGACTTCGGACTGGTCGTGTCGTGTGTGGGTATCGGACTGCCGCGGATGCGGTATCTGGCCAAGGACACCCTCTGGAAGGGCCCCTTCGGACGGTTGTGGACGGCGCTCGGGGCGATTCCGGTGCACCGGGGCACCCCGGACCGGGACGCCCTGCGCGCGTGCATCGCGGTGCTGCGTGCCGGGGAATCGCTGGTGATCTTTCCCGAGGGCACCCGCAAGTCGGGCCCACAGGTCCAGGAACTCTTCGACGGTCCCGCCTACATCCAGGCCCGGACCGGCGCCCCGATCGTCCCGGTGGGCATCGGCGGCTCCGAGGAGGCGATGCCCCGGGGAGCCAAGTTCATCCGCCCCCGCCGGGTCGTCCTGTGCATCGGTCCACCGCTGCCCGCACTGGAGAAGAACGACAAGGGCCGGGTGCCGCGGCGGGCGGTCCGCGAGCGAACCGTCGAGTTGCACGGTGTGCTCCAGGAGCTGTTCGACCGCGCTCGCCGCCTCGCCGGCTGATCGATCAATTGGCGCTGGTCAGCGCGGTGACGGCGAGGTCGACCGAGTAGCGGGGGTCACCGCCGCTCCCGGCGCGGGGGTTGTCGGGGACACCGCGGCAGCGTGGGCGCGCGCGGACCTCAGGTGGTCGGATCAGATGGTCGTGGCGGTCGAGGAACGTGAATCCTTGGTGCCCATCGGCGGCGATGCGGAAGGATCCGTGATGGAGGAGCCGGTGGTGCCGGTTGCACAACGAGATCAGGTTCGCGAGGTCGGTCGGGCCGCCGTCCTCCCACTCGACCACATGATGCGCATCGACATACCGGGTGTTGGGACACCCGGGGAACCGGCACCCGTGATCGCGGGCGGTCAGTAGGCGGCGTTGCTTGTCGGACACCAACCGTCGGGAGCGTCCCAGATCCACCGCGGTGCCGTCCGCACCGCGCACCAGCCCGCGGATCCGGGCATCACACGCCAATCGGCGGGCGTCGGCCAAGGTCAGATCCGGTGCGTTCTTGGCGTCGCACAACCCGCCATCGGCGTCCCCACGCAGGAACGCTTCGTCCACGTGCACCACCACTTCGGTGTGCTCACCCCGCACGATCGGCAACGCTCCGGCCTTCAGGCGGTTCGCCGCCACGGCGACCAACGCGTCGAGGCGCCGCTTCGCCGTCGGCATCGGCGCCGCCTTCACGGCCTCGCCATCGCTGGTGTCGGCGTCATCGGCGCCGCCCTGGTCGGCGCGCCACAGGGTTTCGATCTCGGTCTCCAATGCCGCCTGGACCACCGCGGCGTCATCCGGAGCCAACACGGCCAACAGTTCGCGAAGCCCGTCATCGCGGGTGTGCCACCAGACCCCGCACGCGACTTCACGATCCTCTGCGTCGCGTCCTTCCCGCCGCGTCACGCAGCACCGGCCGATCGACGAGCGCATCCCCGGCATCGGCCAACGCGGAGGCCGCACGGGACGACAGGCCCAGATCCACCGACGCCCACTGCCCGAACGACGAGAACCCCGACCCCTCCGACTCGCCGTTGCGAGCCCGGAAGATCGCCATCGCCTGAGCCAGACGGGCCTGAGCCGCCGAAATCGACGCCGCAGCCGCCACCATCGCCCCGCGTAGCTCCTCCAGGTCCGCAGACTCGGCCGCCTGGGCCACCGGCATCGAGGTGTCCAACAGATCCATACCCTGAAACCTACGACGCGGGTGTGACACTGGCCCGGCGAGGGGGGCCGGGCGGGAACCGGTGGGGTCAGTTCAGGTCGGTGGCTCCGGCGGCTTCACGGTCGATCAGCCACAACACCGATTCGGCGTCGATGTGGGCCGCGGGGAGGTCCTCGCCGGCAGCCAGACGAGCCACCGCATCGGCCTTGGATTCACCGGCGACGGTGACGATGACCTGTCGGGCCCGGGCGATGCCGGCGAAGGTCAGCGTCATGCGGCGATACGGATTGTTCCCCAACGGATCGTCGTTCATGGCGACCAGACGGCCCGGGTCTGAATCCAGCGCCGCGGACTCGGGGAACAACGAGGCGGTGTGACCGTCGGCGCCGACCCCCAGATGGACCAGGTCGAGATGGCCCAGCTCTCCGAGCCGGAGCTGGTAGGGCTCCGGGCCCTCGGCACAGCGCATCAGGTGCGTGGCGTTGGCCGCACCGACGCGATCGAGCAGGGCCTCGCGTGCCAGGAAGTAGTTCGACTCCGGTTCGTCGTGGGGGACGCAGCGTTCGTCACCCCAGTAGAAGTCGACCTTCCACCAGTCGATCTGATCGCCCCGGCCGGCCAGCGCCTCGTAACAGGCCCGAGCGGTGTCACCGCCGGACAACGCGAAGGAGAACACGTCGTTCACGCGTCGGCCGAACGCGGCGATCACCTCGGTCGCGAACGCCTCGGGGACGTCGTCGACCACCCGCACGGTACCTGGGATCGCCATGGAATCAGCCGGCCTCCCGAAGCCGATCCGCCTTGGCGTTCAGCGAGGAGATCAGATCGTCGAAGGAGGTGGCGAACTTGTCGACGCCTTCGCGTTCGAGAACCTCCGCGACCTCGACCAGGTCGATTCCGAGGCGACCCAGCGCCGCCAGATCCTCCCCGGCGGCCACCAGGTCGGCGTCCACGGTCCGGGCCAGGGTGCCGTGCTCCAGAAACGCATCGATCGTCTCGTTGGGCAAGGTGGTGACCGTGTCGGGGCCGATGAGCTGATCGACGTAGATCGTGTCGGGAAAGTCCGGGTTCTTGGTGGACGTCGACGCCCACAGTGGCCGTTGCAGGTGCGCCCCCGCCGCCGCCAGCGCCTCCCAGCGGGGACCCGAGAACCGCTCCCGGAACCGCTGGTAGGCCATCTTCGCGTTGGCGATGGCCGCTCGGCCGCGCAGGGCGAGCGCCTCGCCGGTGCCGATCGCCTCGAGTCGGGCATCGACCTCGGTGTCGACCCGCGACACGAAGAACGACGCGACGCTCCTGACCCGGGACAGGTCCCCGCCGTCGGCGGCGAAACGCTCCAGCCCCGTCAGGTAGGCCTCGATCACCTCGTCGTAGCGGTCCACGCTGAACAGCAGGGTCACGTTGATGCTGCGCCCCCGGGCGATCATCTCCTCGATGGCCGGCACCCCGGCGGCGGTACCCGGGATCTTCACGTAGAGGTTGGGCCGGTCGATCCGCTCGTGGAGTTCGGTGGCCGCGGCGACCGTGGCCTCGGTGTCGTGCGCGAGATCCGGGGCGACCTCCACGGACACGAACCCGTCCTCGCCACCGGAGGACTCGTGGACCTCGGCGAGCACGTCCAGGGCGCCGGTGATGTCGGCAATCACCAGCTCCCAGTAGGCGTCGGTGACCCCGGTGCCGGATTCGAGCAGCGCGTCGAACTGCGCGTCGTACGCGTCGGTACCGTCGATGGCCTTCTGGAAGATCGTCGGGTTCGAGGTGACCCCGCGGATACCGGTGTCGACCAGGTCGGCCAGTCCGCCCGAGTCCAGGTCACCCCGTCTGAGGTTGTCGACCCAGGGACTCTGCTGATGTTCGGCGTGGAGCCGTTGCAGTCGATTCATGAGCAGAGGTCCCTTCGTGGTCGGGGATTCATACGATGCCGTCCAGGGCGGCCACCAGTTGCCGGGCACGCTCGGCGACTCCGCTGGCGGTGAACCCGAACTCGGTGAAGGCAACCGAAGCCGGTGCCGAGGCGCCGAACCGTTCGATCGACACCACGTCGTCGGCCCAGCGGTCCCAACCGAATCCGACCCCGGCCTCCACGGCCAGGGTGGGCAGCTCGGGGGGCAGCACCGCGTGTTGGTAGCCCGAGTCCTGCTCGGCGAACAGTTCCCAGGAGGGCATCGACACGACCTGGACTCCCAACCCGTCGGCGGCGAGCTCCTGGGCCGCCTCCACACAGAGCGCGACCTCCGATCCGGTGCCCACCAGAACCAGGTCCACCACCTCGGCCTCGCCGGGCGCGGACAGTACGTAGGCGCCGCGGGCGACCCCGTCGTGACCGCCGGTGCCTTCGAGCACCTCGACGTTCTGACGGGTCAACACCAGCCCGGTCGGACCCGGAGCGTCGAGCGCGACGCGCCACGCCGCGGCCACCTCGTTGGCGTCTGCGGGACGGATCAGGCGCAGCCCGGGCATGGCCCGCAACGAGGCGAGCTGTTCGACCGGTTGGTGGGTGGGACCGTCTTCACCGACGCCGATCGAGTCGTGGGTCCACGAGTAGATCACCTTGGCCTGACTGATCGCCGCCAGTCGCACCGCGGGACGCATGTAGTCGCTGAACACGAAGAACGTGCCCACCACCGGCAGGGTCCCCCCGTGCAGCGCCATGCCGTTGGCCATGGCGGCCATGGCGTGCTCGCGCACCCCGAAGTACACCTGGCGACCCGCCGGGGTCCGGCGACTCTGGACCTCGGCGTCGGCCAGCTTCACTCCGGTGTTGCCGGTCAGGTCCGCGGCGCCGGCGATGAGGCCCGGCACCGAATCGGCGATCGCGTCGAGCACCTTGTTGGAGGCCTTGCGGGTGGCGACGGATTCGCCCACCGAGAACGAGGGCAGTTTGGCCTCCCATCCCGAGATGCCCCGGCTCGACCAGGCTGCGGCCCAGTCGTCGCGCACCGCATCGTCGACCGCCGCGAGGCGATCCTCCCACTCGGCACGGGCCGCCGCCCCGCGCACGCCGGCGGACCGGTAGAACGCCAGCACCTCGGCGGGCACCGCGAACGAGGCGTCCGGGTCCAGACCCATCACCTTCTTGGTGGCGGCGATCTCGTCGTCGTCGAATGCCAGACCGTGGGCCTCGGGGGCGTCGGTGAGCCCGGGGGAGGGGTAGGCGATGTGGCTGCGCAGCACGATCAGGGTGGGCGCGTCGGTGTGGGCCTTCCCGGCTCGCAAGGCCGCCTCCAGGGCGTCGGTGTCGTTGGCGATCTCACCGACGGGGTCGACGTGCCAGCCGTAGGATTCGAAGCGTCCCACCACGTCGTCGCTCAGCGCGAGGTCGGTGGGACCGTCGATGGTGACGCGGTTGTCGTCGTAGATCGCCACCAGGTTGCCCAGTCCCAGATGCCCGGCCAGCGACGCGGCTTCGTGGCTGATGCCCTCGGACAGGTCGCCGTCGCTGCAGATCACCCAGGTGGTGTGGTCGACCAGATCGGAGCCGAAGTGCCCCCGCAGCAGCCGCTCGGCGACCGCGAAGCCCACCGCGTTGGCGAACCCCTGGCCGAGCGGACCGGTGGTGACCTCGACCCCCCGGGTGTGGTGCACCTCGGGGTGGCCCGGCGTGGCCGAACCCCACTGGCGGAACCGACGCAGGTCGTCCAGGTCGAGGCCGAACCCGCACAGATGCAGCATCGCGTACTGCAGGATCGAGGCGTGTCCGGCGGAGAGCACGAACCGGTCACGGTCGGGCCAGTCCGGCTGGGAGGCGTCGTAGTCCATCACCCGGGTGAACAGGACGTGGGCCAGGGGAGCCAGGGCCATGGCGGTGCCCTGGTGGCCCGAGGAGGCCGCGTGGGGCGCGTCCATGGCCAGGGCCCGGACGGTGTCGATCGCCAGTTGTTCGAGCGCGGCGTCCTGGGCCATTGCGGTCCTCCGGGGTCCGGGTCAGCGTGTCCTCTCACCCTACCTGCCGCTCTCTGCCCTCCCGGAAGGCGCCCCGGGACGTCGACGGGGCAGGGGAGTGGGCCCCGGGTCCATGGCTAGGCTCGGGCGCCGTGCCAGGACCGATCCAGACCCGTACGTTGTCCGAACCCGATTCCAAGGCGCTGGTCGCGCCCTACGGGATCCCGCTTCCCGACGAACGCCTGGTCGGAACCGCCGCCGAGGCCGGTGCCGCCGCCGCCGAACTGGGATTTCCGGTCGTGGTCAAGTTGAGCGGCGACCGCATCGCCCACAAGACCGAACGGGGTCTGGTTCGTCTCGGTCTCAGCGACAGGGGAACGGTGGAGCTCGCCGCCGCCGAGCTGCTCGCCGCGGCCACGCCCGACGACGGTGAGGTGGGCCTGCTGGTGGCGCCGATGGTCTCGGGCAACCGGGAACTGATCGCCGGCATGCACCGGGATCCCCAGTTCGGGCCCACGGTGATGCTGGGCATCGGCGGCATCGTCGCCGAGGCGCTCGCCGACGTGGCCATCGCGCTGGTGCCCGTCGAACCCGTCGACGCCGAAGACCTGATCGACGCCCTGGCGACCCAGGCCCTGCTGGGGCCGTTCCGCGGTGAACCCGCGGTGGACCGCGCCGCGTTGGTCGGGATCGTCACCGCCCTGTCCCGCCTGGCCGACGAACGCGCCGAGGTGGTCTCGGTGGACCTGAACCCCCTGATCGTCGTCGACGGACACCCCGTCGCCGTCGACGCGCTGGTGGAGGTGCGCGCATGATCGACCCGGCACGCCTCGCCACGCTCTTCGAACCCCGTGGAGTGGTGGTCGCCGGCGCTTCCACCCATCCGGGCAAGTTCGGATTCGTCAGCCTGCACAACATCCGCGCCGCCGGCTACGAGGGAGCGCTGTACGCCACGAACCGCCAGGGTTCGGCGGTGCTCGGCGAACCGACCCTCACCGACCTCGCGGACCTGCCCGACGGCGAGGTCGACCTGGTGTTCGTGTGCACCCCGGCCGCCGTCAACGTCGAGGTGCTGCGGGCCTGCGCCGCCAAGGGGGTGCGGGCCGCGTTCGTGACCTCGGCCGGGTACGGCGAGGCGGGGCCCGAAGGCCAGACCGCGCAGGCGGAGCTCGTCGCCGAGGCCGAACGACTCGGCATGGTTCTGGCCGGGCCCAACGGCCAGGGCGTGGTGTCCACCCCGGCGCGGCTGTGTGCCCAGATCGTGGCGCCGAACCCGCCGCCGGGTCGGATCGCGGTGGCCAGCCAGTCCGGCAACCTGGTGTCGTCGTTCATGAACCTCGCCACCGCCACCGGAGTGGGGATCTCGCGGGCGGTGAGCGCCGGCAACGCGGCGATGCTGGGAGTGGAGGACTACCTGGGCTACTTCGCGCAGGACCCGGCCACGGCGGTGTCGCTGGTCTACGTGGAAGGGGTGCCCGACGGCCGGGCCTTCTACGACACGGCCCGCCGGGTCACCGAGTCCCAGCCGCTGGTGGTCCTCAAGGGGGGCGCCACCGCCGGAGGTCAACGTGCCGCGGCGAGCCACACCGGCTCACTCGCCACCGACGACCGGGTCTTCGACGGTGCCTGCGGTCAGGCCGGCGCTTCGCGGGCGGCCAGCGTCGAGGAGGCCTTCGACACCGCCGCCACCTTCGCCACCCAACCCCTTCCCGCCGGCCCCCGCACCGTGGTGGTGACCACGGCGGGCGGTTGGGGGGTGCTGTGCGCCGATGCGATCACCCGCGGCGGCACCCTGGAGCTGATCGAGCTGCCCGCGGACCTGTACGCCGCCCTGGACGAGAAGCTCCCGGCCCGGTGGAGCCGCAACAACCCGGTGGACCTGGCCGGGGGCGAGACCCGCGACACGATCCCAGAGGTGCTCGAACTGGTGGCTGCACACCCCGAGGTCGACGCGGTCATCTACCTGGGCCTCGGCATCCAGGCCAACCAGGCCCGTCTGGAACGCGACGGCGGGTTCTACCCGGATCACGGCCTGGAGCGCATCGTCGCCTTCCACGAACGCCAGGACGCCCGCTACGCCCAGGCCGCGGTCGACGTGTCCGAAGCGACCGGCAAGCCGGTGCTGTGCGCGACCGAACTGGCGGTCACCCAACCGGACAATCCGGGGGTGGCCACGCTGCGGGCCAATCAGCGACTGTGTCACCCCTCGGCTGAACGTGCCGTGCGCGCGCTGGAGCACGCCTGGCGTTACGCCCGCCACCGCCAACGTCGCGCATGAAACCGACGGCGCGTCCCGCCGCCGGGATCGCGGCTCTGCTCCTGGCGCTGTCCTGGCCGGCGGTGGCCGCGCCGGGCGTGGATTCCGCATCTGGACGGACCGCCGAGGTCGCCGCGCCGGTGTTCAGCGCCCGCCGGGTACCGCTGCTCGTCCAACGGGTCGTCGCCGAGCCGGACCTGCAGGCGGCCGTGGACGACGTGGTTGCCCAGAGCCCGCCCCAGACCTGCATCACCGTGACCGTGGCCGGAGAACGACTCGTCGACCATCAGGCGGACCGGTCGTTGATCCCCGCGTCCAACCAGAAGACCGTGACCGCCCAGCTTGCGCTGGAGGTGCTGGGACCCGACCACCGCTTCCGTACCGTGGTGGGCGGTGAGCTGAGCGACGGGGTGGTGCGGGGCGACCTGTATCTGGTCGGCGGCGGTGACCCGGTGCTGCGCACCGCGGCCTACCAGGCGCACTTCGGCGACCAGGCCGGTGCGGCCACCTCGATCGAGGCGCTCGCCGACGCGGTGGTCGACGCCGGGGTCACCCGGGTCACCGGTTCGGTGGTCGGCGACGAATCCCGCTACGACGCCGTGCGCACCCTGGCCGGCTGGCCGGACCGGTATCTGAGCCAGGGCCAGATCGGACCCCTGTCGGCCCTCACCCTCGACCAGAACTTCACCTCCTTCCCGGAGACCTACTCGGACGAAACCCTCGACCAGCGGGTCCCCGCGGAGCACCCTCCCTCCTTCGTGGCCGCCGAGTTCTCCGACCTGCTCGAGGCCCGCGGAGTGAGCGTCGACGGCGTGCCCACCGGCGGGGTCCGCCCCGACGGGACCCCGGTCATCGCCGAGGTCGCCTCGCCGCCGCTCACCGAGATCGTCGCCCAGTTGTTGAACCGCAGCGACAACCAGATCGCCGAGCTGCTGGTCAAGGAGGCCGGCGTCGTGGCCTCCGGCGAAGGCACCAGCGCAGCCGGTCTGACGGCTCTCACCGACGCGTTCGCGGCCCACGGGCTCCCCGGCACCGGGGTGCAGATGCACGACGGGTCGGGACTGGACTACGACGATCGGCTCACCTGTGACCTGCTCGACGCGCTGCTCGACCGGGCCGGGCCCGACTCGGCGATCGGCGAAGGGCTGGCGGTGGCCGGCCGGACCGGCACGCTGGCGGACCGCTTCGTCGACCCGGCGCTGGAAGGCCGGATCCGTGCCAAGACCGGATCCCTGAATGAGGTGACCTCCCTGGCCGGATTCGCCGAATCCGACGGTGGCGCGACCCTGGTGTTCACCTACATCGCCAACGGCGCTCCGGTCACTCCCGAGCTGTTGGGAGTGCAGGAATCGCTGGGCCGGGCACTGGTCGCCTACGGCGCTTCGGTACCGGTCGACGAGCTGGGCCTTCCCTAGATGCTGACCGGGACCGTGCCAAGATGGCACCATGGTTGGTCGGGTTGCCGATGGAGAACCCGACCCCGACCGTCACCGGAGAGGACCCTTCATGGCTCATGACGACACGAGCCCGTCTCAGCAGGTGGGCGAACTGTTCGAGCTCACCAAGGCCTACGCCAAACAGGAGACGGTCGACCCCATCAAGGGCCTGGGCAAGTTCGTCGGATTCGGCCTGGCCGCGGCACTGCTCGGCGCAATGTCGATCGGACTGTTGATCGTGGGCGTGCTCCGCCTGTTGCAGACCGAGACCGGCGACAGCCTGACCGGCAACCTCACCTGGGTGCCGTACCTGATCACGCTGGTGGTCACCGTCGTGGTGATCGCGATCGTCGCCTCCAGGATCAAGCAGAAGAAGGGAATCGAGCGATGACCGATGTGGACGGGGTCACCGGTGTGAAACGGCCGATCACGCCAGACGACCTGCGGGCCAAGTTCCGGGACCTGGAGGGCGAGGTGGATTCCACCACCGAGGCGGCCAAGGGCACCGCGGTGACCGTGGCCGCGGTCGTGGCCACCGTCGTGGTGCTGGGTGTGTTCGTCTTGGGCCGGCGGCGGGGTCGCAAGCGCACCACCGTGGTCGAGATCCGTCGGGTCTGACAGGTCGACCGTGGCAGTGTTGCTGTTTCTGCAGCGGAGGTTCCTCCGACGCTTCATGGAGGGACGGGCCGGACCCTGGGGCGCGCTCGCCGCCGGTGTCTTCGGCGTGCGCATGCTGATGCGCTGGGGGCGCCGCAGCGAAGACGTCGCCTACCGGGCGGTGCTCGAGCCCGGTGAGACCGTGACCATCGCCCACACCACCGACACCGAGGTGACGATGAAGCGGGATCGGCGCCGGGCCCGACGCGAGGCCCGCAAGCGGCGCCGGAAGGGGACCGGGGCGCCGGACGCGTCGTGAGCCCCACCCCGTCGGAACTCGCGGCGGGTGAGCGGGTGCTCCTCGTCGACCACAAACAGCGCCGCTACCTGGTGACCCTCGAGCCCGGGGCGGCGTTCCACTCCCATGCCGGCATCGTCGACCACGACGTGATCATCGGCGCTGCCGAGGGGTCGGTGTTCCGTGCCACCAAGGGCGGTTCCTACACGGTGATGCGCCCCACGTTGGCGGACTTCGTGCTCAAGATGCCCCGGGGCGCCCAGGTCATCTACCCCAAGGACCTGGGCCCCCTGTTGCTCTTGGCCGACATCGGCCCGGGAGCGCGGGTGCTCGAGTCCGGCGTGGGGTCCGGGGCGTTGTCGATGACGATGCTGCGCGCGGGCGCCCGGGTGGTGGGCTATGAGCTGCGCGACAACTTCGCCACGACCGCGCGCCGCAACGTCGAGGCGTTCCTGGGGGAGGTGGGCGACCGCTACCGGGTCGAGGTCCGCGACGTCTACGAGGGCATCGACGAGACCGACCTAGACCGGGTGGTGCTGGACCTGCCCGAACCCTGGCGGGTGGTGCGGCATGCGGCCGAACGCCTCCGGCCGGGCGGCATCATTGTGGCCTACACCCCGGCGATCACCCAGGCGGTGCAGTTCCGCGAGGCGCTGGCCGCCGGCGGGTTCCGTTTCGCCGAGACCACCGAGACGATGCGGCGCACCTGGCACATCGACGGCGCCGCGGTGCGCCCGGACCACCGGATGGTGGCCCACACCGGGTTTCTCACCCAGGCACGCTGGCTGGGCGCTCAGGACGGCCCGAGGCCGCCGGTCAGTCGTTCTCGATGAAGATGCACTCGCCGGGGCACTCCTCGGCGGCTTCGATGGTGGCCTCTTCGAGTCCTTCGGGCACGGTGGCCTGGGAGGCGGCGCCGCCCGGGTCGCTCAGGGCCTCACCGTCCTGTTTGACATAGGCCAGGCCGTCGTCGAGAAGGATGAACACCTCGGGGCAGATCTCTTCACAGAGACCGTCCCCAGTGCACAGATCCTGGTCGATCCAGACTTTCATGGTCACCTGCCAGCCTCGTGTCGCGGGAATGTCGGTGCGCCCCCTGTGCGGGCACCTCTGTCATGCCACGTTAGGGCCCGTCAGGACGTTCACACCATTCGTGGGGGTGCCACCGGTCACCCGACGGTGCCCGGTGGGCCGGCCCGGGCCCGGGAACCGGCATCCTCGACGGGTCGGGGATCACCCGCACAGCTCGTGGAAGCCGGTAGGGTCCGAATGGCCAGGATCTGGCAGCGACGACCCTTCATCGAGGAGGTGATCCCGATCGAATCCGAGAAGCATTCAGAGGCCGGTACCGTCGCGGAACTCTCCCGACGCTGCATCGAGCTCGAGACCGAGCTCGACGACCTGCGTCGGCGCATGCGATCGGGGCCCGCCCGGATCCACGACCTGGAGAGCCGGCTCGCCGACACCAGGGCACAGCTCGCCGAAGCCGTGTCGCGGAACGAAAAGCTCACCTACACCCTTCGTGAAGCCCGCGACCACATCGCCTCGCTGCGCGAAGAGGTCGACAAGCTCACCCAACCGCCCGCCGCCTACGGCACGCTGGCGGCGGTGAACGACGACGGCACCGTCGACGTGTTCTCCGGCGGGCGCAAGATGCGCGTGGCGGTGGCCATGGACGAGGACCACGACCTGCAGGTCGGCATGGAGGTGGTCCTCAACGACTCGCTCAACGTGGTCCTGGCCCGCGAGCCCGAGACCCAGGGCGAAGTCGTGACCTTCTCGGAGTACATCGGCGAGGACCGGGCCCTGGTCAGCGCGCACACCGACGAGGAGCGGGTGGTCACGCTGGCGCCGAGCCTCGCCGACACCCGGCTGCGCGCCGGTGACACGCTGCGCATGGACGGCCGTTCGGGGCTGCTGGTGGAGAAGCTGCCACGCCCCGAGGTCGAACAGCTCGTCCTCGAGGAGGTCCCCGACATCAGCTACAGCGACGTGGGCGGCCTCGACACCCAGATCGAACAGATCGCGGACGCCGTGGAGCTGCCCTACGTGCACGCCGATCTGTTCGCCGAACACGACCTTCCCGCCCCCAAGGGAATCCTGCTCTACGGGCCTCCCGGGTGCGGCAAGACCCTCATCGCCAAGGCCGTGGCCAACTCGCTGGCCAAGAAGATGGCCGAGGTCTCCGGCGACGACGCCGCCCGCAGCTA
>CAYVAS010000031.1:0-28824 GCA_964449375.1 uncultured Iamiaceae bacterium | reverse complement strand
CGGGCTGCAAGAACTGCATCGTGTCGTAGATGGCCAGCCCGGCAGACACCTACCCACCCGGCGAGTTGATGTACAGCCAGATGTCCGAGTCGGGGTCCTGGCCCTCCAGGTGCAGCATCTGGGCGGTCAACAGGTTGGCGACGGTGTCGTTGACCTCGGTCCCGAGGAAGATGATGCGCTCACCCAACAGCCGGGTGTAGACCTCGGTCATCGGGTCGAACCCCCCGGGGCCCTGCGACACCGGAGGCGTCACCGGAGCGGTCGGTACGGTCGGGTCTGTCAGGTTCACCATGGCGTGGCAGGCTAGTGCCGTGGCGGGCAAACCCGGCGCGCCGACGTAGCCCAATTGGCAGAGGCACATGGTTTAGGTCCATGACAGTGAGGGTTCGACTCCCTCCGTCGGCACCAGGGCCCGGTCCTCGGGGGTGGCCGCCGCGGGGTCCCAGCCGATAGCGTGCGGTGTCGATGTCCGAATCGTCGCTGGTCTCCGACCGGCAAGCCGCCGCCGAAGCCGACGCGGCCTCCGATGCCCGGGACGCCACCGGGATCGGCGGGGCCGTGATCGCCGCGGCGCCCTGCACCACGACCGACGCGCCGGTTCCGACCTCGGGCGCGGACCGCTTCATGCGGCGGCTCCTGCTGATCCGGGAACCGGACCCGACAATCGGCGACGACAAGGTCAACCGCCTGTTCGAGACCTCGATCCTGATCTCCGCGATCCGGTGCACCCTGGCCTATGTGGTGTTCCCGATCTTCGCGCCGGCGCTGTACGCGGCCTCCAGCCTGGGTCCGCTGATCGGGCTGGTCATCGGGCTGATCGCCCTGGTGTTCAACGTGGCGGGGATGCGCCGGTTCTGGAAGTCGAACCACCGGATGCGCTGGACGATGACCTGGGTGTACGCCGCGGTCATGGTGCTGGTCACCGCGCTCGTGGTGATCGACATCGGCCACCTGCTTTCCTGACCGACCCGCTCCGGCGCCGCGGGCGGCCGTGGCCCGTCGGGTTCCGCCGTGGGCCCCGCGTGCTCAGATGCCCAACGCCGCCGCCAGCGCGCGCAGCGCCCGACCCCGGTGGCTGATCGCCGCCTTCTCGTCCCGATCCATATCGGCGAAGGTGCGCCCGTCGCCCTCCACGGGGACGAACACCGGGTCGTACCCGAAGCCCCCCGCCCCGGAGCGCCGGGACGCGATGGTGCCCTCGACGACCCCTTCGGTGACCAGCTCGCGCCCTTCCGGGTCGGCCAGCACCAGCAGGGTCCGGAACCGGGCGGTGCGATCCGGAGCGGCCACGTCTGCCAACTCGGCCAGCAATTTGGCGACGTTGCGGTCGTCGTCGGCCCCGGCGCCGGCATAGCGGGCCGACCGCACCCCCGGCAGCCCACCCAGCGCGTCGACCTCCAGGCCGGTGTCGTCGGCCAACGCCGCCTCGCCGGTCGCCGCCACGATCGCCCGGGCCTTCAGGCGGGCGTTGCCCACCAGCGTGTCGGCGTCCTCGACGACGTCGGGCAGCTCGGGCGGCCGCGCCAACACCTCGACGTGGCCGGCCAGCAGCCCGACCAGCTCGGCGTGCTTGCCGGGGTTCGCGGTGGCCAGCACCACCCTTGGCGGGGGCCGGTCGAAGTCAGGCCCGACGCCGGTCGGCTCAACCATCCCGGGGAGGAGGCGGTGTGGCCAGAACCGCGCGTTGTGCGGCGACGATCCTGTCGATGCCCGCCTCGGCGAGACCCAACAACGCATCCAGGGCGTCCCGGCCGAAGGTGGCACCCTCGGCGGTGCCCTGGATCTCGATGAAATCTCCCTCGCCGGTTCGCACCACGTTCATGTCGACCCCGGCGGTGACGTCTTCGCGGTAGGCCAGATCGAGCATCGGCTCACCCTCGACGATCCCCACCGACACCGCGGCGCACTCGGTGGTCAGCGGATGCGTGGCGATCCCGCCGGAGGCGACCAGGCGGCTCAACGCGTCGTGGAGGGCCACATACCCGCCACAGATCGCGGCGGTCCGGGTACCCCCGTCGGCCTGGATCACGTCGCAGTCCACGATCACCTGGCGCTCACCGAGGGCCTGCATGTCGCACACCGCCCGCAACGAGCGGCCGATGAGCCGTTGGATCTCCTGGGTGCGGCCCGACTGGCGACCCCGGGCGGCTTCGCGACCGATCCGTTCGGCCGAGGCGCCCGGCAGCATCGAATACTCCGCGGTGACCCAGCCGGTGCCCCGGCCCCGCATCCACCGCGGCACGTCCTCGTCGATCGACGCGGTGCACAACACCCGGGTCTCCCCGAAGCTCACCAGCACCGACCCGGCGGCCTGGCGGGTGAAGTCCCGGTCGAAGTCGACCGGACGAAGGTCGTCGTTGGCACGTCCGTCGTGGCGCATGAGGTCCTCTCGAAGTCGGGGAAGGGCGGGCGGCGTCACGCTAGCGGCCGTTGCGAAGCCACGGTCCCGTCAACAGGCGCCCTCGACCTCGAAGAGCAGGTACCAGGCCCCTTCGGTGTCGGCCACCGACGACAGCCCCAACGTCGTTCCCTCCGCTCCCGACCAGGTGCTGGTGATCACGAGCCGGCCGTCGATGCGGCGCTCGGCGGTGTCGGTGTCGTCCTCGGAGCCGGCCGAGAACTGCACCTGGCGCAGGTAGCCCTGCTGGGCCTCGGAGGCGTCGCCGTCGATGCGGGCCACGGTCGCCCAGCCCGGACACCCCGCCCCGAAGGGTGCGGCCGGCGCCAGCAGGGTGGTGCCGCTCTCGACCCGCACGTCGAGGCCCTGGCTCATCCAGTCCGGCGCGATCACCTGACCGGCGATCGGGATCTCGATGTCGTCGATCGCCGTGTGGCCACCGGCGTCCCCCTCGAAGGGATCGGAGGTGCCGGGGGCGGTCTCCGCGGCTGTGTCCGATCCGTCGTCGGCGGTGGTCGACCCGAAGGCGCTGGCCGTAGCCCCGTCGGGCGCGTCGGTGAACTGGATCCGCAGCAACGTGGCGAACCCGCCCGACTCGCCGCCCGGCGTGACCGCATCGACGCGCAACGACGCGCCGTCGGCTGCCGATCCGGTCACCACGCACGCCGTCACCCGGGGCTCCCCGGTGGAACCACAGCTCTGGGAGTCGACCCGGTAGCCGAGCTGGTCCATCGCCGCGGCGTAGTCGGCCAGGACGTCGGCCAGGTCACGGTCCACTCCGAGCAGGGCCCGGGTCACCTCCGAGGCGAAGAACTCCGATTCGCCACCAGGGAAGGTCGTGCCCAGCAGATACGACCCCTCCACCACCTCCAGACCGCCGAACAGTGGCGTGCCCGGCCCCTGGGTGACCGTGGCCTCGGTGCTCGACGCCGCGGTGCCCGGGGTCTGGTTCCCGGTGCCGCACGCGGCTGCGACGACACCGACCACGACCACCGCGAGCGTCCATCGAGCGAACGCCGCCCCTCGCCGTGCGATGTGCATGGTCGCGACGCTACCTCGCCGTACCGACCCGACGGACCCGCGCGCTCGGCGTCGGCGTCCCGGGGCCGTCCGGACCGGGGCAGGTACGCTGGGCGCGGCCATGACCGAGCCCGCACCGCCACTGGAGCTGACCGACCGGTACCTCGACATGGCCGGGGCGACCCTGTCGTTCAGCTACCGGCTAGGCGCGGACACCTTCACCGAGACCTTCACGTCGACCGAACCCCTCGTCCCGGTGCTGGATCCTGCCCACCCGGCCATCGAACACCTCCTGGACCTGGCGCACCTGTGCGTGGGGGTCAGCTACTACAAGCTGACCCTGCCCGGGCGCATCACGAGCGACCGGCGACTGGACCCCCGGGTGGCGGCACTGGTCCCCCACCTGTACGACCACGGACTTCGGGAACTCGCGGTGCGCAACGGACTGGACGTGCCCCTACCCGTGACCCTCGAGGCCCCGGAACGCCGCGAGGACGGATCCCTCGATCCCTTCGCCGGATCCGACAGGGACGCCGCAGGGCCCCTGGTCCCCTTCGGCGGAGGAAAGGACTCCACCCTCACGCTCAGCCTGCTCGCCGACGACGGCCCGGTGGCCTTCACGATCCACCCCACCCCGGTGCAGCGCCGGGCCGCCGCGGCCGTGGGCGTGCCGCTGGTCACCATGACGCGGCGGCTCGATCCGCTCCTGGCCCGTCGCACCGCCGAGGGCGGCTGGAACGGCCACGTGCCCATCACTGCCATCAACTCGGCGGTCAGCGCGCTCGTCGCGGCGTTGCTGGGCCGCCGGGACGTGGTGATCGCCAACGAACGCTCTGCCGAGGAACCCACCCTCCGCGTGGCGGGGACCCCCGTGAATCACCAGTACTCCAAGACGTACCGCTTCGAGGTCGCCTTCGCCGACGCGCTGGCTCCCACGGGCATCCGCTACTGGTCCTCGATCCGTCGCTGGTCCGAGCTGGCCGTCGCCGGCGCGTTGGCCCGCCGGGGCACGCTGCGCAACGCGATCCTGTCGTGCAATCGGGCCTTCAGCCTGACCGATCCGGACCCGGATCCGACGTGGTGCCGCAACTGCGCCAAATGCCGGTTCACGTTCGTGTCGTTCGCGCCGTTCCTGACCGTGGACGAAGCCGAGGAGATGTTCGGCGGGAACCTGTTGGCCGACCCCGACCAGATCGAGGGCGTGCGGGCCCTGTGGTCCGACAAGCCCTTCGACTGCGTGGGCGAACTCGCCGAATCGGCCATCACGGTGGCGCACCTGGCTTCGACGCCCGAATGGCGGGACACCGTGGTGGTGCGCGCCCTGGGCGACGACGCCGCGCGGGTCGCGGCCAACTCGGGCACCGACCTGGCGGCGCTGCTCGCTCCGGCCGGTGAGGACCGGGTGCCCCCCGTCTACGCCGAGCGCATCGACGACGCCCTGGGGGCCGCGGCGATCATCGCGGCCGAACCCGCGCCTGCACCGCCGCCCCGGTGATGGAGCTGGCCGACCTCGCCGGGGCCGACGTGGTGGTGCTCGGGGTGGGCGTGGAGACCCTCTCGGTACTGCCCCGGATCGCCGAGACCCGCCCGGGGCGGCTGCGGGTCGTGGAGGCCGCGACGCTCGACCCGGAGCGGCGGGCCCGTCTGGCCGCCGTCGGCGTCGACCCCGATCAGGTGGGTGCGGCGGTGCCACGCGAGGCCGAGGTGGTGCTGCGCAGCCCCGGGTTTCCCCGCCACCGTCCCGACGTGGCCGCGCTGTGTCGCACCGCCCGAATCGCCACGACCCCGACCGGACTGTGGCTCGCGGTGCGCGGTCCGCGGCGCACGGTGGCGGTCACCGGCACCAAGGGCAAGTCCACCACCGCGACGCTCATCGTCACCGGGCTGACCCACGCCGGAGCCACCGGGTTCGTGGTCGGCAACATCGGCACCGCCGCCTGGCACCACGACCCCCACAGCGAGGACATCGCGGTGGTCGAGCTCTCCAGCTACCACGGCGCGGACCTGATCTGCTCGGGTGAGGTGGCGGCGCTGACCCTGCTGGCCGACGATCACCTCGATTGGCACGGATCGGCGGAGGCCTACCGGCACGACAAGCTGCGCGTGCTCGACCCGACCCCCGGTACGGCGGCCACCACCCCCGAGGTCCGCCTTGCCCTGGCCGGTCAGGAGCTTCCCGCGCCGCTCGGCGCCGCGGTGACCCGGGTGACCGTCGACGGCGACCATCGGGACCGCAACGTCGCGCTGGCCGTCGCCGCGGTGCGCGCCTCCCTGGCGCTCCAGGGGACCGACCCACCCGATGCCGCGCAACTGACTGAGGTGCTGCACACCCACGAGCCCTCTCTGGCCAGCCGGTTCGAGGTCGTGGCCTCTGACGACGGCATCTGTTGGGTCGACGACGCCCTGGCGTCCAACCCCTCGGCTACCGGCGCCGCGCTGGAACGGCTCGGACCCGGACCGGCGGTGTTGATCTGTGGCGGCCACGACCGCGGCGTCCCGCTCGACCCGGTCACCGACACCCTCGACACTTGGCCGCCCGACACGCTGACGGTGATCTGGCTGGGCGACGGCGACGACCCGCGCGCGCGACGACTGGCCGGGCATCCCGCCGTCAGCGACCTGCGCGCAGTGACGACCCTGGAGGCCGCGGTGGGTCTGGCTGCACAGGTGGCCGGCGACGACGGCACCGTGGTGTTCTCGCCACTGGCTCCCACCCCGGAGGCCGAAGGCACCTGGAAGGACCGTTCCCGACGGTTCCGCGGGGCCATCGCCGAACTCGCCTGACCCGGCCGGGTCGGCCAGGCTCGGCGCCGTTCAGGACGGTGCGGCCAGCACGTTGGAGCGGTCCAGGTCCCGCACCGCGGTGACGTCCAACAGGGTCATGGCGTTGATCAGCTCCCGCTTGAACAGCGACAGCACGTGTTCGACCCCGGTCTGGCCCGCCACGGCCAGGCCGAACAGCCAGGGTCGGCCGATCTGGACGGCTCTGGCTCCCAGGCTCATGGCCTTGATCACGTCGGTGCCCCGCCGGATGCCCCCGTCCATGATCACCTCGACGTCGTCGCCCACCGCGTCGACCACGCCGACGAGCGCGTCCAAGGTCGCCGGCGCGCCGTCGAGCTGCCGTCCACCGTGGTTGGACACGACGACGGCCTCGGCGCCCACGTCCCGGGCTCGGCGGGCATCCTCGGGGTCGACCAGGCCCTTGACCGCCAGGGGCCCCTTCCACAGTTCACGGATCCAGCCCAGGTCGTCCCAGGTGACCGGCGAGGCGCTCATCTCGAAAGGGGACATGCCCTTGGCGCCGGTGTCGGGCTGCCGACGCTTCTCCAGCTGGTGGCGGACGGTCCGGTACACCCAGCCCGGCTTCGCCGCGAACTCCAGGGCCAGCTTGGTGACCACGGGCACGCTCAGGTCCATGGGCATGGTGATGCCGTGGGCCATGTCGCGCTCGCGCCGGCCCAAAACCGCGGTGTCGGTGGTGATCACCAGCGTGTCGAAGCCGTGCTCGGCGGCCTCGCCGATGAGCATCTCGGCCTGGTCGCGGCCCTTGGGGGCGTAGAGCTGGAACCAGCCCGGATCCGGCACGGCCCCGGCCAGCTCGGCGGGCACGGTGCCCGCCACGGTCGACAGCACCGACACGGTGCCCTTGGCGTGCGCGGCCCGGGCGGCGCCGATGGGCCCGTCGGGGTGCACCAGCGCGGTCATCCCGCAGGGGGCGACGATGATGGGGAGGTCGAGGTGCCGGCCCAGCACGTCGACGGACAGGTCGATGTCGGCGCCCGCGGTGGAGGGCACCCGCTGGCGGAGCGACCACCGGTTGTACGCGGCGCGGTTGGCGTCGCGGGTCCGGCCGTCCTCGGCGTCACCGTCGACGTAGTCGAACAGCACCGCCGGCAGCGTGCGTTTCGCGGCGGCGCGCACCCGGTCGGTGTTGTAGAGACGCTGCAGATCGGTCATCGGTGCCCCTTTCGTGCCGTGCATGGCGTCGCCCCCATCATGCCCGCTGGACCGTGGTCCACTTCGCAGCGGCCCCGCGGGGAGCCCCGACCTCCACGCCCGTGCCCCTGCGTCCACCCCGCACGCTTCCGAAAACCCGCACTCTTCCGAAGTCCCGCACTCTTCCGAAGTCCCGCACTCTTCCGAAGTCCCGCACTCTTCCGAAATTCGGAGCGTAAAGGTGGACATTCGACCTTTTCGCTCCGAATTTCGTGGGGGTGGCAGGCTGGCGGGCATGGCTGCACCGACCGGACCCGCCCGTTTCGCGGATCGCACGTACTTCATCACCGGGGTGGCCCGCGGGCAGGGGCGCTCGCACGCGGTGCATCTCGCCGCCGAGGGCGCGTCGATCATCGGGGTGGACCTGTGCGCCGATGTCGGCACCATCGGCTACCCGCCCGCGACGCCCGAAGACCTCGACGCCACGATCGCCGAGGTCGAAGCGGCCGGCGGGCGCATCGTCGCCCGGGTCGCGGACGTGCGCGTCTCGGGCGCCCAGGAGGCCGTGCTCGCCGAGGGACTGGAGACCTTCGGCCGGCTCGACGGGGTCATCGCCAACGCCGGGATCTGTTCCTACGGCCGGCTCTGGGAGCTGACCGACGCCCAGTGGCAGTCGGTGGTCGACGTGAACCTCACCGGCGTGTTCCACACGCTACGGGCCACCGTGCCGCTGCTCCTGGAGCACCACGAGCGCGGCGACGACGGTGACGACGCCGGCGGACCGGTCGGCCCACCCAGCGGGTCGATCGTGGTCATCACCTCGGGTGCCGGTATCAAGCCCCTCCCCCTGTTGGGGCACTACGCGTCGACCAAGGCCGGGGTGATCGCCATGGCCCGCTCCCTGGCTCATGAGGTCGCCGCGCAGCACCTGCGGGTCAACGTCGTGGCCCCGACGGCGGTGAAGACCCCGATGGGCCGTGACGCGACCCTGCGTGAGGTCATCGCCGCCAACCCCGAGGCCACCGCGGCCTTCGGCAACCTGCTGCCCATCGGCTCGGTCGAACCGTTGGACATCACCGAAGCGGTGCTCTGGCTGCTGTCGGACGCGGCACGCCACGTCACCGGCGTGGTGCTACCCGTCGACGCGGGCGCCACCATCCGCTGACTCGATCCACCCCGCCTGACCCGATCCACCCCGGCTGACCCGATCCACCCCGACTGACCCCGATCCACCCCGAAATTCGGAGCGAAAAGGTGGACATTCGACCTTTTCGCTCCGAATTTCGGATGAGGGTGACCGGGCAGGACGGCTGGGCGGATTGCCGGGCGGGACGGCTCGGTGGGATGGCCGGGCGGGATCGACGGTGAGCGTCGCCTACCGGGCGGTGGGGCTACGGCGCGGTGGTCGAGAGTGCGACCTGGATGTCCACGGTCACCGAGGCGGTGGACCCCGCGGTCACCGTGACCGGCTGGTAGTGATCGACGATGTCGCTCGCCGGCCAGCCGTCGGGCAGGGCCCGGTGGGCGAAGTTCCAGTCGACGTAGAAGGTCGTGGCGCCGACAAGGACGCCGGCATCACCGATCCCCTGGAAGGGCTGCTGGATGTCCACCCAGTAGGAGCCGGGAGCCACTCCGACGAACGAGTAGGCCACGTAGGTCTGGCCGGCCGGAAGCATCGTGGCGACCGACGCCACCGGAGCCGTCGTCCGGTCGGGCGACGCGTATAGGTACGCGGTGGCTGAACCACCGACGGGCAGGTCGAAGGGCGACGACGCCGAAAGCACGTGGCCGTCCTTGAGGTTCATCGTCACCGACACCGACCCCGACGTCGGATCGACCGGCGTCGACGTGGACGCTGCGGCGGCCGCGGTGGGCAACGCCACCACCGCGATCCCGGCGGCCGCCGCGGCGCCGCCGAGCTGGAGCACCCGACGGCGACTCCAGGCGTCGGTCTGGACGAGACCGAGGTCGACCAGACCCGCCATCGCGGCCTGCAGCCGTTCGGGCACCAGGTCGGTGCCCTGCTGTGCGAGCGCGAATGCCTCGGCGTCGGCACCCTGCAGGTGCAGAACGTGGTCCTGCCCGGGAACCAGCACCAGCCGGTCACCGTCCAGCGCTTCGACGTGCAGATCTGCACGAGCATCGAACTTCATGGATTTTCCCTCCGTCGGTGCCGACGGCCTCAGACCCCGGCGTGTATCTGTTGACGAGAAAGTGCTACCACGCCGTTCGGCTCACGTCAACGAACCTTCGTCACCACCGGTGCCCCACCCAGCGCCCGGCCCCGAAATTCGGAGCGAAAAGGTGGACATTCGACCTTTTCGCTCCGAATTTCGGTCGAGGGGGGCGGTCAGAAGTAGACGATCTTCTCCGCGGCCTGTTCGGCGACGTCCAGATCGTCGGTGTAGGCGCCGGTGGACAGGTACTTCCACCCGGCGTCCGCGACCACGAACACGATCACGCCCGAGGAGATCCGCCCAGCCACCTTGGCCGCGCCCGCCATCGCCGCCCCCGCGGAGATCCCCGCGAAGATCCCCGCATCGGCCACCAGCCGGCGGGTCCACTCCAGCGACTCACGGGGCCGCACGATCGACTTGCCGTCCAGCAACTCCAGGCCACCCCACTTCTCGAACACCGGCGGGATGTAGCCGTCGTCCAGGCTGCGCAGCCCCTCCACCAGCTCGCCCGAGGGGGGTTCGACCGCGTAGATCTTCACCTCGGGCCGCTGCTCCTTCAGGTAGGTGCCCACGCCCATGAGCGTTCCCGAGGTGCCCAGCCCGGCCACGAAGTGGGTGATGTCCGGCACGTCGGCGAGGATCTCGGGCCCGGTGGTCTCGTAGTGCGCCCGCGGGTTCGCTTCGTTGCCGTACTGGTAGAGGAACGCCCAGCTCGGATGCTCGGCGGCCAGCGCCTGCGCCTTGCGGACCGCGCCGTTTGAACCTTCGGCCCCGGGCGACAGGATCACCTCGGCGCCGAACACCTCCAGGAGCTGGCGCCGCTCGACCGATACGTTCTCGGGCAGCACGATCTTGAGGTGGTAGCCCCGCATGCGGGCGATCATGGCCAGCGCGATGCCGGTGTTGCCCGAGGAGGGCTCGATGATCGTCTGACCGGGACGCAGCGTGCCGTCGGCCTCGGCCTCGTCGATCATGGCCCGGGCGATCCGGTCCTTGACCGACCCGGCCGGGTTCTGACCCTCGAGCTTGGCGATGATCCGCACGTCCGGGTTGGGACTGAGCGCGGACACGTCCACCATCGGGGTGTTGCCGATGAGGTCGAGGACCGAGTCGTGAACGGTCACGGAGAGAACTCCCTCGGAGCGAATACCTGAGTAATACGATCGGAATTCTACCCGTTTGTCAACCGCTCACCCACAACTCGACGACTTCCTCGACGACCCGGCGACCGTCGAGAAGGTAGCTGCGCAGCACCGGCACCTCGTCCCGCAGCGACACGATGACGTACTTCCACCCTTCCAGGAACGGGTTGTCGGCCCGATCGATGTCGGTGGGCGACGGGTAGGCGTCGGTGTGGGTGTGGGAATGCATCACACCGACGATCTGCAGCCCCCGGGGCTCGAAGAGCGCTTCGGCGTCGGCGAACCCGGCCGGGCCGATCGAGTAGGTCCGGGCCGACCGGTCCTGGTTGTAAGCCGGGCTGAACGCCTCGATTCGCTGGGATCCCGGCTTGCCGCCGAGCAACCCGCAGGCCTCCAGCGGATGGCCGGCGATCGCATGGGCGACCATCGCGGCGTGGGCATCCTCGGCGAGCTGCAACGGGGGCCCCTCGGCGACCCGCACCGGCGGCGCGCCGTCGGCGGGGCGCCCGGACTCGGAGGAGGCCGCATCCGACGTGTCCTGATCGGTCGACATGGCTCCCAGTGTTCCACCCTTCGCACCGGTGCACCCGAACGACGCCTCCCCGGCGGCACCGCCTAGCGTGGGCGGTCGAGATGTCCACCCAGAACGCCCGCCGATCACCGGTGATCGCCTCCAACCGTCAGGCGCGCCGCGACTACGAGATCATCGAGGAGATCGAGGCCGGCATCGTGCTGCTCGGCAGCGAGGTCAAGTCGCTGCGGGAGTCCAAGGTGAGCTTGTCGGATGCCTACGCCCGCATCGTGGACGGCGAACTGTGGCTGATCGGGCTGCACATCGCGCCCTACTCGCACGCGGCGGATCACACCGGCCACGAGGTCGACCGAGACCGCAAGTTGCTGGTCCACCGCCGCCAGCTCGAGGTCCTCGCCTCGCGATTGGCCACCGAGCGGCTCACCCTGGTGCCACTGGCAATGCGGTTCGTCGACGGGCGCGTCAAGGTCGACATCGCGCTGGCCCGGGGCCGCAAACAGCACGACAAGCGTCAGGCGATCGCCGAACGCGACGCGGAACGCGAAGCCCGCCGGGCGATGGCCGCGGCGAACCGTCACGTCGGACACTGAGGGCGGCACGTCCACGGTGGGCCCGGCGCGGTCGTTCACCACCCTCGACGAGGTGCTCACCGGCTGGGCCCGCAGCGACCCCGACGCGGTGGCGTTGCTCACCGAGTCGGGCGCGTGGCGGGCCGCGGATCTGGCCCGTCTGGTCGCCGCGCAGGCCGAGGCGATCCGCCGGGCGACGCCCCCCGGAGCCCGCGTCGCAGTGCACGCCGCCACCTCGGCGGAGGTGGTGGCCGTGCTGTACGCGGTGCCGGCGGCGGGGCGCACGCTGGTACCGCTGAACACCCGGGGCACCCCCGCCGAACTGGTCGACCAGCTCGACCGGGCCCGGGTCGCACTGGTGCTCGGTGACCCGGTGCCGGGCCACGCGGGACCGACCCGGCCGGTGACCGACCTGGCCGACGCCGGCGCGGCGGGCGCGGCCATGCCCGACGCCGCCGATCCGGCCGCCGGATCCCCTCCTGATCCCGGTGCCGTGGCCTGGCTGTTGTTCACCTCCGGGTCCACGGGCCGACCCAAGGGGGTGTGTCTGACCCACGCCTCGCTGGCCGCGGCCGTGGCGACCACCGCGGCGGCACGCCCCCTGGCCGACGACGAGGTCTACCTGTACCCCTTCCCGCTGTTCCACGTCGCGGCCTACAACGTCGTCCACGCCCATCTACGGCGCCGCCCGGTGGTGCTGCCCGACCGATTCGACGCGCGCCGCATCGTCGAGCTGTGCCACGACCACGGCGTGACCGCGATGTCGGTGGCCGCGACCATGCTGCGCCTGATCCTCGACGCGCTGGCGAGCGAACCGGACCTGGCACCGCCGCCGAGCCTGCGCACCGTCGCCTACGGTGCCGCGCCCATGCCCGAGGGACTGCTCCGTGAGGCCCATCGGCTGCTGGGCGTCGACTTCGCCCAGGGCTACGGATCCACCGAGTTGTCGGGCAACGCGGTGTTCCTCGGCCCCGCCGAGCACCGCCGCGGCCTGGCCGGCGAGGCGCGCCTGCTGGGCACCGCTGGTCGACCCGGCCCTGGCGTGGCGGTGCGCACCGTCGACGACGCCGGGGATGACGTGCCGCCGGGGACGCCCGGAGAGCTCCTGGTCTCCGCGGCCCAGGTGTGCGCGGGATATCTGGACGACGAGGCGGCCACCGCGGCCACGATCGTGGACGGCTGGCTGCACACAGGCGACATCGCCGTGATCGACACCGATGGGCTCGTGACCATCGTCGACCGGGCCAAGGATCTGGTGGTCACCGGCGGCGAGAACGTCGCCTCCCGCGAGGTCGAGGACGCGCTGCGCGACCTGCCCGGCGTCGCGGACGTGGCGGTGGTCGGTACGCCGCACGACCGGTGGGGCGAAGCGGTCACTGCGGTTCTCGTCCTCGATGCGACCGGTGACGGGTCGACGCCGCCCGCCGCCGTCGGCTCCGAACCGGTCGTCCCGCTCGATCCGGTGGTGGTCGACCGCTTGGACGCCGACCTCCGCGACCGTCTCGCGGGCTACAAGCGGCCACGCCGGTGGTTCGGGGCCAGCGCACTGCCCCGCAACGCCAACGGCAAGGTCGACAAACCCGCGCTGCGACGCGCCCTGGCCCGGTTCACGCCCTCTCCCCCGTGAACAGCCGGTCCCTGAACGCCCGGACCGACGAATCCAGCGACCCAGGAGCCGGAATCGGCGTGTCGGAGTGGGCCCCGGCCGTGTACGATGGAATCCACCACACACGGGGCTGATCGGTTTCGACGTCGTGACCGGGACTCGTACGTGCGACCAGAGTTGCTCAGACTCTCTAAACGGGGCACCCAAAGAAGCGCCAAGGGCGACTTCGCTCTCGCCGCCTGATCTGATCAGGTGAACGATGAGTCACAGCGACCAGCGATGGCACGCGGGGCCTGATCCTCACAGCCCGGCAACAGAAGTGAGGGTCGACGGCGGGAAAGACCGCTGACGGTGGGAAAGACCACTGACCCCTCGGAACAGACGAGGCGGACGGGTGCAAACCCACACCGACCCGGCGGTGAGCCAGCCGTGAAGGCTCGAACTCGGGAATGGTCGTAGCACGGGCGAAGAACGCTCGACGGACCAGGGTTCGATTCCCTGCAGCTCCACCAGTCTCACGCTCGACCGGTCACCGGCCCCCGAACGGGCACCGGTGACCGTCACCGGGCCGTCCGGTAGGATCAGACCCCGGCCGACGGACCGATCGGAGGCAACCGGACCCGGTGGCGCGCCACGTGTGCAGCCTTCGAGGACCGTCGGCGACGGCACCACAGATTCCCGAGGGAGGGACCAATGCCAGCCACCAGGCCGCCGATGGCGGACCCCGACGCCCGACGGCCGGGCCCCCACCGCCCACGTCTCGTCGCACTGGCGCTGCTGGTCACGATCGGACTCGTGAGCGCAGCCTGCAACCCGGTCTTCGGCGAAACCGACAGTCCGGTGCAGCGCGCCACGCTCACCTCCGACACCGGCGGTGTCCTCGAATACATCGGCGACGGCACCACGATCACCGCACTACCGCCACCGGGGGTCGACCCGTCGATCCGGGAGGTCTTCTGGTCCCTCGACACCCCCTACTACCCGGATCAGCAGGCCTGCATCGACTGGCACACCCACGCCACCTCCCAACCCGGAGACCCGGTCCAGCCCGGCCTTGCCATGCGGATCGCGCCCACCGGGGAGGACGCCACCGACGTCAAAGCCGTCACGGTCACCGAGAACATCTGGTCCGGCGGGGTGTGGATCTTCAACGTCCACGTCTGGGACGCCTCGAAGCCCGACCACGAGTTCCAGCTCGTGCAGAGTCACGACCTGCAGGACGTCGTGATCGAGTGGACCACCGATGAGGCCGGCCAGCCCGCGGCGGCCCTGAAGCCCCCACCGTGGCACGTGTGCGCGCGGACCCACGACGACCAGTTCACCTTCAAGATCTGGACCGGCGCCGAACCCGAACCGGCCTGGGACGATCCCACCCGCGTGTACTCCACCACCCTGCCTCCGGGCTGGGACCACGCAGGCTACTCCGGCGGTTACGTCGGCCACCTCCGCCAGGACCAGTCGGCGACGTTCTCGGCGGTCACCACCATGCCGCTTTGCCTGGCACCGGGAATGGCCGACACACCGAGGTGCCAGGATCTCGCGCAGGGCCGGGGCCTGCCGGACACCTGACCCGCAGGCCGAGCGGAGGCCTCGGCGGTGGTGCACCAGGGCCCGCTACGCTTTCGTCCCTTATGGGGCAACGGGCCGAAAGCCGACCATGGCGGACACCAGGTGCGGTCGGCGCGGCGCTGCTGGCGTGCGTCCTGATCGCCGCGTCGTGCGCGACCTCCGCGGGTGGTGACGCGCAACGCCCCACGGCCGGGTCGGCCCTGAACTCGACCGTTGCGACCACCGCCGCGTCCGACCCGACCAGCGCGCCGGGTGCCGAGGGCACGCGCGGCGCGTCGGGGGCCGGAGGCCGGCTCGCCGCGCCGAGCGAGCCCGAACCTCCCGCGCTGCAGATCCGCAGCGCTTCGCTGACCTCGGAGGACGGCACCCGCTACGCGTACCTCACCGGTGCTCAGACCGTGACCGCGGCCATGCCCCCGGAGGCCACCGACGGCAACATCCGTGAGGTGTTCTGGCTCGCCGACACCCAGCCGGCCCGCGACGCCGAGTCCTGCATCAGTTGGGCCGAGACCGCCGACCCGGTCGTGGGCAACGCGATGCAACCGGGCCTGGCCATGCGGATCGCCTCGGTGGGTCCTTACAACGAGGGGCTCCGAGCGATCACGGTGACCGTGAACGTCGTCTTCGCCGGCTCCTGGTTGTTCAACGTCCACGTGTGGGACACCCGCTCGAAGGTGCCCATGACCCTGCTCGAGACCTTCGACGTGTCCGGCGTGGTGGGCCGCATCGCCAACGTCGACGGACGCCCGGCCAGCTTCATGGTCGAGCCCCCCTGGCACCTGTGCGGCCGCACCCAGGGCAGCGTGTTCAGCTTCAAGGTGTGGACCCAGAACGACCCCGAACCCGGCTGGGACGACGCCGACCACGTGTTCGACGTGTTCCTGCCCCCCGGTTGGGACCACGTCGGGTACTCGGGGGGCTACATCGGCCACCTCCACCCGGGCCAGGCCGCCACAGCGACACCGCACCTCGACACGGAGAGGCAGCAGACCCCGCGCACCGCGACACCGCTGAGCCCGCCGACCGGCTAGAACCCGGTGAAGAGGCCGCGCAGCTCGTCGAGATCAGCGGTACCGCCGACCCCGTCGGGGGTGTGGTCGGCGTCGAGACGACCGTAGACCAGTCGGATCAGCGCCTCACCGGGCAGGTGCAGCTCGTCCAGGGAGCGGTCGGGCCGGGACTCGGGTTCCAACAGCACCGCGTCGGGACCCAACTCCAGGCGCAGCGTGCGCGGCGGGTCGAAGGTGTGCACGATCACGGTGCGTTCGTCGGGAACGGGCTTACCGGACATCTGAGCGGCCGGCCCCAACGAGTCGATCATCTGGCCCACCGCGTCGGGCGCCAGGGGCACCGTCGGGTCGAAGACCACCGCCACGTCCCAGGTGTGCACCACGTGTTCGTCACGGCGATGCCCCACGAAACTGCCGAAATCGGTACCCTCTCCCAGATCCAGCCGCAGGGTCGCGGCCTCGGCGGCGTCGACGGAGTCGAGCACCTCCATCAGCGCGCGGTCGGCCTCGAGCAGGTCGTCGGCCTGAGCGCGGGGCGACTTGGCGTTCCAGACGTCCCAGATCCCGGACATGAAATCGTCCGGCGCGGCCACACCCTCCCGCGCGAACCCCACCAGTCCCGCCGTGATCTCGGCCCCTGATCCCAGATGCGAAAGCGTGTCGGCAACCGTCCACTCCGCCGGGTAGGCACGCCGGGTGAGGTCCTCGTCGTCGAGCGAGGCGACCAGGTCGGCCAGGGTGGCCACCGAGGTGTGCAGGACGGACAGGGGATCGGACATCGCAGGGCTCCACGACGGGACGGCGGACGGGCCGGCATCGGTGCGGCCGCTCTGAAGGTTCCCACACCGGTCCCGACGAGTCGACAAGGCGTCGGTCACAACTCCGCGGCAAGGCCGCCCCCGGGCGCGGCCGGGTCCCTGAGTACGGTCCGCCGCCACGTACATTGATGCGCCATGGTCGCGCCCACCGCCACCCCCATCGCACTGTGGCCGATCCCGGTGTCGGACCTGGGTGGCGTCGCCCGTCACGTGCTCGACGTGGGCACCGCCGGGCTGCCGGGCTGGGAGCTGGTGGTGCTGTGCCCGCCGGGTCCCTTCGCCGACGAAGCCGCCGATCGCGGCATCGACGTGCGCGCCGGGTCCTTCGGACGGCCCGCCGGCATGACCGCGTCGCTCGGGACCCTGCGCGCCACGGTCCGGGAACTGCAACCCCGGGTGGTGCACACGCATCTGGCCTACGCCGATCTCATCGCCGCCGCCGTGGGGCCCGGGCGTGACGGGGTGCTGGTGAGCACCGAGCACGGGATCTCCACCGCGGACGCGGTGCTGCACGAGTCGAAGGTCATGTCGCGGGCGATGGCGGCGATCCACCGGCTGCGCCAGCACCGCACCGACGGGCTGATCGCGGTGTCCCAGGCCACCCTCGACGCGGTGCACGCCAAATGGCGGCCACCGGCGAAGCTGGCGACCCGGGTCGTTCCCAACGGCATCGACCAGCCCGAGAACCCACCCGCACGCGCCCGGGGGCTGCACGTGGGAGCGGTGGGGCGCCTGGCATCCGAGAAGAACCTGGGCATGGCGATCCGGGCCTTCGCCCGGGTGGCCGCGGATCACCCCGAGGCCCGCCTGACCATCGCCGGAGACGGACCGCTGCGTGCCGAGCTGCAACACGAGGTCCGCGCGGCCGGTCTGGCCGACGTCGTGGCCTTCCCCGGGCACGTGGACTCCAGGTCGATCTTCGCCGACCTCGACGTGGTCGTGATGCCGTCGGTGTTCGAGAACTGCTCCTACACGCTGTTGGAGGCCGCCGCCTCGGGTTGCGGGGTGGTCGCCACCGACGTGGGCGGCAATCCCGAGATCCTGCCCGCGACGTCGCTGGTGCCCCTCGGCGACGACGCGGCGATGGCCGAGGCGATCGTCGTCCAGGGCCTGGACCCGGACCGCCGTCCCGGTCTGGCCGACGACTGGCCGACCGTTGCCCACATGTGCGAGTCGATCGTGGCGTTCTACGAGGACCTCACCGGGCGCGCCGCGGCCTCCCGGTAGCCTCGGGGGCGCCATGTGCGGCCGTTTCTCCCAGTACTCACCGGTTTCGGATCTGGTGGCGCACTTCGACGTGGACGAGGTGCTCGTCGACCCCGCCGACCGACGTCCCCGGTACAACGTCGCGCCCACCCAGCAGGTGTTGGTGATCGCCGCTTCCGCCGACGGCGAGGTTCGCAAGCTGGGGGCGATGCGCTGGGGTCTGGTGCCGCGCTGGGCCGACGACATCGGGATCGGCAACCGCATGATCAACGCCCGCACCGACCGCGTCGCCACCTCCAACGCGTACCGGGCGGCGTTCGCGAAACGGCGCTGCATCGTGCCGGTGGACGGCTTCTACGAATGGGCGCGACCCCACGCGGATGGAGCCGACGGGACGGCCGGCGACGGTCGGACGGCCGGCCGGTCCAAGGTGCCCAAGACCCCGTACCACATCCACTCCGGCACGGGTTCACCACTGGCCCTGGCGGGGCTGTGGGAGACCTGGTACGACGCCGAAAAGCGGCCGCTGCGCAGCTTCACGATCCTGACCTGCGACGCGAACGCCGCGATGCGGCCGATCCACCACCGCATGCCCCTGATCCTGGACCGGGCCGACTGGGACCGTTGGCTGGCGCCCGCGCCCCTGGACGAGGCCGAACAGGAGCGGTTGCTCGTTCCCGCGTCGGACGAGGAGCTGGTGTTCGACCGGGTGTCCACCGAGGTGAACCGTCCGGTCAACGACAACCCCCAGGTGATCGTCCCGGTCTGAGGTGTCGACCCGACGCACCGAAGCGATGTGGCGACCCGCAGGGCGCCGGTGGACCCGCGGCAGGGTACGGTCGGAGCCGATGGATCCGATCCCCCGCCTGGGCCCCGACGCCACCGTCGACGCGATCGTCGCCGGCATGAACGAGGTGGGCTGCGCGGTCGTCGAACACTTCGTCGACGACGACCGTGTCGCCGCGCTGCGTGCCGAACTCGCTCCGCACCGGGCCGCCACCCCGACGGGTCGCAACGACTTCGAGGGCCATGCCACCCGGCGGATCTACGCCCTGTTCGCCAAGGTCCGGGGCTTCGACCCGCTCGCCACCGACCCACGGGTCGGCGGGGTGCTCGACGCGGTGCTGGGTCCGGACCATCAGCTCTCCGCGCCGGTGGGCATCGACATCGGCCCGGGCGAGGTGGCCCAGATGCTGCACCGCGACGACATCATCTACCCGCTCACCTGGCCGCACCCCGAGGTGGTGGTCAACACCATGTGGGCCCTGGACGACTTCACGGCCGACAACGGCGCCACGATGGTCATCCCCGGCAGCCACGCCCAGGATCCCGCCGTGCCACCCGACGCCTCCAAGGCGATTCCGGCCACGATGCCCGCGGGGTCGGTGCTGTTCTACCACGGCAGTCTGTGGCACCACGGCGGCGCGAACCGCACCGACCGACGCCGCCTCGGAGTGATCCTCGAATACGTGGTGAGCTGGCTGCGGGCCCAGGAGAACCACGTGCTGGCGGTGCCGCCCGACGTCGTGGCGACCCTGCCCGAACGGCTCCAGGAACTGCTCGGCTACAACATCGCGCCGCCGTTCATCGGGTACGTCGACGGACGCCACCCTCGGCGCACCCTCGACGCCTGAGACGCACGGCCCCCTCCCCGGCTCGTCCGCACGGGCCGGTCCGCCCCACCGGGTCCGGGCTGCCCGGGTCAGTCGCCCAGGTAGGCGCTGCCCAGCACGTCGTGGTCGAGGTCGCCGGCCGGTCCTTCCCAGGTGACGCGGCCCAGGTCCATCACCACCGCCCGGTCGGCAAGGTCCAGGGCGGGGCCGGCCTGTTCCTCGACGAGCATGATCGTGGTGCCCGCGTCGCGCAGCTCGGCCATCGCCTCGAACAGCGTGGCCGTGGCCAGCGGCGACAGTCCCAGTGTGGGTTCGTCCGCGATGAACACCCGGGGCGGATCGGCCAGCACCGCGGCCATGGCGAGCTGTTGCTGTTCACCTCCCGAGAGCAGCCCGGCGAGCTGGCCACGGCGCTCATCGAGGATCGGAAACCGCCGCCGGGCCGCTTCGCGCCGGTCCCGGTCGCGCAGCCTGATCGCCAGGTTGTCGTCGACCGAGAGACCGGGAAAGATGCCCCTCGCCTCGGGGGCCAGCACCAGCCCGGCACGGGCCCTCCGGTGCACGGCCACGTCGGTGATCTCGGTGCCCTCGAACAGCACCGCGCCGCTGGTCGCCGGGACGGTCCCCGCCAGCACACCACACAGCGTGGACTTGCCGGCACCGTTGGCGCCGATAACCGCCACGACCTCTCCCGGGTGCAGGTCCAGGTCCACCGCGTGCAGCACGGTCACCTCGCCGTAGCCGGCGGTCACCGCCCGCGCCTGCAGGCGCGGCGACCCGGTCCCGGTGGTGGCCGGTGGGCCCGAGACGACCGTCTCTGCGGGTTCGACGTCGCGGGAACGCCGCTGGGAAGCGGCGTCCCCGTCGGCCACCGCAAGCTCCGACGAGGTCGGTTCGGCCCCTTCGGCTTCGGGACGGCGACGGCGGGCGGTGACCATGGCCAGCACGCCGTCGGGTTCCCGGGCCAGCGAGATCGCGCCCAGACCGAAGAGCACCGCGGCCAGCTCGGCGTCCGCGATCAGGTCTCGCACCCCGTCGGGCAGCACCGTCCAGGGCGCGCCCCAGTCCTTGCCGATCCCCACCAGGATCACCGGCAGCGCCGCGTACACCAGCCCGGCGAGCACCGCACCTCCGGGACGTCGGATCCCGAAGGTGACCGCCACGGCCAGCCAGATCAGGCCCAACAGCGGTGGGGCGCTGGTGTTGGTGATCGGCGAGTCGACCACCGCCAGCCACGCTCCCGCGAAGCCCGCGATGCCCGCGGAGACCGCGAACAGCACGATCTTGGACCGCAGCGGATCGACCCCCGAGGTCGCCGCGGCGACCTCCGAGGAACGGATCGCGAACAGGGTGCGGCCCGTCGCCGAGCGCGCCAGGTTGCCCACCAACCACACCCCGGCGAGCACCAGCACACACAGCACCACGAACAGCGTGCGGTCGTCGGCCAGGTCGAAGGGGCCCAGGGTGGGCGGGGCGACCGACCAGCCCCGTGAACCGTTGCGCACCCCCTGGATCTGGAACACCGTGCCGTCCGCGATGAACGCCATGGCCAGGGTCGCCAGCGCCAGCATGAGCCCGCCGACCCGCAGCGACGGCAACGCAACGAGCACCCCCACCAGTGCGGCGACGGCCACCGCGATCAGCATCGCCACCCAGAAGCTGAACCGGCCGTTGTCCATGACCAGGACCAGCGACGCGGGCCACTGGTGCTGGACCAGCCAGCCCGCGGTGAACCCGCCGACGGTCACGAAGGCCGCCTGGGCGAGGTTGATCATGCCGCCGATGCCGGTCACCACCACGAACGACAGGAAGATCATCGCCAGCACCAGGCCCCGCGCCAGGATGCCCATCCAGTAGCTGTCCGCGAAGAACAGTCCGTAGACCACGAACAGGGTTCCCGCCACGATCCAGGGCAGCCGACGGCGCCAGGGCGCGATGCCGGCCAGGCCGCTGGGTGGCGGGGCGTCCTCGGCGATGCTGCCCGCGGCCCGACCCGCGCGGTCCTGGCCCACCAGCAGCAGCACGAACAGGAGGATGAAGGGCACCGAGGTGCGAAAGCCCGTGATCGACGTGAGCATCCGCGGCGCATAGCCGTACACGATGTTCTGGACGGCGCCCAGCGCGATTCCCGCGGCGAAGGCGAGCGGCACCGAGCGCAGGCGGGCGGCGACCACGGCGGTGAACGAGATGAACACGATCGTGTGGAACGTGATCGGCATCAGGTTGAACAGCGGCGCGATGAGTACGCCGGCGCACCCGGCGAGCATCGCGGAGAGCACCCAGACCACCCGCGAGGAGGCTTCGGTGTCGATGCCCCGCAGTCGGGCCAGCACCGGCCGGTCCACCCCGGCCCGCATCTGCAGGCCCAGGCGGGTGTGACGCATCAGCACCCACAGTCCGAGCGCGGCCACCGCGGCGACGACGACGATCGCCAGTTGGTCCGAATCCACCGAGACGCCCTGGATGATCGACCACGACCGGGGCGGGGTGGGCCCGATACCGGGCGGCCGCACCCCGGCGTCGCCGACGACGTCGGGCAGGTCCGCGCCCGTGAAGCTGTTGATCGCGTGCACGATCGTCGACGCCAGAGCGGGCAGCGCGATCAGCAGGCCCACGGTTCCCACCAGCCTGGCGGTGACCGGCGCGCGGGCCAGATGTCGGAACAGCACCGCGTCCAGTACCAGTCCCAGCAGCGGCGCGACCACCCCGATGGAGATCAGCGCCGCGGGCACGATGGGCAGGCCCAGCCCGCCGTTGGCCACGGGCTGGTTCAGCTCGAAGTAGACCAGCGCGACCACGAACGCGATCGCGCCGTGGCCCAGGTTGAAGATCCCCGAGGTCTGGTAGGTGAGCACCAGGCCCGAGGCCATGAGCGCGTACAGCCCGCCGGAGATCGCTCCGGCGACCAGAAGGCCGAGAAACTCGGTCACGACGGTGCTGGCTGGTTCCGTCCGGTCAGCGCAGGGTCAGGTGATCTCGATGTTGGACCCGCAGGCGAGTTCCTGGATGAAGTCGAACTGTTCGTTCTCGACCTTGGTCAGCACGCTGCAGGGCACCGGCTCGGAGTGGTTGTCGGGCCAGGTCGACTCGCCCAGCACCCCGTCGACCGAGTAGGTGAACCCGTCGTTCAGGGTGGCCAGGAAGTTCTCGACCGTCAGATCCTCGCCGGTCGCCTCCAACGCGGCCACGAAGAAGTCGGCCGCGTAGTAGCCGGCGATCAACGACAGGCTCATCTGCGCCTCGGGGTCGATGGCGTGCACCGCCTCCATCATCTCGGCGTTCGCCGGGATGGTCGGGTCCATTCCGAGTTGGGTGTTGACGTAGATGTCGTCGTAACCGGGGCTGCCCAGCAGCAACGGCGAGTACGACGGCGTGATGATCATGCCCTCGTAGCCGGCCTGCTGCAGCCCGTTGGAGATGGCGACCCCGGCCAGGGTCACCTGCAGGTAGACGATGTCGGGTGCCTCACCGTCGTCTGCGCTCATGAGTTCCTGCACGAAGGGCGACACGTCGCCGGGTTGCTGGGGCGGGGCGGGCAGCGACGCCTCGGCGTAGACCACGTCGAAGCCCACGTCGGCGACCGAGGCCTCGAGAAGCACCAGGCCGCCCTTGCCGGCGTCGTTGTCCTCTCCCAGGAAGGCCACCGACCGGTCGGTGTCACCGTCGAACATGTCCTCCAGGGCGGTGCCCAGCGCGTTGGACCCCACCTCCAGAGACGGGTTGGTGACGCACCCGGTGATCCCGAAGGCCACCTCACCGCCGCAGAAGGCCGGGTTGATCCCCCAGCCGAAGGTGGGCACCTGGTTGTCGACGATGTAGTCCCCGGCTCCGAAGCCGCCCGACATGACCGGCAGCAGCGCGAACACCTCGTCCTTCTCGACCAGCGAGGTGACGATGTCCTTGGAGCGGGTGGCGTCGTTCTCGTCGTTCTCGGCGCCGACGAACTCGATCTGGCGACCGTGCACGCCGCCGGCGTCGTTGGCCACGTTCAGGCGGGCCTCGACGCCGAGCGCGGCGTCGCCGAAGAACACGTCGTAGGCCAGCCCGCCGACCTTGACCGAGTCGTCGGTGACGCCCCGGGTGGTTCGGCTGGTCTGAGCACCGGGATCGGTGGTGCCGGTGCCTTCTGCAGCTTCGTCGTCGTCGACCGAACTGCAGGCGGTCATGAACAACGCCAGGGTCGCGGCGAGTACCGCGACGAGGGTCCGGCTCCGGCTCGGTGTGGCTGGGCGTGTGGGTGTGGGTGTCATGGCTGCGTGCGCGCTCCTCGGCTCCCCGCGGGTGATGGTCTCGTCGGATGCGAGTGAACGTGTTCTAGTCGATCTCGCGACCTGTTGCTTCCCGGTCAGGTCGTGCGCGTGCCCAGGTAGGCCTCGAGCACCTTCGGGTCGGCGCGCACGGTCTCAGGCGCCCCGTCGGCCAGCACCTGTCCGAGGTGCAGCACGACGACCCGTTCGCAGTGGTCCATCACGAACCCGACGTCGTGCTCGACGAGCAACACGGTGGTGCCCCGGGTGGCGACCACCTCGGTGACCAGGGCGCCGAAGCGGTCGCGTTCGCCCCGGTCCAGACCGGAGGTGGGCTCGTCGAGGAGCAGCACCGAGGGTTCGTCGACCAGAGCCCGGGCCAGCTCGACCAACCGGGCGGTGCCCACGGGCAGCTCACCGGCCGGTCGGTCCCGCAGTTCGGTGAGTCCCAGAAGTTCCAGCACGGCCCGGGCCTGTTCCCGCCGCTTCTCGGCCCGTCGGACGCGCGCGGGCGCGGCGACCAGGTCGGCCAGCACCCCGCCTCCGCCGCCCCGCCACTCGGTCGCCACCAGCAGGTTCTCCTCCACGGTGAGCCACCCGAAGGGCTGGACCCGTTGAAAGGTGCGGCGCAGCCCCGCCCGGGCCCGCTGATGGGGTCGCCACCCGGTGATGTCCCGGTCGCCCAACGCGACGGTGCCCTGGTCGGGGCGGCGTAGCCCGCTGATCACGTCGAACAGGGTGGTCTTGCCGGCGCCGTTGGCACCGATCAGCCCGCAGAACTGCCCCGCGGGAAGGCTCAGGTCCACGTCGCTGAGCGCGGCGATCCCACCGAAGCGCACCCCGATGCCCCGCAGGGTGACCGCCCCGGTCGGGATGGCAGCGGATTCATGGCGCATCACTCGATCATCGACCCCCGGTGCGGCAAGGTGGGCGGTGACGCTAGCCCAGTTCCCCGAGATGGAGTGTGCCGGGCGACCGGGACACCGCCGGCGACTCAGGAGGTGGCCGGCACGCGTGCCGAGCCCACGTACAGGTGGCTCATGGTGGCCGGGCCGCGGATGGTGAACGTCGTGACGTCGATGTCTTCCCAGCCCGCGGCGCGCAACTCGGCGGTGTGGTCCCGATTCAGATGGCATCCACCGGCGATGCGCTGTTGGACGCAGTCGAAGCGCTGCTGGCGGGCGGCGATGCGCTCGTCGGAGGACCGGCCGTGCTCCAGGAACCACAACCGCCCTCCGGGGCGCAGGATGCGGGCGACCTCGTCGAGAGCGATCGGCACGCTGGGCACGGTGCACAGGGTGAAGGTGCTCAGCGCGGCGTCGACCGAGGCGTCGGGCAGGTCGATCCGGTCGCCGTCGAGGTCGACGAAATCCACCGGTACCGTTGAGGCCGCCAAACGTCGGGTGGCCAGTTTCCGGGCGACGGTGGAGGGATCCACGGCGATCACCCGGGTCACCTCGGGCGGGTACCAGGGCACGTTGGTGCCCGATCCGAACCCGATCTCGAGCACCTCACCCCACAGCCCGTCCATCGCCCGCACGCGCAGCTCACCCAGCCGAGCGGTCCCCAGCGTCAGGTCCACGATCCGCGGCAGGATCCGGTCGGTGTAGAACCCCATCGCTTGGACCCTACCCGCCGGACCGCGGGGTACGCCCCGCGAGGGGACCCCGCCGACCGTCGGGCACTAGCCTGTACAGAAGTGACGGGACGAGTGAGGGTCGTGCTGGGCGTGGTACTGGCGGCGAGCCTGATCGTGCTGGCCGGCTGCGACCCGGTCATCGGTCAGGCCTCGGGGCCGGTGCGGCGCGCCACGGTGACCTCGAAATGGGGGATGACCTACCACTACGCGGGCGGCCGCGACGTCGTGTTCGCCCAACGTCCCGCACACCCCGACGATGGCAACGTGCGCGAGGTCTTCTGGTACGACGACGCCGCCTATGCGGCCGACCAGGAGGTGTGTGCCACCTGGAACACCGTGGCGGCGGTCCCCTCGACGGGTCTGCTGCAGCCCGGCCTCGCCCTGCGCATCGCGCCGGTCACCGGCGACAACCGTGGCATCAAGGCCGTCACGGTGACCCAGAACATCTATTACGGCGCGATCTGGCTGTTCAACGTGCACGTGTGGAACTCACTCAGCGCGCTGCCCGACACCCAGATCGCCCAATACGACTTCTCCGAAGTGGTGGGTTCGTTGCTGCGCAACGGCCGGTTCGATCCGCACATGGCGCCGGTGCCCTGGCACGTGTGCGCCCGGGCCACCGACCGCCTCTTCAGCTTCAAGATCTGGGTCGGCTCCGAACCCGAACCAGCCTGGAACGACCCGGTCCGGTCTCGCTCACTGACCCTTCCCGCGGGCTGGAACCACCCGGGCTACGCCGGGGGCTACATGGCGCACCTGCACCGGGGGCAGGCCGCGGCCTTCACCGACGTGCGGACCAGGACGCTTCCGTGACGGCCCCGCCGATCCAGGTGGTGACCGCCGACATCACCACGCTCGGGGTCGACGCCATCGTCAACGCCGCCAACCGGTCGCTGCTGGGAGGCGGCGGCGTGGACGGCGCCATCCACCGGGCCGCGGGGCCGCGCCTGCTGGAGGAGAGTCGCACGCTCGGCGGGTGTGCACCCGGCGACGCCAAGGCCACCGGCGCCTACGACCTGCCCAGCCGGTGGGTCATCCACACCGTCGGCCCGATCTGGCGCGGCGGCGACGAGGGCGAGGCCGAGGTCCTGGCGTCGTGCTACCGGCGGAGCCTGGCGGTGGCCGACGACCTGGGCGCCCGCAGCGTGGCGTTTCCGGCGATCTCCACCGGCGTGTACGGCTACCCGCCCGACGCCGCCGCCGACGTGGCCATCGCCACGCTGCGCGCCGCGGACACCCGCGTCGTCACCGTGATCCTGTGCGCCTTCAGCGACGCCGACGCGGACCGTTACCGGGCGCGGCTGGACTGAGGGCGCGCCACGACCACGGCCCCGGCGGGTCGTTCACGGATCCGCGGAGGCCTCGATGCCGATCTCGTTCAGGATCCAGGCCGCCACGAGGCGAGCCGCCCGCCCCTTGAAGTGTGTGCCGTCGCCTCTGAGCTCTGAACCGTCGAGTTCCCGCCGGCAGGTGCGCTCCGAGGTGCACAGATACGCCTCCAGGTCGACCAGCTTCGTGTCGGGCATCGACTCGGCGACCTGACGCCGCACGTCGTTGCCACACTCCACCGCGTCCAGGTACCGCTCGTAGTACTCGTCGGTCAGGCCCAGGTGCTGATGCGAGGGTGGGCTGGTGACCAGCACCGTGGTCGCGCCGGCCTCGGCGAAGCGCTCCACGTCGGCCCGTAACGCGGCCAGATGGTGGGCTTCGAACGCTGGTGTGCAGGGGCGCAGGTAGGTGCCGTCGACCAGGATTTCGGTCGGGTCCAGTCCGTTGCGCACGAAGATCACCTCATCGGGCCGGTACGCGTCGACGGTCCGGGCCCAGTGGGCGTCGCAGGCCTTCAGTTGGTCGCCACCGCGGGTGTCGCCGTCCTCGTAGCGGATCCCCTCGGCAGGTGGATACTGGCAGTCGGGTTGCCCGGCGCCCACCACCCGCAGCGGCTCGACGGTGAGGCTCCAGGTGTGGGCCAGCGGGGAGGGTGAGGTGAACAGGGCCCAGTAGTCGAATCCGGCCAGGATCTCCCGCCAGTTCGCCACGTACAGCATCGTGGCCAGCCCGTCCCAGCGGATCCGGTGCAGCTCCTCGGGTTCGGCCGCAAAGCCCGCATAGGCCGCGACCCCCACGAGCATCACCCCGAGCGCGGGCAGGAGCCGTCGGGCCCGCCGACCCCAGAACCGGGCCAGGGCGATGCGGTCCGAATGGGCCCGTTCGACCAGCAGCAACGAGGTGATCAGAAAGCCCGACAGCACGAAGAACAGGTCCACCCCCAGATACCCGCCCTGCAGGTGTCCACCGTGGAACAGCACCACCGCCAGGACCGCCAGGCCGCGCAAGCCGTCCAGGCCGGGCATGTGGGCCAGGCGCGGAGCCGGACCGGTCACGGTGATCTGGTCCGCCATGGTGTGGAATGCTACGCGACCACCGGCGGTCCCCAGGCGCTTTCGAGCCGGGCTCGCGGCGCTGGAGCGGCCCCTCCGATGTGTCAGGCTTCACACCGGAATCTCGTGCCAGACCATTCTCCCGACCGATCGGGCTGGAGTAGAATTCCCGGCGCGCCTGGTGCGCACCCACCCCTCGATCGCGGAGCACACGTGTCGCAGAGTATCGCCCGTCCAGCCGACGAACGGGTCAACTGGGTCAGTTCGATCCCGTTCATCCTGGCCCACTTCATCCCCTTTCTGGCCATCTTCACCGGGGTGACCTGGAAGGCCGTCATCCTGGGGATCGTGTTGTACTTCGGCCGGATGTTCTTCATCACGGCCGGCTACCACCGCTACTTCTCCCACCGCGCCTACAAGACCAGCCGGGTGTTCCAGTTCATCCTGGCCTTCGGCGGGTCGATGGCGGCCCAGAAGGGCGCGCTGTGGTGGGCCAGCCACCACCGGCTGCACCACCGCTTCAGCGACACCGAGCGCGACATCCACTCGCCCCAGAAGGGCTTCTGGTGGAGCCACATGGGCTGGATCCTGTGCGACAAGTACAAGGACACCGACTACGACCTGATCAAGGACTTCGCCAAGTACCCCGAGCTGGTGTGGCTCAACAAGCACGACTGGGTCGGGCCCTGGGTGCTGGGCGTCGCGTCGTACCTGATCGCCGGATGGCCCGGGCTGGTCATCGGCTTCTTCGGGTCCACCGTGGTGCTGTGGCACGCGACCTTCACGGTCAACTCGCTCAACCACGTGTTCGGCCGGCGCCGCTACGTCACCACCGACACCTCACGGAACTCGGCGATCCTGGCCCTTTGGACCATGGGTGAGGGTTGGCACAACAACCACCATTACTACGCCGCGGCGGCCCGCAACGGCTTCTTCTGGTGGGAGTACGACCTGAGCT
>CAYVAS010000030.1:13060-29045 GCA_964449375.1 uncultured Iamiaceae bacterium | reverse complement strand
GGGCCTGCCCGGTCGACGACCTCGCCTCGGTGATCGCGAACGGCACCGTGAACGGGGAGTTGATGGACGAGGAGCACCGGCTCTGGTACTACGTGATCATCGCGACCGCTGGGCACGACACGACGTCGTTCGCGTTGTCTGGCGGCCTGCAGGCGCTGCTGGCCCATCCAGACGAATTCGCGAAGTTGCGCCGGGACCCGGACCTGGTGGACAACGCGGTAGAGGAGATCTTCCGCTGGACCTCGCCGGTGCGGCACTTCATGCGCTACGCGCAACGGCCCACCGAGGTGGGAGGGGTGACGGTGCCCGAGGGTGGTCGGGTGCTGTTGTCGTACCCGGCGGCCAACCGGGACCCCGCGGTGTTCGCCGACCCCGAGTCGTTCCGGGTGGACCGGGACGACGTGGACCGGCTGTTGAGTTTCGGCATCGGGGCGCATTTCTGTCTGGGCATCCAGTTCGCCAAGCGTGAGCTCCGTACGATGCTGGGCCGTCTGGTGCGTGAACTCGACCATGTGGAACTGGTGGGCGAGCCCGCCTGGGCCCAGTCGCACTTCGTGTCCGGGGTCAAGCACCTGCCCATCGAGTACTCCTTCGCCTGACCGTGGCGGTCTGACCGCGACGGGCTGGCCGTGGCGGCCTGGCGCGACGGGCTGTTCCGCCGACCCGGCGGCTGGCGCCGACGATGGGAGCGATCCGGGCAGTCTGGTCGCCACGCCCGCGCTGGAGCGGGTCTTCTAGCGTGACGCCATGGCTGGACACCCCTTGCTCCGATGAGCGCCTCGCCGCTGCTCGACCACCTTCTGGACTGGGCCGACCGCGCCCCGGACGCACCGCTGGTGACCGTCCCCGGACCTGATGCCCGAGCCCCGCTGAGCTACGCGCAGGCCCGCGGGCTGATCGCTCGGATGGCCGACGAGCTGACCGAGCGGGGGCTGGTACCAGAGGCGCGGCTGGTGGCCCAGGTACCCACCAGTGTCGAAAGCATCCTGTTGTCGTTGGCGACCCAGTGGGCCGGTGGGGTGTACGTGCCGCTCAACCCGGCACTGGGCGACGTCGAGACCGACCTGCTCGTCGCCGACGCCGAACCCACGATCCGCCTCCTGGGTGCGGCTGCGCTCGAGGAGGTGGTCACCGCCGCCCGCCGCGCGCCCGCGGCGACTCCGACGCTCGACGAACCGGTACCCCGGGCGGTCGACGACCCGGCGGCGATCATCTACACCTCGGGTACCACGGGCCGGCCCAAAGGGGCGATCGTCACCCACGGCAACCTGGCGACCAACGCCGAGACGCTGGCGGCGACCTGGGGTTTCACACCGGCGGACGTGACCGTGCACGCGTTGCCGACCTTTCACGCCCATGGGTTGTTCGTCGCGGTCAACACCGCGCTGGTCGCGGGGTCGTCGCTGTGCTTCGTGGGTCGTTTCGACGTCGACCGGGTGATCGACGCGCTCGCCGGGCCGGGCACGGTCCTGATGGGCGTGCCCACCTTCTATGCCCGGTTGCTGGCCTCGCCACGGCTGACCCGGCAGGTCGCCGATGGAGTCCGGGTGTTCATCTCGGGGTCCGCACCGCTGACCGACAAGGTCTTCGACGCCTTCGCCGAACGCACCGGGCATCGCATCCTGGAACGCTACGGGATGTCCGAGACCGAGATGATCGCGTCGAACCCGCTGGAGGGGGCGCGGGTGGCGGGCAGTGTGGGCTTTCCTCTGGCCGGGGTGGAGGTGCGGATCCGCCGGGGCGACGACCCCGACCAGCCGCTGGCGGAGGTGGACGAGCCGGGAGGGATCGAGGTGCGCGGGCCCAACGTGTTCGCCGGGTACTGGCGGATGCCCGAGCGTCGGGCCGTCGACTTCACCGCCGACGGCTGGTTCCGGACCGGTGACCTGGGCACCCTGGACGGCGAGGGGCGGCTGCGGATCGTGGGGCGGGCCAAGGACCTGATCATCTCCGGGGGCGAGAACGTGTACCCAGCCGAGATCGAGGCGGTGCTCGACCAGCTCGACGGAGTGCGGGAGTCCGCCGTGGTGGGGATGCCCGACGACGACTTCGGCGAGTTGGGCCTTGCCGTCGTCGTCGCCGACCCGGATGCTCCGGTCCGGCCGGACCCGACCACGCTGCTCGACCAGCTCGGTGAGCGCCTCGCCCGCTACAAGGTGCCCCGGGCCTGCGTGATCGCCGACGAGCTGCCCCGCAACGCGATGGGCAAGGTCACCAAGGCGGCACTCCAGCAGCGCTATGCCGGGGACTGGTCGGATCTGCGCAGCGGCCGGGTGATCCGGTCGATGAGGGAGCGCACGCCGTAGCCGATGGCTGCGGTGACCCCCAGGTTGACCGCGGCGATCCCGAAGCCCCCGGCCAGGGTCGCGGCGGTGACCCCGTCAGCGGAGGCAACCGCCACGGCCCAGAACACCGACAGCGCCGCGATGATGAGCGTCATCCAACCCGGGTGGCGGTAGCCGCCCAACCCGATCAGCAGGCCCACCAGGAGCAGCGTCGGGATCATGCCGCCGACCCTACCGTCGGACCCACGTTCCCGTCCCCCCATCGACGACATCCCCCTCCCCCACGCTCGTCTCCCCGCGCCCGCCCGCACGCCTGCCTCCCCACGATCGCCGCCCCTCACCCGCCCACCTCACGCTCGTCCCCAAGCCCGCCGCCCACGCTCGCCCAAAAAACGCAACTTCGGGAGGTTGCGTGGCTCATGCCGAAGCAACCTCCCGAAGTTGTCAAGCGGGCGGGGTAGGTCAGGCTCGGCGCCGGGTTCTTCGGGCGGGGGCTCCGGACGGCGGTCGACCTCAGGCGGTGAGCATGCCGCCGGTGACGATGGTGGTTCCCCAGTGCGCGGCCAGAACCACGACGAGGACCACCGCGGCGACCCGGCTGGTCAGAAAGGCGGGACCCTGGGTTCGACGCACCATCGCCACGAACTGAGCGACCACGGCCACGCCGACCAGCGCCGCGAACACCAGTCCGGCCGGATCGTGGCGGGCGACCTCTCCGATGCCGCCGGTGAGCAGCTCGCGCGCGATGTGGGTGCACCCACAGAAGGGACAGGGAAAGCCGGTCGCGGCGCGCAGCGGGCACGGCGGCGTGGGGATCGACACGGCATGCGCGGCGACCAGGGCCAGTCCGACGCCGGTCACCCCGAGAGCTGCACGGCCGGCAAGCGTGCCGTAGGGACCCTCGGAGGTCCGCGCGTCCGACGGCGGCGGTGGCGGTGCGTGGCCGGTCGGAGTCATGGCCGCAGCGGTCGACCCGGGCGGGGTGAGCTGGCGCTGGGCGGGCTGGGACACGGCGGGGATACCTCCGGGGGCGGCACCCAGGCTAGTGCGCGCCCGCCGATCCGGTCCGGGGCGGCCCCGACAGGTCGATCGGCGTCCACAGGGGAAACGAGATGTGGGGGACGCCCATCTCGTCGACCAGGCGGCCCTTGCGGGCGAAGGTCTGCAGACACGGCCTGGCCACCTCCGGTCCGCCCACCATGAACACGTAGTCGGGTACCGAGAGCAGTAGCGGGCCGGCATCCACGTCACCGGGCAACACGGCCGCGTCGACCTCGAGTTCAGGCCGGCACGGGTTCGACGTGTCGACGGGCCAACAGTGGTAGACGACGCCTTCGGTCACCGACATCACGCGAATCCTCACCGCAGCACCTCCCGCCGATTCATCCCCCGATCGTAGAGCCTCCACCGCGCCACCAACTTCGGGAGGTTCCTTCGCTCCACACCACACAACCTCCCGAAGTTGCTCTTGGGGGGGGTGGGTCAGGGGGCCGGGCCGGGGGCGGGGGCGGGGGCGGGGGCGGTGATGATGGCGGCGCACATGGCGACGAGTTCGGCGGCGAAGGCCGCCGGATCCATGTCCGGGACCGCACCCTGGTCGATGCGACGGGCCCGCTCGGCGGCCAGACCGGTCAGCACCATGATCATGCCCACCACCCGTTCCTGGCGCCGGGCCCGGTCCCCCGGAGCGCGGGCTTCGATCTCGTCGAGGATCCGGGCCAGGTGCCCGGTCGTGGTGGTGTCGGATTCGACCCGCCACGCAGCGAACCGCCCCCGGAGCTGGGCGACGATCCGCAGGTACGACCGGCCCCCGGGGTCCTCGACCAGCGCGGTGTAGGGCTCGACGAGACAGGCCACCAGCTCGGACACCGACGGCTCGGCACCCAGGGCGTCGCGGCGACGGCCCCGTTCGGCGTCCACCGGCGCGCCCCGTCGGGCCAGGATCTGCCATACCAGCGCCTCGCGGGATCCGAAGTGGTACGAGATCGCCGAGACGTTGCGTTGCCCGGCGGCCTCGACGATCTGCCGGGAGGTGACCCGGTCGATGCCCTCGGTGGCGAACAGCACCTCGGCTTCGTCCAACAGGCGTTGGCTGGTCGAGGCCCCTGGCGGTCCCGGCGGCCCGGGGCGGTCGGCGCGAGCGGATCGCACGGTCGGTCCGGCGGACCAGGCCGTCTCAGCCGCCCAGCGGGATCGGGGCGTTGGTGGGGATCACCTCGGGTGCCCGCAGATCCTCGGGCAGTTTGGTGAAGGCCGGGTACTTGGGCTTGGCCGTCGCCCTCATGCGGGTGGTGCGGTGCTCGGGGTCCTTGTCGAACTCGGGGATCACCTGATCGCCGAAGAGCTCGAGCATCTCGAGGACCTCTTCGTGCTCGAAGCCCTCGTTGGGGATCCCGAACACGAGCTGGTCGGTGCCCACCTCCTGGTAGGCGGCGATCTGTTCGAGCACCTGCTCGGGGGTGCCACACAGCAGGTAGCCGTTGTCGATCGCGTAGTCGAGCTCCTCCTCGGACTGGATCGCCCGGGGACGGTCCGGCCAGGTGACCGCGCCCTTCGCCTTGGGAATGGTCGAGTGGTACAGCGTGACCAGCGAGTTCAGGTAGCCCCGCCCCGGCGACATGGCGATCTGGCGAGCCCGCTTGCCGTCCGACAGACACACCACCGCGTTGGTCATCATCACGTTGTCGTTGACGAACTCGCCCAGAGGCTCGGTGCAGTCGGCGACCGCTTCCTTGTAGGTCTCGATCCGGCCCTTGAGGTTCATGACCGGTTCGAAGTTGAAAGCGATGGCACCGACCCCCAGCCCGCCGGCCTTGGCGAACGTGGGCGGGCTACCACATCCCAGCCACATCGGGGGGTGACCCACGCCGTAGGGCTTGGGAAGGATGTTGTGCGGGTAGGGCACCCGGAAGAACTCGCCTTCGAACTCATAGTCGTGGGTGGACCACATGCGCACCAGCTCGGGCGCGACCTCGTCCCACATCTCCTTGGTCTCGGAGGTGTGCAGGTCGAAGGTCTGCATCTCGTGCTCACCGGCGCCCCGACCCGAACCGAACTCGAAGCGACCGTTGGTCAGGTGGTCGAGCATCGCGACCCGTTCCGCCAACCGGGGCGGGTGGTTGACCTTGGGCGACATGTTCATGATCGCCGAGCCCAGGTGGATGCGTTCGGTCTGCGCGGCGACGAAGGGGATCATGCATTCGGGCGCGGACAGGTGGGAGTACTCGGTGAGCGAGTGGTGCTCGCCGAACCAGGCGTACTTCCAGTTGTGCGAGTCGGCCAGCACGGCGTACTTGGCCTCGCGCAGAAGCATGGTGTGTTCGGCTTCGGTGTCGAAGGCGCCGGGCCCGGGCAGGTAGCCGTTGAAGAAGAGGCCGAATTCCATGGGTTTGCGCTCCTGGTCTGATCGGGTAGAACGTGTTCTAATGTAGTGCATTAGAACGGATGACACAAGGAGCACCCCCGACGGGTGCCACCCCACCCGTCCTCCCCCCGAAATTCGGAGCGAAAAGGTTGCCATTCGACCTTTTCGCTCCGAATTTCGTGTGGGGGGTGGGCTGGGATCCGGGGGGATCCGGGTGGATCCGCTGGGATCCGGGGGGATTCGGGGCGGGTACGCTGCTGGGCCATGAGCGCCACCTCCACCGACCGGATCGACTCCGATGCCGTCGAGGCCCTGCTGAACCGGGTCCGCGCCGAGGTCGACGACGGGTTGCTGCCCGCCGCACAGATCGCCGTGGCCCATCGAGGTGAGGTGATCGTCGACGCCACCTTCGGAGCCCCCGACTCCACCCGCTTCATCCCCTTCTCGGCCACCAAGGTGCTCACCGCCGCGGCGATATGGCGCCTCATCGCCGACGAGGGCCTGGACGTCACCCGCACCGTGGCCTCCTACCTGCCCGGTTTCGAAGCCAGCGACAAGGCCGAGGTCACCGTCGAACAGGTGATGCTGCACACCAGCGGATTTCCCATGGCGCCCCTGGGCCCCAAGGAATGGCGGTCCCACGAGGATCGCCGGGCCGCGTACGCGACCTGGCGCCACGAGTTCCCTCCCGGCGAGCGCTACGTGTACCACCCGGTGTCGGCGCACTGGGTGCTCTGCGACATCATCGAGGCCGTCACCGGCACCGACTACCGGGCCATGATCCATGCGCTGGTCACCGAACCGCTCGGGCTGCCTCGCCTGCTGGGCATCCCCCTCGATGAGCAGGACGGCATCGCCGAGGTGGTCGGCGTGGGTGAGCCCGCCACCACCGACGAGCTCGCCGCCGAGTTCGGCGAGGCGGTACGCGACCAGCCCGAGGTGCCTGCCGAGGTGGTGTTGTTCGCGCTGACCTCGTTGAACCACCCCCGAGCCCGGGAACAGGGCGTGCCCGGGGGCGGTGGGGTCGTGCGCGCCGCGGACCTGGCGATGCTCTACCAGGGGCTGCTGGGGAACCCGGGCCGGCTCTGGGATCCCGCGGTGCTGGCCGACGGCACCGGGCGGGTCCGGAGCAGGCTGCCCAACCCCCTGGGGGTTCCGGCGAATCGCACCCTCGGTCTGGTCGCCGCCGGCGACGACGGCTTCGCCGCGCAACGCGGGTTCGGCACCGCCTCGTCGCCTGCGGCCTTCGGCCACAACGGCGCCGGCGGACAACTTGCCTTCGCGGACCCGGCGACCGGGCTGTCGGCGTGCTACGTCACCAGCGGCCTCGACCAGAACCTGGTGCGCGAACACCGCCGCAACGTCGCCATCGCCGACGCGATCCACGCCACGGTCGCACCTGGAGGCTGACCCGCCTGCGGAGCGGGCACCAGGTCAGGACCGGGGCGCCGCGGCGACCGCGCGCTCGACCAGCGCCGACCCGTCGATCGACGCGGCCACCTCGGCGAAGTCGGCGCGTGGGCCACGCCATCGCCAGTCCTCCACCGTGCCGGTCACCTCGTCGGAATCGGTGACCAGCGTGGCCAGGCGGCGGAACAGGATCGCGGCCTCCCAGTCTGCGACGAGCCGTTCGGCAAGCTTCGCCGCGCCCCGCACGGTCACCTGCCACTGGTCGGGGTCCCGGGGAATGTCCTCCAGGTGCGGGTAGCGGGCCAGCACCGTCGCCGTCGTCTTGGCACCCCAGCCGCGCAGGCCGGGAAAACCGTCCGCGGTGTCGCCCACCAGGGCCAGGTAGTCCGGGATCGACTCGGGCGCCACGCCGAAACGCTCCCTCACGCCTTCGGTGTCGCGCAGTTCCCCCTTGCGACGGTCGAACTGCACGACCTTGCCGCCCACGCACTGGGCGAGGTCCTTGTCCGGGGTGCAGATCAGCACCCGCCCGACCCGGTCGTCGGCCGCTGCAAGCCGTGCCCCGGTGGCCAGCCCGTCGTCGGCCTCACCCACCACCATCGGCCACACCGTGAATCCGGCCGCCGCCGCGGCCTCCTCGAGCAGCCCGAACTGAGCGAGCAGCTCGTCCGGGATGCCCTCGCTGGTCTTGTAGCCGGCCCACAGCTCGTTACGGAACGACTCCACCACGTGGTCGGTCGCCATCACCACGTGCGTGGCGCCGTCTTCGACCATGCCGATCAGCGACATCACCACCCCCCGGACCGCGGCGACCTCTCCGCGATCCTCGGTGCGCCGCGACGGCAGCGCGTGGTAGTGCCGGAACAGCTCGTAGGTGCCGTCCACCAGATGCACGTCGAAGGCCATGTCACGAGTCTGCCTGTTGAGCGTGGCGGCTGCTCACCGGAGCGACTGCACCATCGCCTGCACGTGGGTTCTCGCCCCGGCCCGGCGGTGGCCCGGCGACGGGACCGGCTCACCGTGCCGTCGAAAGCCCATCGCGGCGAAGAACCCGATCGCCGCGCGGTTCTGGGCCATGGTCTGCAAATGACACCCGGGCACTCCCTCGGCGCGCAGGGTGTCCAGCCAGGTACGCATCAGCGCCGCGCCGACCCCGGTGCCCCTCGCCCGCTCCAGCAGGTCGATGTGCAGGTGCGCCGGGTAGGCCGGGTCGGTGAAAGCCAGGTCGTTGGGGCGGACCCCGGACCGGACCCGGTCCGCCACGATGTCGCCGACCGCCCGCCACAGATAGCCGGCGGTTCCGGGCCGCACCAGTAACCCACTGCGCAGCGCGTGACGGGCCGCGACGGAGGCCGGTGACCACGCCCGGGTCGAATCGCGGCATCCCAGCAGGTAGCCCACCACCTTCCCGTCGGATTCGGCCACGAAGGCGGATTCGGGTTCTTCGTCGGTGTAGTAGCCGGTGTACATGTCGGCGAAGCTCTCTGCGTCGGCCCACTGGGACGCCACCGGGTCGCCGGCGTCGCCGGTCACGAAGCAGATGTGGCGGACCGCGTCCCGATCGCTCGGCGCGTAGGGCCTGATCATCGCCGGGGCCATCGCGGCGCACCGTAGCGGGCGCTGCGGCCCGTCCTGTCCGGCTTCGGCGGTCAGGCGGCGAGCAGCGGCGTCACCTGGGCGTGGATGACCTCGGCCACCTTGGGCAGCAGCTCGCGGTACACGCTGGTGGGACGCCAGAACAGGGCGATCGACCGGTGCGGGACCGGCGGGCTGAACCGGCGCAACACGATCCGGGGATTTTCCGGAACCGGCGGAAGGACCGCCAATTCGGGTAGCAGGGTCACGCCCACGCCGGCGGACACCATCTGCACCAGGGTCGCCAGGCTCGTGGCCCGGAACCCGCGTCGTTCCGCCGCGCCGGTCAGCCGGCACACGTCCAGCGCCTGGTCGCGCAGGCAGTGCCCCTCCTCGAGCAGCAACAGGTCCTCGCCGGCCAGCGCGTCCACCGCCAGGGGCTCGTCGTCGGCGGCCAGATGATGATCGGCGGGCGCGGCCAGCACGAACTGCTCGTCGAAGAGCGGTTCGGCGTGCAGGTTGCCGGTGTGCACCGGCTGGGCGAACACCCCCGCATCGAGGCTGCCGTCGAGGAGCTGGGCGACCAGATGGTCGGTCTTGTCCTCGACCAGCAACAGCTCCAGTCGGGGGAACCGCTCGTCGATCTCGGGCACCACGTGGGGCAGCAGGTACGGCGCCAGGGTGTGGAACACCCCCAGGCGGATGCTGCCCGACTCGGGGTCGACGGCCTGCTGGGCCAGGGTGCGGATCATGGCCGTCTCGGCCAGCACGGTGCGAGCGTGGTCGACCACGGCCTGGCCGGACTCGGTGAGGGTGATGCGACGCGGGTTGCGTTCGATCAGCTCCACACCGAGTTCGGCTTCGAGCTTGCGGATCTGGGTCGACAGCGTGGGCTGGCTGGCGAAGCAGGCCTGGGCGGCCCGGCCGAAGTGCCGGTGGTCGGCAACGGCGACGAGGTACTCCAGGTCACGGAGGTTCATCGTCGCTGCACGCCTGAATCGACCCGTCGTCCCGTGTCGACTCAGGCCGACGCGGTGGCGGGCTCGGGCGCACCGGCGGAGGTGCGGATGAGGTGGTCGAAGGCGCTCAGCGCGGCCGTGGACCCTGCGCCCAGTGCGATCACGATCTGCTTGTAGGGCACGGTGGTGGCGTCACCGGCGGCGAACACCCCGGGCACCGAGGTGCGGCCACGGTCGTCGATGACGATCTCGCCGCGCTCGGTCAGCTCCACGGTTCCCTCCAGCCATTCGGTGATCGGCACCAGCCCGATCTGGACGAACACGCCGTCCAGGTCGACCTTGCGCGCCGTGTCGCTGTCACGGTCCTGGTAGCTCAGGCCGGTGACCTTGGTGCCGTCGCCGACGACCTCGGTGGTGGCGGCTGAGGTGATGACCTCGACGTTGCCGAGGCTGGCCAGCTTCTTCTGCAGCACCTCGTCGGCGCGCAGTTGGGGTTCGAACTCGATGAGGGTGACGTCGCCGCACACCCCGGCCAGGTCGATCGCGGCCTCGGCGCCGGAGTTGCCTCCGCCGACCACCGCGACCCGCTTGTCCTTGAACAGTGGCCCGTCGCAGTGTGGGCAGTAGGTGACGCCCTTGTTGCGGAACTCCTCCTCGCCGGGCACGCCGAGCTGACGCCACCGGGCACCGGTGGCCAGGATCACGGTCCGGGTCTCCAGCGTGGCGCCGTTGGCCAGCTCCACGCGGTGCAGGCCGCCTTCGGTCTCGGCGGGCACCAGTCGGGTGGCCTGTTGCAGGTTCATCACGTCGACGTCGTAGTCGGCCACGTGGGCTTCCAGCGCCGAGGCGAACATGGGCCCGGTGGTGGATTGCACCGAGATGAAGTTCTCGATCGACATGGTGTCGAGCACCTGGCCGCCGAAGCGTTCGGTGACCACGCCGGTGCGCAGCCCCTTGCGGGCGGCGTAGATCGCCGACGCGGCCCCGGCGGGCCCGCCGCCCACGATCAGCACGTCGTAGGGATCCTTGGCGTCGAGGGCCTCGGCTTCGCGGGCTTCGGCGCCGGTGTCGAGGCGGCCGACGATCTCGGCCAGGGTCATGCGCCCGGAGCTGAACTCCTCACCGTTCATGAACACCGTGGGCACGGCCATCACGCCGCGCTCCTCGGCTTCGTCGGGGAACACCGCACCGTCGATGGCGGTGTGGGTGATCCGGGGGTTCAACACGCTCATGAGGTTGAGCGCCTGGACCACGTCGGGGCAGTTCTGGCAGCTCAACGAGTAGAAGGTCTCGAAATGCAGGTCCGCATCGATGGCCTGGACCGCTTCGATCAGTTCGGCGGATTCGGTGGAGGGGTGGCCGCCCACCTGGAGCAGGGCCAGGACCAGCGAGGTGAACTCGTGGCCGAGGGGAACCCCGCCGAAGCGGACCTCGGTGTCGGTGCCGGCCCGGCGGATGGCGAAGGACGGGCGGCGGTCGTGGTCGTCGGCCTGGACGTAGGTGATCTTGTCCGACAGCGACGCGATCTGCTCGAGGAGCTGCACCATCTCGCCGGACTTGGGCGAGTCGTCGGTGGACGCGACCAGCTCCACCGGCTCGGAGATCTTGGCCAGGTGTTGTCTCAGTTGATTGGCGAGTGTTTCGTCGAGCACGGCGGGTCCTCCGGGGCGGCTACTGCGGGAAGGGTTCTTCGATCAGGTGGTGCGATCGACGGCTCCGCGTCGATCGCATCAAGGGGTGGATCCGGGTGGGTCGGCGAGGGAGAACCGACCCACCCGGGTCGTCGAGCGATCCGTGCGGGAGAGGGACCGTGGCGGGGATGGGTGCGCCGCGGTACCGCTGTTCTCCCGACATCCGGGTCCGGATGTCAGATCTTGCCGACGAGATCCAGGGACGGGGCGAGGGTTTCGTCGCCCTCTTCCCAGGTGGCGGGGCAGACCTCGCCCGGGTGCTCCCGGACGTACTGGGCGGCCCGCACCTTGCGGAGCAGCTCGGCGGCGTTGCGGCCGATGCCCTCGGCGGTGACCTCCATGAACTGGATGACGCCGTCGGGGTCGATCAGGAAGGTGGCCCGGTCGGCGAGCCCCTCGCCCTCGCGCATCACGCCGAAGTTGTTGGTGATGTGCCCGGTGGGGTCACCGACCATCGTGTACTGGATCTTGCCGATGGTGTCGGAGGCGTCGTGCCAGGCCTTGTGGGTGAAGTGGGTGTCGGTGGACACCGAGAAGATCTCCACTCCCAGGCGCTGGAACTCGTCGTAGTTGTCGGCGAGGTCGCCCAGCTCGGTCGGGCACACGAAGGTGAAGTCCGCCGGGTAGAAGAACACGACGGCCCACTTGCCGGCCAGGTCCTTGTCGGACACCTCGACGAACTCACCGTTGCGGAACGCGGTGGCCTCGAAGGGCTGGAGCTTGGAGTTGACGGTTGCCATGGGGAATACCTCTCGAGTCGGAAACTTACAATAGCTACACTATATCATTTCCGCGGGTATTCATAGTCGGTCCCGATCGGTCTTGGTGATGGTTCCGATTCACGGCCCCTATCGAACCGCCCGGTTCTCCTCTGATCAGGGAACCCCGGCCCGGAAGGCTCAGGGCGGGTCTGCTCCCACCGGTGGGGACGGATCCGGGCCGCCGTCGGAGTCCGCGGTGTCCTCCTCCGCAGGAGGGTCGCCATCGTCGCTGTCCTCGGAATCGCCGCGGACCAGGCGACGATGGGTGGTGATCACGTTGATCACGATCGCGGTGATCGGCACCGCCAGGAACACCCCGGCGACGCCGAAGGCCGCGCCGCCCCCGGTCAGGGCCAGCAGGATCACCACCGGGTGCAGCTCGAGGTTCTTGCCGTAGATGACCGGGGCGAGCAGATCGTTGTCGAGCTGCTGGACGAGGATCGCCACGACCAGCACGATCACCGCCCCGGCGAACCCGGAGGTCCCCAAGGTGACCAGCACCGCGATCGCCCCGGCGATGATCGCGCCGGCGAAGGGAATGAAGGCGAAGATGAAGGTGATCACCGCCACCGGCACCGCGAGCTTGGCGCCCACGAGCGCGACCGTGCCCCCGATCACCACCCCTTCGAGCAGCCCCAGCAGCGCGGCGCCGCGCAGATAGCCACCAAGGGTGAGCCACGCGGTGTCGCCCAGCTTTTCGACGTGGGCACGCCGTTCGGCCGGCAACCAGCCGATGAGCCAGGCGCCGAAACGGGTCCCGTCCTTGAGCGCGAAGAAGGTGATGACCAGGCCAAGGATGATCCCGACCAGCACCTCGAAGGCCACGACCACCCCCGACGCGACGGTGCTCCCCGACGACCGGAGCCACTCGCCGATCCATTCGCGGGCGTCGTCGCGGGCGTCCTGGATGTCGGCGTGGGTGAAGTTGCCGGGGCCGTCCTCGACCACCCAGTCTTCGATGTCGTCGATCGTCTCGGTCACGGTCGGCCCGATCTGGTCCCACTGCTGACCGATGGCCACACCGATCAGGCCCAGGATCGTGGCCAGGGCGAGCAGAAAGCCGATCAGGGTGACCGAAGCCGCCAATGCCGGCGGCCAGCGACGCGCCCGCAGCCAGCGGTTGGGAACGATCAGGATGCGCGACAGGAACGTCGCCAGCACCAGCGGCAGCAGCACCACCCACAGGTACCCGAGGAGCCACAGCAACCCGGCCAGCACCGCCGCGATGACCAGCAGCCGCCAGGAGTACGCGGCGAGGCGGTCGATCAGGGGGTGCACCTTGGGTGAACCGCTGCTGGCCATCCCCGACACTGTAAGTCGCCCCAGACCACCCGGTTCGTCAATGCAGCCGCAACGGAGCAGTCCGACCCGTGCCGTCGCCGACCCGTTCCATCATGCCCGCAGATCGTGTGCGTCAGAGTCGGTCGAGCACCGCCCGGGCGTCGCGGGCGACCGGTACGTACCCGCGTGTGGAGGCCACTTCGAGCGCGGCCTCGGCCAACTGGCGGGCCCGTTCGGCCTCGGTCGGCCGACCGCGGTCGGCCAGCAGCGCGGCAATGGCCACGTCGCTGTAGGCGGTGAGGAGCGGCGACTCGAACCGGCGGTGGATCCGGTCGGCGACGGTGAGCCAGTGCTCGGCGGAATCCACGTCGCCGAGCAGGTGGTCGATGCGACCCAGCCAATAGGCCAGCGCGCACGACACCGAGACCTGGGTGGTCGCGATCTGCTCGGGGTACTCGACCAGGAGTGGTCGCAAGGCCTTTGCCGACGTCGTGTCGCCGAGAATCAGGATCGCCTTGGCCAGCGCTGCGAGCCCGATCGTGTAGTCCAGATCCCAAAGTCCGGAGAATCCCTTGTCACGGCACGCGTCGACCAGGTCTTGCGCGCGTGCGGTGTCCCCGGTCTCGGCGCAGGCCATCGCCAGCGTCGCCAGATAGACGGTCCGATCCGGTTGCTGAGCGACGATGTCCTCGAGCAGTGGAATCATCTCCTCGATCCGGCCCTGCTGATTCCGGATTCCGAGGATCTGTGCGCCGTAGAGCGAGAAGGCGTCCGCCTGTTCGGCTGCGAGCCCGAGCTGCAACGCGTCCTCGGCGATGGCTTCGGCTCGGTCGAGGTCCCCATCGATGACCGCCACCGTCGCCAAGGAGTAGCGGTGAGCCCAACGGCGCGTCGCCTCCTGAACACGTTCCAGAATCTCGCCAACCACCTCCACTCCCTGGTGCATCGACGCGGCATCGCCCTGCACCAGGCCGAGGCTCACGTCCATGAATGCACATTCGAGCGCCAGATGGGGGTCGTCGATCAGTTCGACGAGGGGACGGGCCGCTTCCACCCAGCCGATGCGTCGCTCGACGGCCGAGGGGCCAGGCGCGGCCCGGCAGGCTCGGAGCAACACTGCGGCTCGGACCGCGGGCGGGGCGTCTGCCGAGCAGGCCAGGGCCTGGTCGACCAGCTCGAGCCGAGCCTCGACCGCGGTGACGTTCAGGCGCTCGGTTGCGAGGAGCGCGAGGAGGAGCGCGCGGTCCTCGTCGGTGATGGTGGTTTCGAGGGCTCGTTCGATGAAATGGACCCGCTCGCTGTCGACGCCGTCGATGTTGCTGTGGTGCTGACGGGAGTTGAGCATGACCGCGCGGGCCAACTCGTCGGCGAGACCCAGACGATCCGCGATCGCGGCCGCCTCGAGCAGCGTGGCCCGGAAGTCCCCAAGGCCGCTCTGCTTCTGGGCCTCTCCCAGCCCGATCAGGATCTCGACCCGACGCGCCTCGTCGACTCCGCCGGTTCCGTGATGCTCCAGCGCCCGGGTGAACCAGTCCACGGCCACGTCGGGCGCGAGCTGTGCGAGTGCCTGGCGGCCGGCGAGCACCTCGTAGGTCACGACCTTGTCGGCATCCACGTGCACCGCGTTGGCCCAGTGGTTCGCCAGCTCCCCGGCACGGGTTTCGGGGTCACCCGAGGCTTCGATCGCGTCGGCCACCGCACGGTGCATGCGCGCCCGCCGGGTGGCCGACAGGCCCTGGACAAGGGTGTGGCCGATCAGGGCATGCGCAAAGGAGTAGACGCCGACGCGGTCGGTGGTGGTCAGCACCGACGCGTCCACCGCCGCGTCGCAGAGGTCGATGACGGTGTCCTCGTCCACGCCGGTCACCTGGGCGACGATGTCGATGTCGAAGTCGCGGCCCATCACCGCCCCGGCGGCCAGCACCTTGCGGGTCTCGTCCCCCAGCACCCCGATGCGACGACCGACCACCTCGGTGACGCTCACCGGCAGCCCCACCTCGGCCAGGTCGACCGTGCCGACCCAACGACCCCCGTCCTGGGTGATCGCGCCGCTGTCGCGCAGGTGCCGCAGGATCTCTCCGACGAAGAACGGATTGCCCGCGGTCTCGGCCAGCACCGCGTCGCGCAGACCGATCCCGGCCTCGTCCATCTCGTGGCCGGCCGCCCGCTCGAGGAACTCCAACAGATCCGCATCGCCCAGCCCTCCCAGGGCCAGACGGTCCACGCCGTCTTCACGGTGGAACACCGCCAGCAGCTCCGACAACGGGTCGCCCGCCTGGACCTCCGAATCCCGGAACGTGCCGATGATCAACAGGCGCATGGGCTCGCCGGCGGTCACGACGTGGCGCAGGAGCTGCAGGCTCTGGCGGTCGCTCCAGTGCAGATCGTCGACCACGAGCACGACGGGGTCGGTCGCGGTGGCCCGTGTCAGCAGATCGGTGACCGCTCCGAACAGGACGTAGCGCTCCGCGTCGCCCACCGGTCCCTCCGGCGGCTCGATGCCGACCCGCGCGGCGAGGCGGGGCACCAGCCGCGCCACCGAGGCACCCCGGACAGCGACGTGATCGGCGAGCACCTCGGGGGCGACCGCGTCGACGAGCATGTCGAGCGCTTCGATCCAGGGCTGGTAGGCCACGCCCAGGTCCTCGTCACTGCGCCC
>CAYVAS010000030.1:9152-12960 GCA_964449375.1 uncultured Iamiaceae bacterium | reverse complement strand
CGAGCGCTTCGATCCAGGGCTGGTAGGCCACGCCCAGGTCCTCGTCACTGCGCCCGTACACCACCCGGGCGCCCTGGGCGGTCAGCTCGCCACAGGCCTGGGCGGTCAACGTGGTCTTGCCGATGCCCGGCTCCCCGGCCAACAGCATCACCCGTCGGGTCCCCTCGACCGCCGCAGACTTGTAGGCGGAGAGGATCGCCTCGAATTCGGTCGCTCGCCCGACGAAGACCGGGGCGATCGAAGACCCCAGGCGGGCGGGCAGGTCGGTCCCGATGGCAGCGGCGAGGGGTTCCCAGCGCACCTCGCAGGTGGCCACCGGTTCGTCGAGCCCTTTGAGGTCCAGAGCTCCCACGGGCTGGAAGTCCGCGGCCGTTCGGGATCCCGCAAGCATCCTGGTCACCTCGGTGCACAGAATCTGGCCGCCCTCGGTCTCCGCGCACAGCCGTGCCGCCTGCACCACCGGTACCCCGAACACGTCGCCGGTGTCGTCTTCGTCGACGTCGCCCACCGCGATCGCCACCCGGATCCCCAGGGGTTCCTCTGCCCGCCGGTTTCGTCGCTCGAACGCCTGCTGGATCGCCACGCCCACGTCCACGGCGTCCGCGGCGCTGTCGAAGACCACCATCAATCCGTCGCCGAGGTTCTTGACCTCCCGCCCCGATCCGCTCCCGATCGCGGTGCGCAGCAGCTCGAAGTGTTCCAGGCGCAGCTCTTCGGCGACCTCCTCCCCCACCCGCGACATCAACGCAGTCGAACCCACCAGATCGGTGAACATCACCGACAACGTCATCGTGGCCATCGGACGAAATCTCCCTCGAGGTGTGTCGGAGATCACATCCTATTCGACCGGTCCGCCGTTCAGGAAGTGGCCGACGCCGCCGCGCGGAGCCGGGTATGCTCCCGCCCACACCATCGCCCGGGAGAGGGGATCCATCATGGGCATCGAGGTCAGAGCCGCGACCGAGCGCGCGGACCGGGAGGCCGTGTTCGCGTTCCGGTACCGCCACTACTGCGAACAGCAGGGGTTGTTGACCGACATCGCCGACCACGAGCGTGGCCTACTCTTCGACGACGACGACGCCGACTCGGCCCTGTTCGGCGCGTGGGAGGACGGCCGGGTGGTGGGCACCATCCGGGTCAGCGCCGCCGTGGACGGCCGGTTCTCCCCCGACATCGAACACGATCTGCAGATCAAACGCTTCACCGACGTGTTGGACCCCGAGCGCATGGTGGTGCTGAGCCGCTTTCTGATCGAACCCTCGCACCGGGGCGGGCTGGTGTCGTCCCTGCTGATCTTCGAGGTGGCCCAGTACTGCCTGGCCCGCCGGGACGAAGTGGTGCTGTGCGAGTGCGAACCGCACCTGCTGGGCTACTACCGGTCCTTGGGGTTCCGTCCCTACGGCGAGGTCTACAGCACCTCGACGTTCCTGGTGGTGCCCCTCGTGCTGTTCGTGGGCGACCTGGCCCACCTGCAGGCGGTGGGCTCGCCGGTGATCGACCTGCTGCCCCCCGACTACTGCCCGCCACCATCTCCCGAGGCACTGGCGATCCTGGACGGGGCGGGCACCCGGGACCTGGCCGACGCCGACACCCGCAGCCGCCTGCTGGACCTGGTCTCGACCGACCAACACGGCCCCTCGATCTTCGACGGGCTCTCAGAGGCCCAGCACGAACGCCTGCTGTCGGAGAGCTTCCTGTTCGACTTCCACGCCGGCGACCTGATCATCGGCGAGCAGCTGTCCACCCGCACCCTGTACTACCTGCTGTCGGGGGTGGTGGAGATCCGGGTCGGTGACCGCCTGGTGTCGGTGGCCACCGCCGGCGACCTCATCGGCGAGATGGCGATGCTGCTGGGCACGCCTCGCACCGCGACGGTGCGGGCCGCAGAGGCCGGACAGGCGCTGTCGTTCTCGGACCGGCGGATCGAGACGATGCTGGAGTCCGAACCCGAACTCGCCGCCCGCATCCTGTGGAACGTGGCCCGCCAGATGGCGACCAAGCTGCGGGTGGCCGACCCGGAGAGTGTGCCGGGACTGTGAGTGCGCCGCGGCTCCGGGGGGGGCAGGGGTCAGGCGGTGCGCAGCAGCCGGTCGCGGTACATCGAGGCGTCGAGCGCGGCCGGTTCGGTGGAGGCCACGAACCCGGTGAGCAGGTCCACGACCGCGTCGGGGGCCTCGACCTGGGGGAAATGACCGACCCCTTCGAGGATCTCGACCCGCGCCGCGGGCATCGCCTGGCGGGCCTGTTCGGCGTGGGAGACCGGGATGATCCGGTCGTCGTCGCCCCAGATCACCATCGTGGGCAGTTCGCTGGTCAGGTACAACCGGTCGTGCGCGGTGACCGCCTGACCGCCGATGTCGATCACCGAGCGCAGCGTGCGCAGGAACGCCCGGCGGGTCTCGGCGTCGCCCAGGGAGTCATAGGCGCGCCACATCTCGTCGATGCGGTCCGCACGGATGCCCCGGTCGCCCAGCCAGTGGCGCACCGCGTTGCCTGCGTCGCGCACGAACCAGGGCGCGGCGACGCTCAGGACCGCTTCGGCGCCGGGCGCCGACAGCAGCCGCAGCAGCAGGTTGACTTCACGTCCCAGGCCGCCCGAGGAGATCAGCACGAGGCGTTCGCACAGCTCGGGATGCTGGTAGGCGAACTGCATCGCGACCCCACCACCGAGGGACTGGCCCACCACGGTGACCGGGCCGGTGTCGAGGCTGATCAGCAGGTCCCGCAGGGTGTTGGCCGCAGCCCCCAGCGAGTAGTCCCCCGGCGCCTTCGCCGACCGGCCGTGGCCGGGCAGGTCGGGGGCGACCACGACGTGGTTCGTGGCCATCCGGGGCATCACGAGCCGCCAGGTGTCGGAACTGCCGGCCATGCCGTGGATGAACAGGATCGTGTCGTCGCCGGTCCCGGCCAGGCGGTAGGCGACGTCGTGGTCGTGCAGCGAAATGGTCTGCGGTGCGCTCACCGTTGCAGTCTGCCCCATCGGACCCACTTCATGCAGCGACCCCAATCCGAAAACCCTGGTGGGGGCCTGCTGTGGGGTTCCGATGCGGGTGGGGCGCTCAGGCGGTGCGCCGGGTCGACCAGTCGTCAGCTCCGGCGACGGGGCTCGACAGGGCCCACACGGTCAGGTAGGCGAGACCGAAGAAGACGGTGACGGCCACGGCGACCCCGGTGGCGGCGACGTCGGCCAGGGGGCTGCGGGCCCAGGTGAGGGTGCCGTGGGCGATCGAGTCGGGCTGGGTGAGCACATCCCAGGAGTTCCAGCGCTGGAACCGTCCGATCGCCACACCGATGCCCGAGGCGACCACCGCGCCGCCCACCACGAGCCACCCGGTGACGGTGCCGGCTTCGCGCTCGGCACGGCCGTGGACGACCCGCAGCGACACGACCGCCAGCAGCGTGCCGGTCCAGGCGGCGAAACCGAACTGCAGGATGTGGCGCCACAGGTTGGCGTCGTTGCTCAGATGCACCAGGTCGGTCACCAGGTAGAGCGCGTTGGGCAGGAACAGCAGCCAGACCACCCCGGCGGCCACGGCGACGGCCCGGTTGGCGCGGGCCACGACCACGGCAGCGAACAGCGGGATCCAGGCCAGGAACAGGTTCCACACCAGGAACGGCGAGGTGAGCACGGGAACCCCGGTGGGGTCGACCACGCCGAGGAGCACGGTCAGTGCACTCGAGGCGACCAGCGACCCGACCAGGACGATCTCGCGGATCGAGACGCGCCGGCGCACCAGGTCGGACCTCACCTGGTCCAGTATGTCGTCGCCACGGGATGCTCCCACTGCGTGGCAAGCCCGGATCCGGG
>CAYVAS010000030.1:0-9052 GCA_964449375.1 uncultured Iamiaceae bacterium | reverse complement strand
TCGGTGGTCCGGAACCGCCGCTCGATGGCGACCAGCAGGTCACCGTCGACGGCGCCGAGCAGCGCACGGAGCTGCTCGGTCTGGTCCGCGTCGAGCGTGCGGGCGAACTCGTGGACGGCGACCGGTTCCCCGCCGGGCACGACGGTGGTCGTGTCGTAGCCCTGGATCGCCAGGGTGCCGTCGTGAAACCAGACGACCGCCCGCCAGGTGGACCCGTCGTCGTCCGCGCGGTCGACCAGGACCAGAACCGATGATGTGCGTTTGTTCCCTCTCCCATTCATGACGTCCATGGTGGACGAGGGGTGTGACATCGGGTTCTGGCGGACCGGACGCGTCAGGATCCCCGCATGAGCCGGATCGTCCGGACCCGATTGGCCCGGCGCCGAGGGTTCCACCCGTGGCAGACTCGTCGGTCATGGGAGGCCCGGGCGGCGCAGGGAACGATTTCACCGGCGGTGGTGGTACCTCCCCGGTTGCCGACGACGGGTCGCGGCGTGGCCGCCGCCAGCGGCAGAGCGACAATGCGGCGACCATCCTGTCTGGGCTGTGGATCATCTCCGGCGCGATGGTCGGCGGCCTCGCGGCCTTCTCGGTCGTCGTGGTGGTCGTCCCGTTCGAGAACGATGAGGCGAACTCGGTTTCGCTCATGGTCGTCGCCGTGGTGTTCGTGGCGGCCGCGGCGATCCAGCTCGCCTTCGCCCGCTTCGAGCGTCCGTTGGATTGCTCGGCCCCCGAAGCGCTGGCCGGGTCGTACCGGACGCGCCTGGTGCTGCGCCTCGCGCTGGCCCAGATCGCCGGTCTGTTCGGAGTGGCCGTGTACGTGACCGGGGTGCCCTGGTGGACACTCGCCCTGGGCCTCCTCATCAGCGGCCTCGGGTTTCTCAGGGCCGCGCCCACGAATGGCTCGATCGAGGCCGACCAGCAACGTCTGCAGGCCCGGGGTTGCCCGCATCTGCTCAGCGAAGCGCTGCGTCTTCCCGCCCAAACAGGTCTCGGCTGACCGCGGTTCCGCCCGCGCACCCTTGGAGTCGTCGCCTCGGTCGTGGCGGTCCCGGCGGCTCACTCATGGATGTCACAGGCCGTCGGTACCATCGCTGCGCCGGTCGATGGACCGGCTCTGGAACCGCCGTGCCACCGAGGGAACCGTCCGTATGAAGATCATCCACACCAGTGATTGGCACCTGGGCCGCTCCTTCGGCCCGGTGTCGCTTCGGGGCGACCAGGAGGCCTTCTGCGACTGGTTCGTCGAGTTGGTGCGCGACGAGGCCGCGGATCTGGTCGTGATCGCCGGCGATCTGTACGACCGGGCGATCGCGCCGACCGAATCGATCGCGCTGTTCCGCGACACCGTGGCCCGTCTGCTCGCCACCGGCACCGTCGTCGCGGCGATCACCGGCAACCACGACGGGGCCGACCGGGTGGCGCCCTACTCGGAGCTGTTGGACCTGAGCCGCTTCTACCTGCGCGGTGGCTATGACCGGGTGGGCACCGTGATCACCCACGAGTTCGCCGACGGACCGCTCGACATCGTGCTGTTGCCGTATCTGGATCCCCGCGCCGCGCCCGACGACTTCGGCGTGCCCGCGGGCAGCGATGGGGACCCGGGCCTGGACGTGCCCGCGGGCAGCGATGTGGACCCAGGCCCGGACGGGCCCGCGGGCAGCGGCAGGGACCGGGATCGGTCCGAACGGCTGCTGGCGCGACGGCGAGCCCGCACCCACCAGTCGGTCCTCGAGGCAGCCGCCGCGGCGGGCCGCACCGCCTGTGGCGGTCGCCGCTCGCTCGCGGTCGCCCACGCCTTCGTCGTCGGGGGTGCCGAGAGCGATTCAGAGCGGCAACTCACCGTGGGCGGAACCGGCGCGGTCGACGCGTCCTTGTTCGACGGGTTCTCGATGGTGGCCCTGGGCCACCTGCATCGACCCCAGCGCCTCGGCGGCGACGATCGCCTGGCCTACTCGGGCACGCCGCTCGCCTATTCGTTCTCCGAGGATCACCCCAAGTCGGTACGCGTCATCGACCTCGACGCCTCCGGCGCGATCGCCGCCCACACCGAGGCGGTGCCCGTGGGCCGGGCGGTCCGCACCATCGAAGGTCCCATGGCCACCCTGCTCGACCCGGCCTCGCATCCCGACGCGCGCGCCGCCTTCGTCCGGGCGGTCATCACCGACCGTGAGACCGTGTTGGACGCCAAGAACCGCCTCAGCGCCGTCTATCCCCACGTCGCCGAGATCCTGTTGCGACCCGAAGGCCTGTCCCCGGACACCCCGATGGCGGCCGCATCGGCGGGCAGCGCGCGTCGCTCACCGCTCGACGCGCTCCAGGGCTTCTGGAAGGCCGCCGAAGGCAAACCACCCGACCCGGACGTCGATGCGCTCCTCACCGAGGCAACGACCCGGGCGGTCGAGGCGGTGGAGGCATGAAACCGATCCACCTGTCGATCCAGGCCTTCGGCGCGTTCTCCGGCACCGTCGAGGTCGACTTCGAAGCACTGTCGCACCGGGGCCTGTTCCTGGTCAGCGGTGCCACCGGAACCGGCAAGACCACCATCTTCGACGCGATGTGCTGGGCGCTCTACGGCACGATGCCGCTCAAGGAGGAACGCGAGGTCCGCTCCGACCACGTCGACCACCAGACCCGATGTGAGGTGACGTTCCGATTCGAATGCGGCGGCACCCAATACCGGGTGACCCGCAACCCCGAACAGCATCGGCCGGCGGTGCGGAACCCGAAGAGGCTCGTCAACGAGGCCGCAGCCGCGGAGCTGGTGCGCATCGACGCCGACGGAGGCACCGAACTGGTCGCCGGCAAGGTGTCCGAGGTCGCCGGTGCCTGCGAGGAGATCATCGGCCTGAACGCCAAGCAGTTCCAGCGGGTCATCCTGCTGCCCCAGGGCGAGTTCAACGCGTTCCTGCTCGCCAACTCGGCAGATCGCGAGAAGATCCTGGACCGGCTCTTCGGGGGCGAGGTCTACGACCGGATCGTCCACGAGCTCAAGGAAGCGGCCGAGGCGGCCGACCACGCGGTCGGTGACGTCGACACCCGGATCACCGCGTCGCTCCGAAGCGCCCGCAGCCACCTCGACGCCGCCGATGAGGCCCTGGGCCGCGAGCTGCCGGACCTTCCCGACGACCTGGCGAGCCATCTCGTCCGCGACCTCGGCGTCTCGACCGCGACGACCGACGAGCAGAGCGGTGACCCTTCCCCCGACGCCGATGCCGAGGTCGACGCCGTACCCGAGGACGATGACGAACTCGAGGGCGACCAAGCCCGTGACGCCGACGGTCTCGACCGCGCCGTCCTGGTGGGGGCGGCTGTCCGACTCGGCAGGGTCGTCGAACGGTGCCGGGTCGCGCTGAGCGACGCCGAAACCAGACGAACGACGGCGCAGCAACTCCACGAACAGGCCACCTCGGGGGCCGCCAGATTCGATGCCGCCAGCGGTCTGCGGACCCGGGTCGCCGAGCTCGTCGAACGTTCCGAAGCGGTCGAGAATGCCCGCCTCGGCGCCGTGGCGTCGGCCGCGGCCCGGCCGGTCGTCGTCGCGGCCGACGCGTCGGCCGTTGCCGAGCGGGCCCTCACCGAGGCGATCGACGCCCGGGACCAGCGCCGGTCACAGATCATCGAGGTGCTCGACGTGCTCGAGACGCCCACCGACGACCTCTCCCCGCTCGGCCTGCATCACCGGTCGACCGAGTTGCGTTCCGCCCATACGGCCGAGGTTCAGAAACTCGAAGCCCGCAGGTCCACTGCCGATGCGTGCCGCGACGCCCAGAAGCACCTGGACGACCAGCGCGCGTTGCTCGCCGAGTGCAAGGTAACGATCGACGAAGCCCGGACCCGTCTGGGCACGATCACCGCCAGACTCACCGAGTTGCAGCAGGCCGCGGTCGACCCGGAGTTGCTCCGCGAGGCGATCACCCGGTCCGAACAGCTCATCACCGACCGCAACAGGCTCGGGGAACTTCTCGCCGACGTGGAGCCGTTGACCCAAGCCCGCTCCCGGGCCACCACCGAGCACACCGACTTGTTGAACACCTTCGTCGGAACCCAGGCCCCTCGCCTGGCCGAGTCGCTGAAAGCTGGCCAGGCCTGTCCCGTCTGTGGCAGCACCGACCATCCGGCACCGGCCAACCCCGACGACACTCCAGTGGTCGACTGGGCCCAGGTCGCCGATGCCAGTCGGCGCGCCGACCAGGCCAGCTCGGCGGTGCGAGACCAGGAGAGGCAGATCGAGTTGCTGCGCGGACGTCTCGGCGACGCGGCCACCCAGGATCTCGACCTGCTCCACCAACAGGCCGCCACCCAGCGAGAGGCGCTCGAGAAGGCCGAGGCCGAAGCTGCCGAGGTAGCCACGCTCGAAGGCGAACACACCCGCCAGACTGCCGAGCTCGACGACCTCGCCACTCGCCTGGGCAAGCTCGAGGAGTCCTGCACCAACGCCGCCGAGGCGCTGGAGAAGGCCCAGAAGGCCGCCCGGGAAGCCGACACGGCAGCCGAGGGCATCGACCCGGACCGCATCCAGGAGCGGGCCGTCGCGCTCGACGGGCTGGACCGGGCACTGGGCGGCTTCAGCGAACTGGTCGACGCGGTGACCGGCGCCGAGACCGTGGTGGCCAGCCGGCAGTCGGACCTCACCAAGCTGCTGGCGGCCAGTGACCACGACGACGTGGACTCCGCCCGGGCGGTGCTGGTGAGCTCCGACGAGGAGAAGGTCGCCCTGGAAACCGCCGACTCCCATCGCTCCGAGCTGGACCGCGCCGAAGGCGAACTGCAGAACCTCGAATCCGCGGGCGTCCCCGAACAGCGTCCCGACCCGGACCAGACCGCGGCGGCTCTCGAGGCGGCCACCGCCGTCAAGCGGCGCCTCGAGGGTCTTCTCACCGCGGTGGCGTTCAACCACGACGGTGCCGTCGAAGCCCTCGACGAGGCCGAACACCTCGAGTCCGAATCGGGCGAGTTGCGGGCCCGGGCCGAGGTGGCACAGCGCGCCCACCAGGTCTGCGCCAAGGGCGGCACCGGCCTGCCCGTCGGTCTCAAGCGGTGGGTGCTGGCTCACGAGCTGGACCGCATCACCGACTCGGCCAGCCGCCACCTCGCCGCCATGACCAATGGCCGCTACGGATTGCGCCGCCGCGAGGTCCAGCACGACGGACGCCGCTCCTTCGGCCTCGACCTGGAGGTCGACGACGCCAACACCGGCCGACCCCGCTCGACCGCGTCGCTGTCGGGCGGAGAGCAGTTCCAGGCGTCGCTCGCCCTCGCCCTGGGCCTGGCCGACGTCATCAGCCACGGCGGCACCGCCGGCGGACACCACTTCGAGGCCCTCTTCGTGGACGAGGGGTTCGGATCGCTGTCGGCGGACGCGCTCGACGATGCGGTCGACACCCTGCACCGTCTCCAGGACACCGGGCGGATGGTCGGGGCCATCACCCACGTCGAAACGATGAAGGAGGCCTTGCATGTGGGGATCGAGGTGACCCACCGAGACGACGGGCGCGGCTCGACGCTGACCGTCAACCCCTGACCCGGACCGCGCGCGACGGAACCTTCGGCCGACACCGGCGGAACGGGTGTGGCATGTTGGGGGCCGGGGACCACCGACCAAGGGGACGCGCACCATGTTCGACACCGTGATCAGCGGCGGCACCGTCGTGGACGGAACCGGCGCCCCTCCCACCCGTGCCGACGTGGCCATCACCGCCGGGCGGATCGTCGAAGTCGGTGAGGTGACCGGAACGGCCCGACGTCGCATCGACGCCGACGGCCTGCTGGTCACACCGGGCTGGGTCGACGTGCACACCCACTACGACGGACAGGTCACCTGGGACGACGCCATCGAACCGTCGGCCTCAAACGGGGTGACCACCGTGGTCATGGGCAACTGCGGGGTCGGCTTCGCACCCGTACGACCGACCGACACCGACGCGCTGATCGACCTGATGGAAGGCGTCGAGGACATCCCGGGCAGCGCCCTGAGCGTCGGCATGCCGTGGGGAACCTGGGAGACCTTCGCCGAGTACCTCGACGTGCTCGACGAACGCCGCTATGCACTCGACGTGGCCGCCCAGGTCGCGCACGGCGCGGTCCGCTTCTACGCCATGGGAGAGCGCGGCGCCGCCAACGAAGACGCCACCGCCGAGGATCTGGAAGCCATGTCCCGGCTCGTGGAAGAAGCCATGGTCGCCGGCGCGGTCGGTTTCACCACCTCCCGCACGATCGGCCACCGGGCCCGGTCGGGTCGGCCCGTGCCGGGTACCTTCGCCTCCGACGACGAACTCCTGGCCATGGGCGACGCGCTGCGCCGCGCGGGCCACGGCGTGTTCGAGGCGATCGTGTCGGGCACGATCGGCCAACTCCACGCCCTGGGTGGCGAACGCGCCAAGCCCGCCGAGGAGATCCCGATGCTCGAGGAGGTGTCCCGCACCAGTGGCCGGCCGGTCACCTTCACCACCGCGCAGCTCTTCGAGGACCCCGACCACTGGCGCCTGATGCTCGACGCCGCGGCCGCCGCGAACGACCGGGGCGCCGACCTGCGACCCCAGATCATCCCCCGGTCGGTGACGATCATGACCAGCCTGGACACCTACCACCTGTTCATGACCCGGCCCACCTACCGCAAGATCGCCGGGTTGCCCCTGGCCGAACGGGTCGCCGAGATGCGCCGACCCGAGGTGCGCCGAGCGATCCTGGCCGAGGACGACGGCGGCGCCGACCCCGAGGACTTCTCAGAGATGATCACCAAGGTGTTCGTTCCCGGACTGGTGCTGACCTTTCCGCTGAGCGAACCGGTCGATTACGAGCCGGACATGTCCTCGTCGGTGTACGCCCGGGCGACCGCCGCGGGGGTCGACCCGGTGGAGTACATGTACGACCTGCTACTCGAGGACGAGGGTCGGGTCTTCTATGCGCTGCTCGGGTCCAACTTCGTGGGCGGCAACCTGGACGCCTGCCGGGAGATGTTGGTCGCCCCGCACACGGTCACCGGGCTCTCCGATGCCGGTGCCCACGTGAACCTGATCTCGGATTGCTCGGCCTCCACGTTCCACCTGACCCATTGGGCCCGGGACCGCACCGCGGGCGAACGCCTCCCCCTGGAGCTGTTGGTCCACAAGCTGACCGGCGCCAACGCCCACCTGTACGGCTTCACCGACCGAGGCGTGGTCGCCCCGGGTCGCCGCGCCGACCTGAACGTGATCGACTTCGACGCGTTGCGGATCCGCGCCCCCGAACTGCGCCACGACCTGCCCGCGGGGGCCAGCCGCATCCTGCAGCCCGCGTCGGGTTACGCCGCCACGCTCGTGGCCGGTGAGGTCACCCGCGAGGACGACACCGACACCGGCGCCCGCCCCGGTCGGCTGGTGCGCGGTGGCCGGCGCGCCGCATGAGCGACCGGACCTGATGGGCGCGCCGGAGCTGCCCGAGGGGCTGGAGTACGTCCGCACGACCCCGACCTTCGACAACGCCTCGGTCCCCGCCGGGTTGCTGCGCGCCCACCGGGTCGCTCCCGGCGTGTGGGGCCGGCTGCTGGTGCACGCCGGCGCAGTGGTGTTCGTGTTCGAGGACGAACCCGACGCACCCGTCACCGTCGCGGCGGGCTCGACGATCGCGATCCCGCCGGACCGGCTGCACCACGTCGAGTTGCCCGGGCCGGCGCGGTTCGCGATCGAGTTCCACCGCGTCCCCGAGACCACCCCGGTCCACCTGGGCCGCGAATCCGACGGGATCCGCTCCCCCGACGAAGATGAAGACCGATGACCTCCCGTCCCTCCCCACTCCGCCGGCTCGCCGCGCTGGCGTCGATCTGCTGGGTCGTCCTGGCCCTCGCGGGCTGCAGCGACGCTTCCGATTCCGACGCCGAGGACCCCACCACGACCGCGGCCGGCTCCGAGGAGACGGCGCTCACCGCCCGGGCCGTCGGTGACACCGTGGCCCGCCCCGAGGCGTTCTTCGGGTTCAACGGTGCCTCCATCGTCCAGACCATCAACGTCGACCTGCTCCTGGACGACGAACTCCAGGAGCTGCTGGCGGACTTTCCCACCCGGCTGATCCGGGTTCCAACCGGCACGGCCGCCCAGTGGATCGACTGGCGAACCGGACGGTTCATCGACGACCCCACCAGCCCCTTCGCCTCGATCCCCGACGACCGCCGGGGGGTGACCATGACCGACTGGGCCGACCTGGTCCAAGCCAGTGGCGCCACTCCGGTGTGGGACCTCAACGTGCTCAACGCCACGCTCGAAGATCAGCTCGAGATGCTGGACGAGGCGGTGCGCCTGGGCATGGACGTCGACTACATCGAACTCGGCAACGAACTGTGGGACGTGCGGTCGATCTACCCCGAGGTGTACCCGAGCGGCACCGCCTACGCCGAGACGATGAACACCTGGATCCCGACGCTGCGCGAACGGTTCCCCGACGCGCAGATCGCCGTTTCGGGCGCCGATCCCTCCGACGAGTTCTTCCTGGCGGTCTTCGGTGACCGGTACCGCACTTGGAACGACGAGGTGCTCGCGACCATCGAAGGGGCCGACGCGATCGCCATCCACCCCTACTGGACCCTGCCCGAACGGGCCGATCCGGGCTCCGACGTCGAAGCGACCCTCACCGTGGGCCTCCAGCGCTGGGACGAGGTGACCGCCACGACCCTGGACGCGGTTCCCGACGACATGGACGTCTGGGTGACCGAATGGAACCAGGCGGCCTGGGGCTCGGATGCCGGTACCCAGATCTGGGCCCAGGCGCTGTCGGTGACGGCGGTGGCCCTGGCGCACCTGACCACCGGTCAGATCACCATGTCGCTGGTCCACAACATCGTCGACGGGGCCCCCAACCCCCACGACGCAGGCATCTCGGTCACGTTCCCGGTGTTCACCAACGGCGTCGGGGGCTCCGAACCGCTGGAACGCACCGGGCTGGGCCACGCCCTGCCACTGGTGTTCGACGCGGTGGCCCCGGGCACTCGCGCCCAGCTCCTCGTGGTCGACGGTGCGCCGACCAACGGCCCCCACCAGGGTGTGGTCGGGGTTCGCCTGACCGGTGCCGGCGAGGGGGC
>CAYVAS010000029.1:0-29086 GCA_964449375.1 uncultured Iamiaceae bacterium | reverse complement strand
CTCGTAGCCCATCACCCCCCGGACCTCGAGTCCCGCCGCCCGGGCCTCGTGGGCCAGCCTCCCGGCGTGGTCCGGCGGGCACCCGCACCGGGGGAGGCCGACCGCGACGTCGACCAGCACCTCTCGCACCCCGGCCCGTGACGCCGTCGCGATCGTGTCGAGCGAGTCGACCGCCACGGTCACCCTGGCCCCGAGCGTCGAGGCGACCATCGCCCCCAGGACGCGCTCGTCGACCACCTCGTTGGCGAGCAGCAGATCGGCCCCCAGCCCGGCGGCGGCCATGCCGACCACCTCGGCGGGGGTGGCGCAGCAGAACGCCTCGTGACCGGCCGCGGCGAGCTCCCGGGCCAGAGCGGTCGACTTGAACGCCTTCACGTGCGGGCGCAGGGCGGCGCCCGGACGGGCCGCCGACATGGAGGCGATGTTGGCGTCGAAGGTGTCGGCGTCGACGAGGAGCGCGGGGGTGGGCAGGTCGTCGATGTGCACCGCGTCGATCCTCGCACGTGGCGTGGGCCCGGTGGCCGGTGGTGCCGGCGGAGGGAGTCGAACCCTCACTGTCCAGGACCTAAACCTGGTCCCTCTGCCTGTTGGGGTACGCCGGCGGGCACGCCGACCCTACGGCACGGCCGACGGCGGGGGAGGGGTGGGGCCGGGCGACGGGCGCCGACCGGGCCGCAGGATCGGCCGGGCCGGCCGCTAGCCTCCGACACCTATGGCTCAGCCCCCGATCGCCCCCATCACCGCTGCCGGACCCGGGTTCGACCCGCAGGCCGAGGTCTACAACCGGCTGCTCCAGAACCGGATCGTCTTCCTCGGCTCCGAGGTCAACGACACCATCGCCAACCTGATCACCGCCCAGCTGCTCCACCTCGAGGGCGAGGACCCGGAGAAGGACATCTGGCTCTACATCAACAGCCCGGGGGGCTCGGTCACCGCCGGCATGGCGATCTACGACACCATGCAGCTCGTCCGGCCCGACGTGGGCACCATCTGCACCGGGCTGGCCGCCTCGATGGGGCAGTTCCTGCTGAGCGCGGGCGCCGCGGGCAAACGCATCGCCCTGCCCCACGCCCGCATCATGATGCACCAGCCCTCCGGCGGGTTCCACGGTCAGGCCGCGGACATCGCGATCCAGGCCGAGCAGATGGCCTACACCAAGCGGCTGCTCGCCGAACGGATCGCGCACCACACCGGCCAATCGGTCGAACAGATCCAGGAGGACTCCGAACGGGACCGGTGGTTCACCGCCGAGGAAGCCCGCGACTACGGGATCATCGACAACGTGATCGTTCGCCGCGGCGAGATGCTCTGATCCTCACCCCACCCGGATCGGGCCGCGCCCTTCTCGGGAGAAGACCGAGACCGCCTCGATGTGGGGGGTCTGGGCGAACTGGTCGACCAGGGTGGTCCACTCGAAGCGGTAGCCGGCCTGCCGCAACAGGCCGGTGTCGCGGCCCAGCGCGCCCGGGTCGCAACTGACCAGGACCACCCGGGCCGCGTCGGTGGCCACCACCGCGTCGACCCCGGTCCGGCCCAGGCCCGCCCGGGCGGGGTCCGCGACGACCGCGTCGGCCCGCCGGGGCCGCCACGACTCCATCGAGGCGCGCACGATCCGCACGTCGGCCACATCGGCCAGGTTCTCCCGGGCGTCGTGCACCGCGGGGCGGTGCCGTTCCACTCCGGTGAGTGTCCAGCGTCCCGGCTCGCGCGCGGCGAGCGCGCCGCCGATCAGGCCCACCCCGCAGTACAGGTCGACCAGCCTGCCCGAGATTCCCTCCAGCCCTCGGGCGACCTCGTCGACGATGGCCTGGGCACCGTCGGGGCGGGCCTGGAAGAACGACGTCGCCGAGATCCGCCAGCGGCGACCGTCGACGATCTCGTGGAACCAGGCGTGGCGGCCTGCCGCCAGCTCGTCGGTGCCCACCACGAGCACATCCTCGGGCGCGTCGATCGCCGCGGCGCCCGGTGAGGCGACGATCAGAAGCTCGCCGGTGCCGACCCCGGCCCGAAGGATGACCTCGTCGCAATCGGGGTAGTCGAGTTCGAACAGGTCGGCCACCAACGGGTGGGCGACCGCGCAGTGGTCCACGGCGACGACCTGGTGGGAACGGGCCCGCCGGTAGCCGGCCCGACCGTCGACGACCGCGGCGCGCACGGTGGTGCGGTACCCCCACGGGTCCAGGGCCGGCCCCGGTCGCACCTCGGGGTCGGCGACCCCGCCGAGGCGGCGCAGTACGTCGGTGAGGATCGCAATCTTGTGGGGAACCTGGGCCGGGTCGTCCAGGTGTTGCCACCCGCAGCCGCCGCAGCCGGCGGCCACGTAGGGACACGGCGGGTCGCGGCGCTCGGCTGCGGCCTCGAGCACCTCGACGAGGCGCCCGTGGGCGTGGCGGGGACGGGCTCGTTCGATGGCGACGCGCACCCGTTCACCGGGTAGGGCGCCGGCCACGAAGGTCGCGCGTCCGTCGGCGTCGCGGCCCACGCCGTCACCGCCGGTGGCCAGCGCGTCGATGCTCAGCTCCCGGTGCTCCACATCCCGGAGCCTACGGCGGTGCCTCGGTGCGGCCCGATCCCTCCGACGGGGTCGACCCGGTCCTCGCGGGCCACCTGCGGGAGGTGGTGGGTCGCGGGGCCGATCACTACCCGGCCGGCCGACCGGCGTGCGAGACTCGGAGGCGTGCATCCCTCGACCCGACCCATCCAGATCGCCCCGTCGGTGCTGCCCGCGGACTTCGCGAACCTCGGCGCCGCGTGTCGTGACCTGGAGGCCGCCGGGGTCGACCTGATCCAGTGGGACGTCATGGACGGGGTCTTCGTGCCGAACCTGACCTTCGGTCCCGACGTGATCGCGGCGTGCCGTCCCGAGGTGCGCGTCCCCTTCGAAGCGCACCTGATGGTCGCCGATCCCGACCTGCTGGCCGCCCGCTACGTCGAGGCGGGTTGCGACCGTCTGATCGTCCACGTCGAATCCACCATCCACCTGCACCGCACCTTGGGCAACATCGCCGAACTGGGCGCGTCCCCCGCGGTGGCGTTGAACCCGGCCACTCCGGCGACGGCGATCGCCCACGTGCTGGACCTGGTGGATCTGGTGCTGGTGATGACCGTGAACCCCGGGTTCGGCGGCCAGGCCTACATCGCTTCGATGGAGGCCAAGATCGCCGAGGTCGCCGCCATGATCGACGCCTCGGGGCACGAGATCCACCTCGAGGTCGACGGCGGCATCGGCGTGGGAACGATCCAGGGTGCGGCTCGCGCCGGAGCGAACGTACTGGTTGCCGGTTCGGCACTGTTCGCCGACCCTCAGGGGTGGGGTCACGCCGTGGCCGAGCTGCGCGCGTTGGCCGAGGGGACCCGATGACCCGCTCGCGTTCGGGGCGGGCTCCCGGTTCGGACCCCGGTCCGGGCCGCGGGGGGCGTCGCCACAGCGATGGACGGGCCCGAAAGCGCCCCGAGGGGTCCGAGTCGACGTCCCGCCGGGTCACCGTGCCCGATGAGACCGCCCGAGGCGGCCGCCGCCGGTCGCGTTGGGTGCAGGTCGCGGCGATCGTGTTCGTGGTGCTTCTGGTGGTGTCGATGTCGTTGGGTTGCGCCAGGTACGACGGTGACCAGGCCGCCTTCTGTGACCAGCTCGACGAGGTGCCCTCGTTCGCCAAGCTCGCACTGGTGACGGCCGCGGGCACCGACGCCGAAGCCCGGGGGACCATGGCCGAAGCCGCCGACGACTTCCGAGGGCTGGAGCGCCTGGCGCCCCGGTCGATCCGGCACCACGTCGCGGCCCTCGGCGACGCGGCCCAGCGCATCGAGGCCGAACTCGATCCGGACCGTGTCGCCGTCGAACCCTGGGCGACCTCCTGGTCCGGCGGTGCGCCGTCCCAGCCGGGGACCCAGCACCGCTTCGTGGTGTTCTACGACGAGATGCAGAACCACCGAGGCACCGTCGAGGCGGTCTACTCGCTGCAGCGCTACGCCTCCGCCGACTGCGGATTCACCGAAGACGATCTGGATCTGGGCCTGTTCGGCTACGGGAACGGCTACGGCTACTCCGACCCCTACAGCTACGGGTTCGACGGTCCGGTCGGCGGGTACGGCCCGCCCCAGGTCGATCCGGCCCCGGCCCCGACCCCGACCCCGACCCCGGCCCCGGCCCCGACTCCGGCACCCGGGCCGACGAGTCCCTGAACGGACCGCGGCGTCGTGCATCCCCGTGACCGGGTCCGCATCGTGGTCGCCACCGCCCACGCGGTGATCGACGGCCGACTCGACCCGGCCGAGGCCACCGCCGCGCTGGACCTCCAGGCCGAACAGATCGCCCCGCATCTGCGGAGTGACCGGATCGACGTGACCGCGGGAGAGGCCGCGGACGTCGCCGCCAGCCTGCGGCTGCTCGCCGAACAGGTCAGCGAAGTGCCCGTGGCCGCCGAGGACCGGGACGAGCTGGTCGCGTTGGCGGCGACGTTGGGCGAGCTGGCCCAGATCCTGCGCTGAGGTTTCGGCCGGTGCCGGCGCGGGGCGCCTCGCCGGTGCCGGTCAGTACGCGGTGAGCGTGCCGGGTGCCGAGTCGTTCCGCGGGTCGCCCGGTGGCCAGAGCTCCTGGGTGGTGCCGTGGCGGTACCAGGGTACGTGTTCGGGAGCCAGGGGTTGGTTGCCGGCGATCACGTCCGCGGCCCGTTCGGCCACCATCATCACCGGTGCGTAGATGTTGCCGTTGGTGATGGTGGGGAACACCGAGGCGTCCACGACCCGGAGGCCTTCGGTGTCGTGGACGCGCATCGTGGCGGGGTCGACCACCGATCCCTCGTCGGTGCCCATGCGGGCGGTGCCACAGGGGTGCAGTGCGGTCTCCGCGTCGGCGGCGACCCAGGCCAGGATCTGTTCGTCGGTCTCCACCTGGGGACCCGGGGAGATCTCCCCGGCGTCGAAGGGGGCGAAGGCCGGCTGGGCGAGCACGGCGCGCGCAGCACGTACGACCTCGACCCATTCGGCCCGTGACGCCGGCGTCGACAGGTACCCGAAGTGCAGCGCGGGGTGGGCGAAGGGGTCGGTCGTGGTGATCTCCACCGACCCGCGTTCGTCGGTGAACATCGGACCGATGTGGACCTGGTAGCCGTGGTCGGTGGCGGGCTGGGACCCGTCGTAGCGGATCGCGATCGGCAGGAAGTGGAACATCAGGTTCGGGTGGGTGACCCGGTCGTTGGTGCGGATGAACCCTCCGGCCTCGAAGTGGTTGGTGGCGCCCACCCCACGGCGGAGGAACAGCCATTCGGCGCCGATCCGGGGTTTGTGCCGGTGCCGTAGCCACGGCGCGATCGACACCGGCTGGGACGCGGCGTGCTGCAGGTACACCTCGAGGTGGTCCTGCAGGTTCGCGCCCACCCCGTCGAGCCCCACCCGGACCGGCACCCCGGCGCGGTCGAGCACCTTCGGGGGGCCGATCCCGGCGAGCTGGAGCAACTGTGGCGAGTTGATCGCGCCACCGCACAGGATCACCTCGCCGGCGGCCACGTGGCCGAGCCCGGAGCCGGGACGCACGTAATCCACGCCCACCGCGCGGCGGTTGCGCATCGTGATGCCGGTGACCTGGGCGAGGGTGCGGATCACCAGGTTCGGTCGATGCCGGACCGGTGCCAGGTAGGCCTGGGAGGCCGACAGCCGCCGGCCCCGGCGCACGTTCCGGTCGAAGCGGTTGAAGCCCTCCTGGCGGTAGCCGTTCACGTCGTCGGTGGGAGGGTGGCCGGCCTGGCGGGTCGCCTCGAGGAACGCCTCGAAGAGCGGGTTGTCCGAGTTTCCCCGTTCCAGCACCAGTGGCCCCGATCCGCCCCGCCACGCATCCGCGCCCTCCCCGCAGGTCTCCATGCGTTTGAAGTAGGGAAGGCAGTGGGCGAAGTCCCATTCGGCCAGGCCGTCGGAGGCGGCCCATTTTTCGTAGTCCAGGGGGTTGCCCCGCTGGAAGATCATGCCGTTGATCGACGACGAACCGCCCAGCACCCTGCCCCGGGCGTGCTCGACGCGGCGGGAGCCCATGTGCGGTTCGGGTTCGCTCACGTAGCGCCAGTCATAGAAGCGACTCCCGATGGGAAAGGGCAGCGCGGCGGGCATGTGGATGAACGGGTCGAGACGCCAGTCGCCGCGCCCGGCTTCGAGCACGCACACCCGGACGGTGGGGTCCGCGCTCAGACGCATCGCCAGCACCGAACCGGCCGATCCGCCACCGACGATGACCACATCGAAGCGGTCGTGGCTCATCGCCACCGCCTCGGCCCGGCGCACCGCGTCGACGCCACGGCAGTCACGACCGATCCCTGAACCAGTGCTGGGCGATGGGGCGGGTGTTGTGCCAGATGTGTTTGCGTTCGCGGTACTCCTCGAGGCCCGCCACGCCCAACTCACGGCCGATGCCGCTCTGTTTGAAGCCGCCCCACTCGGCCTGGGGCACATAGGGGTGGTAGTCGTTGATCCAGATCGTGCCGTGGCGCAACGCCGAGGCGACTCGGGCGGCCCGCCCCGCGTCCCGGGTCCACACCGCGCCGGCCAGTCCGTAGATGGTGTCGTTGCCCAAGGTCACCGCGGCGGCTTCGGCTTCGTCACGGGTGGCGCCGGCGAAGGTCTCCACGGTCAACACCGGCCCGAACGATTCGTCCTGCACGCACCGCATCGCCGTGTGGCAGCCGTCCAGCACGGTGGGCGGGTAGTAGTGGCCGTCGGCCAGCCGCGCCTCGTCGGGCAGGGTGCCGCCGCAGCGCAGCTCCGCCCCCTCGGCCAGCGCCTCCTCCACGTATGCGGCGACCTTGGCGCGGTGCGCGGCGCTGATCAGCGGGCCGGTGTCGGCGTCGGGGTCATCCGGTGGGCCCAGGCGGATCTGCTCGGCCCGTCGGACCAGTTCGTCGACGAAGTCGTCGTGGACCGATTCCTCCACGATGAGCCGGGCGCCGGCGGAACAGACCTGGCCCGAGTCCAGGAACACCGCGGTGAGCGCGTGGTCCACGGCGACGTCCAGGTCGGCGTCGGCGAAGACGATGTTGGGGTTCTTGCCGCCCAGCTCCAGGGCCACCCGCTTGACCGTGGCCGCGGCCTCCGCCATGATCCGCCGCCCGGTCTCGAGCCCGCCGGTGAACGAGACCAGGTCGACCTGTTCGGAGCGGACCAGCGTGGAGCCCACCGGGTCGCCCTCGCCGAGCACGACGTTGCACACCCCGGGGGGCAGACCTTCGGCGGTGAGCGCCCCGGCCAGCCACAGGGTGGTCGAGGGGGTGAGCTCGGAGGGTTTGACGACCATGGTGTTGCCTGCGGCCAGCGCGGGGGCGACCTTCCACGACAACTGCAGCAGCGGGTAGTTCCACGGGGTGATCAGCGCGCACACCCCGACCGGTTCGGTCACGACCGTGCTGACGATGTCGGCGTTGCCGGTGTCCACGACCCGGCCGGCGTCGGCCTGGGCGAGGTGGGCGAAGTGACGGAACACCGCGACGACGTCGTCGACGTCGATGCGGGACTCGACGAGTCGTTTGCCGGTGTCACCGGATTCGAGCCGGGCGAGGTGGTCGCGCTCGGCGACCATGCGGTCCGCGACCCGCAGCAACAGGTCGGCCCGGTCGGAGGAGGGAGTGTGGCGCCAGGGCCCGGTGTCGAAGGCGCGGCGGGCCGCGGCCACGGCGCGGGCGGCGTCGCTGGCGTCGGCTTCGGCCACGGTCGCCACCACCGAGCCGTCCGCGGGGCTGTGGATCGTGCGGGTGGCGCCGGATGACGCCGCCGCCCAGGTCCCGTCGATGAACAGGCCGTGGTCGGGCACCCGGGTCGCGCGGTTCATCGGCGGTCATCCTAGGCAAGCCCGTTCCGGTGCTGGCGCGGCTGGATGGGCGGTCCGGCCAGTTGGGACGGGTGGCTAGTCTTCAGGGTCGTCGCTGGATCGCGGCGGTCGAGGGAGGTCACAAGGGGGATGATGAATCGACGGAGTCTGATCGGGACGGCCGGCGCCGCCGGGATCATCGGCCTCTCGGGCCATCGGACCGCGGCGCGATCCGGTGAAGCAGGCGACGATGTCGCCACCCTGGATCGCCCGGTCGAGCGGATCGTGTGGGCCCGAGCTGGCGTCGACGATCTCCGCCCGGTCGAGATCGACCTTCCCGACTCGCTGGTGGAGAACACCCCGACGGTGACCGAACAGGGCCGGCTCCGGATCACCGCGCATCCTGAGAGCACCCACAACTCCCACCGGCAGGCCTGGCTGATTCCGGGCACCGAGGGGTTCGTCGACGGTGAGGCCCGCACGGTGTGGTGGCCCCCTTCGGTGGTCGCTGGGGATCACGTCGCGCCCCAACCGGGACTGGTGGTGCGGCTGACCGCCACCGGCGGTCTGGTGGCGGACCAGAGCATCATGATGGACTTCACCGCCACGAACGTGGCGTCGTGGTCCTGGGAGGAGGGGGGAGGGCCCGGCCCGTCGGTGCGGCACCCCTCCCACGACGCCCTGAGGACCGCCCCGGACCGTACCCCGCTGATCGTCGGGGTCGCCCGACTCGACGGTGATCCGTCCCGCAACGTGTTCCTGGTGGATCGCACCCTCGAGTTCGCCGAGGGTGACCACTTCCTCGTCGACCAGTGCCCCGACGAAACCTTCAACGGCGCCTTCGTCGTCGAAGCGGTCGAGACGTCTGCGACGTCGCGGCTGCCTGGACCCGCGATCGTGGCGGTCGACCCCGCCCAGGGCGCCCCGGTGGCGCCGAAGTCCTCGCTCGGTCGGATCGGCCGGCTCCCGGTGGCCCAGGGCATCGACCCCGCCTCGATCTACCCGTTCAACGTGGCCTTGCGGGTCGTGGGCTCGAAGTTCTCGGCCAAGCGGTGGCGGGTCGGCGACGTGGAGCCCTCCTGGGACGACCCGACGTGGGCGGTGACGATCGACACGAAGGGTGACCGGGTGCCACCGCCCCCCAGTGGCGGCATCGGCGTGATGATCAACCACCTGCACAGTGGGGCGTGGGCCGAGTTCGGCGACGTCGAGTTCGTCAGGTACATGCCGTGACCACGGGCGAAATCGTGCCGGTGCCGGTGGCGGCGCGTCCAGTGGTGGGCGTCTCGGTGGCGTCCGGTGGAGTCGGCGCGAGGTGGGGGTGCCGGTGAGGTCTGGTCTCGAGGCCGCATCCGGAACCGGGGGCGACGATCCGGTGTCCCGCGACCGTCGTCGCCTGATCGGCGCGGCGGGGCTGGCCGGCGTGGCCGGGCTGATCGGCTGCAGCCCGAAACCCGAACTCGCAGCCGAAGGAGCGAGCCGACCGGGCCGGGTCCGCGACGTCGAGCGGACCGTGTGGGCCGTCGACGGGGTCGACGACCTCGAATCCATCGTGGTCGACCGGCCCAAGCCCGCCCCGGTGCACATGACGCCGTCGGTGACCGGGACCGGTCGGCTCCGCTTCACCGCTGATGACCGGAGCTCCGCCGCGACTCACCGACAGGCGTGGATGATTCCGGGTACCGAGGGATTCGTCGATGGTGAGGCCCGCACGGTGTGGTGGCCACCGTCGGGGGTGTCGGCCGATCCGGTCGCGCCGCAGATGGGTCTGGTCGTGCGGCTGACCGCCACCGGCGGCGCGGTCGCCATGCAGGCCACTGGCGACGAGGGCTTCACCTCCACCAGCGTGGCGCCGTGGTCCTGGGCGGGCGGCGGGCAGGGAGGTTCTTCGACCCGGGGCGACTTCCACGGGGCGCTGGTCGTCGCGCCGGCCCGTTCGCCGCGGATCGTGGGGGTGGCCCGCGACGACTCGTCTCCGCCTCTGGTGGCGTATGTGGTCGACCGCATCTACGAGTTCGCCGAAGGCGACCCCTTCGAGGTGGACTGGTGCTCGGATCCCTCCTTCGACGGGTCGTTCGTTGCCACGTCGGTGATCCCTGAGGCCACCAGCTTGTGGCCCGGCCCGGCCATCATCGCCGAGGGCCGCGACGACCGTGCCCCGGAGGAGCTGAAGCCGGCCACGGGTCGGATCGCGCGACCCGAGGTCGAAGGTGGGTTGCACCCGGCGGCGATCTACCCGTTCCACGTGGCGCTGCGGGTCGTCGGGTCGCGCATCACGGCCAAGCGGTGGCGGGTGGGAGATGTGGAACCCACCTGGGACGACCCGAGCTGGTCCGTGACGATCGACGCCGCGGACGGTCCGGTGCAGCTTCCCGAGAGCGGGGGCGTGGGCGTGATCGTCGACCATCTGCACCCGGGCGCCTGGGTCGTGTTCGACGACGTGGAGATCATCCGCTACTGACCCGATCCGTCGCACGAGCCGGGTCGCGTCTTTGCACCATGGTCCCGGTCCTGACGGGGCGAACCGTGCAGAGAGCGGTTCGCACTCCTGGCGCCGATGACCGGCATATCTGGTACGCCCCCCGGGATTCGAACCCGGAACCTGCGGATTAAGAGTCCGTTGCTCTACCGTTGAGCTAGAGGCGCTCGTGGCGGCCCACCCCGGCTGCAGCGACGCGCCGGGGCGGGTTCCACGTGGGGTGACCGAGGGGATTCGAACCCCCGACCTCCGCGACCACAACGCGGCGCTCTAACCAACTGAGCTACGATCACCAGGAAGTTCCAATCCTAGTGCCGGATCGGACGAAGGCGGTAGTCGGTTCGACCCGGATGTCGGCACGGACCGGGTCGGCCCTTCAGGTGGACCAAGTCAGCGAACCGGGGCCGACCTGGTGGGTCCCCGAGACGCTTGGACGCGGCCGGAGCCGTTCCGCGGCGGCCGTCCCGTGCCGTTCCGCGACGAGTTGCCTGGCCGACCGGCGCCCCGCTTCCCGGCACCGCCCTTTCCGGGACCGCCCCTTCTGGAGCTGGTGTGCTTGGCTCCGGTGGACTTGGGGCCCTTGGTCTTGGGACGACGGGCCTTCGGGGCACCGTGTTTGGAGCTGGGCTTCTGCGAGCCGGACTTCTTGGAGCCACTTCCGCCGGCTTTGGCCGACTTGGGCTTGGTCGACTTGGGTTTGCTCGACTTGGACTTGGGTGACTCGGGTTCGAAGCTGCTCCTGCCCTGGGGCTTGCCTCCACGCCTGCCCGAGGGTCGGGGCTTGCGACGCGGCGCAGCGCCGGTCCCTTGGCCGGACGGCCTGGAGGGAGCCGGCGCGCCGACGGGCAGCGCTTCGAGGTCGACGGGGCCGACCGTGGCGTCCAGTTCCAGGCCACGGAGCAGCTTTCTGGTGTCCGACTTGCGGTCCGGCATCGCCAGTGCCACCACGGTCCCGGTGGCCCCGGCGCGGCCGGTCCGGCCCGAACGGTGGATGAAGTCCTTGGGATCGGCGGGCAGGTCGAAGTGCACCACGCCGGCGACGTCGTCGACATGGATGCCGCGGGCAGCCACGTCGGTGGCCACCAGCGCCCGGGCCCGACCCGAACGGAAGGCCTGCAGGGCGCGTTCGCGCTGGTTCTGGGTCCGGTTGCCGTGGATGGCCACGGCCTCGACCCCGGCGCGCCCGAGCTGGCGGGCCACGCGGTCGGCGCCGTAACGGGTCCGGGTGAACACCACCGTGGGCCCGACCCGGTCGACCACCGCAGCGGTCACCGGCACACGCTCGGCGTGGGCCACAGACCAGAAATGGTGCTCGAGATTGGCCTCGGGGATGTCGGGGGTGACGTCCACGGTGACCGGGTCGTTCTGGTAGCGGCGAACCAGCTCGTCGACGTCGCCGTCCAGGGTGGCCGAGAAGAGCAGGGTCTGGCGATCGGCGTCGGTCTGGTCGATCAGGCGGCGCACCTCGGGCAGAAAGCCCATGTCGGCCATCCGGTCGGCCTCGTCGACCACCACCAGGTCGACACCGTCGAGCCGGACCAGACCCTGGTTGATCAGGTCGGCGAGACGTCCCGGGCAGGCCACGGCGATGTCGACCCCGCGGCGCAGCGCGGCGATCTGGGGCTGGAACTTCGTGCCGCCGTAGAAGGCGTGCACCCGCACGTCTCGGCCGGCGCCCAGCCAGGTCAGGTCCTTGCTGACCTGGGCGGCGAGTTCACGGGTGGGCACCAGGACCAGGGCGCGGGGCCGCTTGGGGCGGGCCCGCTGGACGGTGGCCACCAGGGGCACGCCGAAGGCGACGGTCTTGCCGCTGCCAGTGGGGGCGCGGCCGCTGACGTCGTCGCCGGCGAGCGCGGCGGGGATGGTGGCGGCCTGGATGGCAAAGGGCGCGGCAAATCCTTGGGCGTCGAGCGCGTCGACCAGGTCGGCGGGCACGCCGAGGGCGGCGAAGGTCGTCGGGGTGTCGTTGGAAGGGTTCACGTGTCGTTCCGAATCTCGGGCTGATGCGCCGAGCGGGGGACACTGGGCGAACGAAGCCACTGTTGCGTTGGCTGACCCCGCCTATCGACGCGGCCGGTCCACAACTCTAGGCCCTCCGCCTCCCGAATCCCCGCTTTCCCCCTGACCTCGCCCCCAGACCCGCTGCCGCCCGGACCCCAACGCTGGACCCGAGCCCGACCCCGTCACCTCTGACAACTTCGGGAGGTTGCGTCGCCAGAGGCGAAGCAACCTCCCGAAGTTGCGGATGGGTGGCCCTCCCGATGGTGTTGGGTGGGCGACGTTGCTGGATGGGGGCCCTCCCGATGATGTTGGGTGGGCGACGTTGCTGGGTGGGTGGCCCGCGGGTGCTGGGTGGGTGGGATCGAACAAGTGTTCGGCTGGGGCGGTAGGCTGGATTCGGTGTTTCAGGGATCGCTGCTCGCCTCCACTCCCGTCGGCGTCGACGCCGGCTTCTCCGGGCTGGTCCGCCACGACCTGGGTGAGGGGGCCTGGATCGACGAGGTGCCCGGCTGGCTGGGCGGCGCCGACGAGGTGTTCGTCGACCTCGCCGAGCGCGCCCCCTGGCATGCTCATGAGCGCATCATGTGGGACCGCCGGGTGGACGAGCCCCGCCTGTCGACCCGGAGCTGGGCCGATCCGCCCGAGCCCGTCCCCACCATGGCCGCCACGCTCAGCATCCACTACGGGACCGACCTGTCCGCGGTGAGCGCGAACTGGTACCGCGACGGGACCGATTCGGTGGCCTGGCACGGTGACCGGTCCGGACGGCACCGGGACACCACGGTGGTGGCGATCGTGTCGCTGGGTGCGTCCCGACGTTTTCTGGTCCGCCGGCGCGGCGGCGGGCCCTCGATCCGGTTCGTGCCCGCTCACGGCGACCTGGTGGTGATGGGCGGTACCTGTCAGCAGACCTTCGAGCATGCCGTTCCCAAGATGGCGTCGGCCGGGCCCCGGATCGCGCTGATGTTCCGGGAACCCGGCGTGTTCTGAGACGCCACGGACGTCGCCACCGAACCGGCGTGGGAACCGGCACGCATCTACCATGGGCCCGGTCCGGTCATCGGCGGCCCAGCGACGGCTGGATTCGACGACCCGCCACGCGACCGTCGTGCCCTCGTAGCTCAGTCCGGATAGAGCAGCCGACTTCTAATCGGCCGGTCGCAGGTTCGAATCCTGCCGAGGGCGCACCGTCACCCACGCCCGCGGTACCACCTCCGGTGTGTGGAACGCCGCGGCGGGTTCAGACGCCGGATCGTGAAAATCTCGGCAGAGCTGCCGACAGGAACCGAATGCTCGTCGCCGATCCCGCCGAACCGCTCCGCGTCCAGGACCTCGGGGTTCCCCCGAGCCTGGTGCTGGACATCGCGGTGCGGCGCATCCTCCGTGAGGGCCAGACCACCACCCTGCGCCTCGCCGAACGGCTGCGCATCTCGCCGGTGCTCGCCGACCAGGTGATCGAAAAGCTCCGCCACGACCGCATGATCGAGATCCAGGGCGCCGAGGGTCGCAGCTACATCCTGCAGCTCTCCGAGATCGGACGGCAGTTCGCCGTGGAGCGCATGGAATCGTCCAAGTACACCGGCGCGGTGCCGGTGAGCCTCGACGAGTACACCCGGGTGGTCACCGCCCAGCACCAGCGGCCCACGATCACCCCCGACTCGATCCGGAAGAGTTTTTCGGACCTGGTCATCTCCGACGAACTGCTCGGCCAGCTCGGCCCGGCGATCCACGCCCCCGGCTCCATCTTTCTCTACGGCCCGCCCGGTACCGGGAAGACCTCGATCGCCGAGCGCATGATCAACACCAACGACGACACCGTGTTGATCCCCCACGCGGTGGAGGTCGACTCCCAGATCGTCACCGTCTACGACCCGATGGTCCACACCGCCGTCGACCCCCAGCCCGAACGGCTCGACCGCCGCTGGGTGCGCTGCAAGCGACCCAGCGTGATCGTGGGTGGCGAGCTCCAGGCCCGTCAGCTCGACCTGAGCTACCAGGTCGATGCCGGGGTGTACCTGGCGCCGCTGCAGATGATCGCCAACAACGGGGTGCTCACCATCGACGACTTCGGCCGCCAGTCGCTCACCCCAGAACAGCTCCTGAACCGCTGGATCGTGCCCCTGGACCGCGACGTGGACTTCCTTTCGCTGGATTACGGCGCCAAGTTCGAGGTGCCCTTCCTCACCAAGATCGTCTTCGCGACCAACCTGGACCCGTCACGTCTGGCCGACGAGGCGTTCTACCGGCGGATCGGTTCCAAGATCCTCATTCCCCCCATCGACGACGACCAGTTCGACGAGGTGCTGCGCCGGGTCGCCGAGTCGCGCAACATCACCGTCCAGCCCGAAGCCTCCGCGATCCTGCGCAAGGGCAGTCGGGTGATGGGCGACGGGGACCTGCGGCCGTACCTGCCCTCGGCGATCGCCACGCTGATCGAGTCGATCGCCGCCTACGAAGGCACCACACCGGTGATGAACCGCGAGATGCTCGAACGGTCCATGGTCATGTTCTTCAGCACCGAGGACCACCTGCACGGCAACACCGACCGGGCGGTGGGCACGGCCGAACCCGGCGACCTCGACCGGGATCCGCCCGACACCCGGATCGACGCCGACGAGGCGTCGCGGCTGTTCGAGAGCGTGCTGGCCGCGGCCGTGGAGTTGCTCTGGGTCGACTCGGCCGAGTCCGCCCGCAAGGTGAGCACCGAGCTGATCCACGATCTGGGCCTGACCGAGGCGCCCGCCGAAGCCTCCGCGGTCGAGGTCGTCGACGTGGACCTGTCGTTCGGGCACGGTGAGCCGCTGCGGGTCCAACGACCCCGGGACCACGCCTACGCGTCGCTGGTGGAACGTCAGTTCCACCGCTACGCCGCGGCCGGCACCCGCGCGTTGGAGATGGCGGTGGGCCGGCACCTGCTCGAAGAGGAACTCTCGCTGGACCCGGTGACCGGGCTGGCCACCGGCGAGGCGGCCACCAACCTGGTCGGTCGCTTGGGCGACGACGACGTCGTGATCGTCATCGCCTTCGACGACGCCGAGGGCCCGACCGCGCCAGCCGCGGAGGACCTCCAGGCCCGCCACGGCGCGTTCGCCCGGGTGTTGCGCAGCCAGGTGCGCTCCCGGGACCGTTGCGGCTATCTGGGTGACGGCCGTTTCCTGGTGGTGATCCTGGGCGGGGTGGACCAGGACCCGGAGATGGTGCTGACCCGGATCCGTGGGACCTGGTCCGAGACGTATCCCGACGCTTCGACGTTCTCGGCGGGCCACGCCCGGGCGGGCGAGGCTCCCACCCTGGCGATGGTCGCCGCAGGCCACGCGCTGCGCCGTGCCCAGGAGGCGGGCGGGGACACCTCGGTGGCCGCCAGCGCCTCGGACTACGAATGAGCTGACCCGCCGTAGCACCGCGTGGTGCCCGGCCGGGTCGGGGCGGGACGGGCTCAGTTGCGGTTGAGGCGGTGGAACATGGCCTTGTCGGCCCGGTAGCGGTCCGGGAACTCGGCGAAGAGCCGGTCGTAGATCTCCCGGTTCGCCGGGTCGGGGGTGAAGGTCGCCTCGGGGGAAACCAGATCGGCGACCTCGGCAAGATCCAGGCGCCCCGTGGCGATGCCCGCGGCCAGCCCGGCGCCCCGCAGGTTCGCCAGGCGCGGTTCGGCGGGTCGTTCGATGGTGCGGTTCATCACATCGGCGTGGATCTGACACCACAGGTCCGACTGGGCGCCGCCACCCACGATGCGCACCGGATCCAGACGGGCCGAGGTGAACTTCTCGACGGCTTCGTGCAGCCACCGGGAGTTGTGAGCGACGCCTTCGAGGACGGCCCGGGCCAGCTCGGCCCGGCCGGTGTGGAGAGACAGGTTGTGGAACCCGCCCCGGGCCCGGGGGTCGTCGACGGGGGACCGTTCGCCGGCGAGCCACGGGGTGAACAGCACCCGCCCGGAGCCCGGTTGCACACCTTCGGCGGCGGTGAGCACGTCGTCGTAGGTCGCGCCCTCGCCCCAGATCCGGTCCCGGAACCATTCCAGGGCCAGACCGCCGACCTCGTGGTTGTCGATCACCAGGTACTCGCCGTCCCCCAGGCCGGGCACGGTCGCGATCTGGCGGACCACGTCGGTCTTCTTGGCCGTCACCGGCGTCGAGATCCACGACGAGGTGGAGATCGCCAGGTGCGCCCGATGGGTGGTGACCGCCCCCGAGCCCAGCGCGGCGGTGTGCAGGTCGGGCAACGCGGCGACCACCCGGACGCCTTCGTCGAGACCCAGCCGCCGGGCGACCGAGGGCAGGACCGTGCCCACGAACCGGTTGGACCGTCCCAGCGGCGGAAGCTGGTGGGCGTCCACGCCGGAGCGGCGCACCAGCACCGGGTCGTAGGTGAACCGGTCCGGGCGCCGGGTCCCCACCAACCAGGCGACCGCCATCGAGGCCGGGGTCGCGCCCGCCACACCGGTGAAGCGCATGGTGATCTGGTCGATGGGTTCGAGCATCCACCGCGCCTGCGCGGCGACCCGGGGCCGTTCGGCCTGCAGGTACAGCCGGTGCCCGATGGGGTCCGCGCCGCTGAGGGCCGGCGCGCCGCCGCTGCGCCGCACCCACGAGGCGATCATGCGCGGGTCGTACCCGGCGGCCGGGCCGCCGAACCGGGCACGGGCGTACGGACGGCCCCGGGTGTCCATCCACATCATCGCCTCACCGACCGGTGCGCCGGCGCCGTCCACGGGCACGGTGCTGGCGTACTGGCCGGTCACCGACACCGCCACCACCGCGGCGCGTCGCACCACCCCCGAGGCCAACGCGTCACGGGTGAGGGCCACGATCGCGTCCCACCACTCGTCCGCGTCCTGGGTGGCGCCACCGTCGTCGCTGCGGTGGGTGGCCACCGGCGCGTGCGCGTGCCAGGCCAGCGTGCCCGCCAGGCTCACCAGGCCGACCTTGGGACCGCCCGTACCCAGGTCGATGGCCAGCGCGTAGGTGGCGTCGAGGTCGGCGGAGCGCAGCGCCTCCCGGGGCCCTGAACCGAGGGAGCCGGTGGTGATCGACGACGCTGACATCGCGGCTCCCTACGACGGATCCCGCCGCACCGAAGCCGGCGAGGGGCCCCCGGTGGGCCGATTCGGAGCGGGTGAGGGGAGTCGAACCCCCGTCTTCTGGATGGAAGCCAGATGCTCTACCGTTGAGCTACACCCGCGCGGGTTCAACGGCACGAAGACTACCGCTTCGGCGACCCTTCGGCGGTAGCGTGGACGGCGACGATGACTGACCTGCATGCGGCCCTGGCGTTCCTCGACGCCCACGCGAACCTCGAGGCGACCGCCGGGCGGATCCACGGGTTGTCGCTGGATCGGATGCGTGAGCTCGCCCATGTGCTGGGGGATCCGCAGACCGCGTATCCGGTGGTGCAGGTCACCGGCACCAACGGCAAGGGGTCGGTCACGGCCATGACCGAGGCGCTGCTGCGGGCCACCGACCTGGGCGTGGGCGCCTACACCAGCCCGCATCTGGAGTCGGTCACCGAACGGCTGCGCTACGACGGCCACCCGGTCGATCCCGACGTGTTTGCCGAGCTGTTGTTGGACCTGGCGGCGCTGGAACCGATGCTGGCGGAGCCGGCGTCCTATTTCGAACTGCTCACGGGCGCCGCCTACCGCTGGTTCGCCGACATCGCCGTGGACGTGGCCGTGGTCGAGGTGGGGCTGCTGGGCCGATTCGACGCCACCAACGTCGCCGACGCGACGGTCGCGGTGATCACCAACGTGGGCCGGGACCACACCGACGGCCAGGGCGACTGGCGACGCCGGATCGCCGAGGAGAAGGTCGGGATCGTGGCCGAGGGCGCCACCCTGGTGCTGGGCGAGACCGACCCGGACCTGGCCGAGGTGTTCGCCGCCGCGCCGGCCGCGGAGGTCTTGGTGGCCGGTCGGGACTTCGATGTCGTGGACGACCGGGTCGCGCTGGGAGGTCGGATGGTGTCGATCACCACGCCGTCCCAGCGCATCGACGACATCTACCTGCCCCTGCACGGCGCCCACCAGGCGACCAACGCGGCGCTCGCGCTGGCCGCCACCGAGGCGCTCCTCAACCGACCCCTGGACGCGGACCTGGTGCGCGAGGCATTCGCGGCGGTGCGCGTACCGGGCCGCTTCGAGGTGGTGGGCAACGAGCCCACCGTGATCATCGACGGGGCCCACAACCCCGACGGCGCCCGCGCCGCGGCCCGCACGGTGGCCGAGGACTTCACCCTGGGAGGCTCGCTGGTGCTGGTGGTGGGCCTGCTCGCCGGACGGGACCCCGTGGAGATGCTCGAGGCGCTCGGCGCGCCCGAGGCCGGGTTCCTGATCGCGTGCACCCCGGATTCGCCCCGGGCGATCCCGGCGGCCAAGATCGCCGCGGCCGCCGACGGGCTGGGCGTGGTGGCCGAAGCGGTGCCGGATGTGACCGACGCGGTGCGCCGGGCCCTGGCCCTGGCCACCTCCGAGGACCTGGTGCTGGTGTCGGGTTCGCTCTACGTGATCGGCGAGGCCCGTCGGGCGCTGCTCCATGGCGAGGCCTTGGCGGGTCTGGGCGGCGACCCGGATCCGGCGAGTTGGATCCGGGCCTGGCACGAGGCCGAACGCGACGACCGGGCCGCCACCGCGCCGGTGACCGTGAGGATCGGCCAGCCCGGCGGCAACGACGATCTCGTGGTGGCCGAAGCCCTGGACGCCTACGGGTTCACCGAGGAAGGAGCCGAGGACCGTTGAGCATCCCCACCCTGGCCGACCCGACCCGGCTGCGCGCGAACGACCCGTGCTTCTGTGGCTCGGGTCGCAAGTTCAAGCGCTGCCACCGGGCGTCGTTCGAGCCGATGCGACCCCACCGGCTGTCGCCCACCCGCTCCGTGCCCGACCACATCGAGCGTCCGCCCTACGCCGACACCGGCGAGCGCAGCGTGCGCGGCGAGTCCGACGTCAAGTCACCCGAGGTGATCGACCGGATGCGGCGCACCGGTCGGGCCGCCGCGGAGATCCTGCGCACCGTGGGCGCCGCGGTCGCTCCCGGGGTGACCACCGACGAACTCGACGAGCTGTGCCACGACGAGGCGATCGCCGCGGGTGGGTATCCGAGCCCGCTCAACTACGGCGGGTTCCCCAAGTCGGTGTGCACCTCGGTCAACGAGGTCATCTGCCACGGGATCCCCGACAGCCGACCGCTGCAGGACGGCGACATCATCAACCTGGACGTGACCCTGTACCGCGAGGGCGTCCACGGCGACACCAACGCCACCTGGTGTGTGGGCACGGTGGACCCGTTGTCGCAGCGTCTGGTGCGGGTGACCCGGGAGTGTCTGGAGCGCGCCATCGAACAGGTCGCGCCGGGCCGTCCCTTCAACCAGATCGGTCGCACGATCCAGGATCATGCCGAGGCCTACGGCTTCAGTGTGGTGCGGGCCTTCATCGGCCACGGCGTGGGCGAGACGTTCCATTCGGACCTGGCGGTGCTGCACTACCACGATCCCAACGACACCCGGATCATCGAGGAGGGCATGACTTTCACGATCGAACCGATGATCGCCCTGGGCGACTGGCAGCACCGGCTCTGGGACGACGACTGGACCGCGGTCACCCGGGACGGCCGGCGCACCGCGCAGTTCGAACACACCCTCGCGGTGACCAACGACGGCGCCGAGATCCTCACCCTGGCCGCCGACGGACAGTGGGCCGGCGAGGCCGGTCCGGCCGACGCGGTGGGCTGAGGTCGCCACCCGCCGCGGACCGTTTCCGCGGCGTGTGCAGCACGATCGAGCCAGGTGATTCGCGTGGGCCCCTCGTGGCGACCTAGCGTTGCCGGGCGTGAACCGCACCTTCGTCATGTGCAAGCCCGACGCCGTGGAGCGGGGGCTGACCGGTCAGATCATCGCCCGGCTGGAGGCCAAGGGCCTGCGTCTGGTGGCCGCCGAGCTGCGTTCGGTGGACCGGACCTTCGCCGAGCAGCACTACGCGGACCTGGCCGACAAACCCTTCTTCGGCGAGCTGATCGAGTTCATCACCCGCTCGCCGGTGCTGGCGATGGTCGTGGAGGGACCCGCCGACAACACCTGGCACCTGGTCCGCACGATCATGGGCGCCACCTCGGTGGACGACGCCCAACCCGGTTCGATCCGGGGCGACCTGGCCACGACCACCGGGGAGAACCTGGTCCACGGCTCCGACGGGCCCGAATCGGCCGTGGCCGAGATCGCGCTGTGGTTCCCCGAACTGGGCTGAGTCGCCCGGCCGCCGCCGACGGCGCCTGAACCCTCGTCGGCCGACCCCACCCAGGAGGGGAGCACTCCCACCGGCGCTTCGCCGCCTGTAGCGGCGCCGCGTTCGACCTGCGCCGCGCGACGTGACCATTGTTGCAGTTTGGTGACGGTGCGTAGACTGGCCCGGTTCGCTAGGCTCGCCAGATCGACCTCCGGCGCGTCTCCCACCCTGATCCATCGTCCCGGCGCGGCGGGAATGGCGGACCCGGGCCGTCCCATCTGTACCACACCACGCCCCCTGGGAAGAGGCAACCTCTCTCATGACCGAATCCGTCTTCTCATCGCTCATGGGTCGCGACATGGCGGTCGATCTGGGCACCGCCAACACGCTGGTGTACGTGCGCGGCCGCGGCATCGTGCTCAACGAACCGTCGGTGGTGGCGGTGTCGACCCGGGACGACCGGCTGCTGGCGGTGGGGACCGAGGCCAAGCGCATGATCGGCCGCACCCCGGCCTACATCACCGCGGTCCGTCCCTTGAAGGACGGGGTCATCGCGGATTTCCAGATGTGCGAGAAGATGCTGCGCTATTTCATCAACAAGGTGCACCAGCGCCGCTGGTCCAAGCCGCGCATGGTCGTGTGCGTGCCGTCGGGCATCACCGGGGTGGAACAGCGCGCGGTGCAGGAGGCCGCCGAGTTCGCCGGCGCCCGCAAGCCCGCGCACATCATCGAAGAGCCCATGGCCGCGGCGATCGGCGCGGGGCTGCCCGTGCACGAACCGACCGGGAACATGGTCGTCGACATCGGCGGCGGCACCACCGAGGTGGCGGTCATCTCCCTGGGTGGGATCGTGGCGTCCCAGTCGGTGCGCGTCGGCGGTGACGAACTGGACGACTCGATCGTGCAGTACATCAAGAAGGAATACAGCTTGGCTCTGGGCGAACGCACCGCCGAAGAGGTCAAGATCGCGCTGGGTTCGGCGTGGCCGCTCCAGGAGGAGATGCACGCCGAGATCCGCGGACGTGACCTGGTGACCGGGCTGCCAAAGACGATCGTCACCTCCACCGACGAGATCCGCGAGGCGCTCGCCGAACCCGTCGACGCCATCGTCGACGCGGTCAAGACGACCCTCGACAAGACCCCTCCGGAACTCGCCGCGGACATCATGGAGAAGGGCATCATGGTGACCGGCGGGGGAGCGCTGCTGCACGGACTGGAAGCCCGCCTCGAGCACGAGACCGGCATGCCGATCATCACCGCGGACAACCCGCTGCACTCGGTCGCGATCGGCTCGGGGCAGTGGCTCGAGGAGATCGGGGTCAAAGGCGGGGGAATGTTCGGCACGACCCCTGACGACTGAGTAGCGGAACCTGGTGGCCTCCCCGGGGCGGTCCCGCCGTCGTCGTCGCTTCACTCTCGTGCTCCTGGTGCTGACGTCGTTGACGATCCTCACCGTCAACTTCCGCTCCACCGAACCGGTCCAGGCCGTCGGTCGGGTCACCGGGTCGGTGTTCGGACCGGTGCGCGACGCGGCCGCCTGGGTGGGGCGGCCCTTCGCCAACCTGTGGAACGCCGCCTTCGACTACTCGGACCTCGAGGACGAGAACGAAGCGCTGCGCCGACGCGTCGACGAGCTCGAAGCCAAGAAGGTCCAGGACCAGATCGACCGGCGCCTGTACCGCCAGCTCCTCGCCCAGGCCGACATCACCTACCTGGAGGATCTGCCCACCGTGGCCGCGCAGGTCACCTCCGGGCCGGTGACGAACTTCCAGGACTCGATCACCATCGACCGGGGTTCGGGTGACGGCATCAAGAAGGGCATGGCGGTGGTCACCGACCAGGGCCTGGTGGGCCGGGTGGCCACGGTGTCGGGGGGCGAGGCCAAGGTGCAACCCATCACCGACCCGAACCTGGCGTTCTTCGTGAAGGTTTACGCCCGGGGCGATATGGAGGATCCTGGAACCACCGGCGAGGCCCACGGCATGGGTCCCGGCCGACACATCCGAATCTCCGATGGCATCCTCGCGAACGTACGAGTCGAAGAAGACGATCCGGTCTACACCAGTGGCGTGTCGACCAGCACCTACCCCCCGGGCATCCCGGTGGGCACCGTGTCGGACGTGGCCCCCACCACCGACCGCACCCAACAGCGCGTCGACGTGGACCCCCACGTGGACTTCGAACGCCTCTCGATCGTGCGGGTCGTGCTCTGGGAGCCGACCCCGTGACGCCGCTGTGACCCTGCTCCGCGTCGCCAAGGTCAGTTTCGTGGCCTTCGCGGCGGTCGCGCTGCAGGTCGCGGTGGCCGCCCAGTTGCCGATCGAAGGCGCGCTCGTCGACCTGGTGCTGGTGGCCACCATCGCCGCCGGCCTGGCCGCAGGGCCCGAGGCGGGCGCCGCGATCGGGTTCGCCTGCGGACTGCTCATCGACCTGGTGGGCATCGGCCCGGTCGGGCTGACCGCGCTGGTCTACACGCTGGTCGGCTACGGCGTGGGCGTGTCCCAGATCGGGATCCTGCGCAGCAGCCGACTGATCCCGTTGCTGACCGCCACGGTCGCGGCCTTCGTGGCGGTGTACGCCTATGCCTGGGTCGGTGAGGTGCTCGACCAGCACCTGTTCACCGTCACCCACGTGCCCACCGTGGCGGTGGTGGTGACGGTGTCGACCGCCCTGTTGTGCCTGCCGGCGCGGGCGGTCATGGGTTGGGCCTTCGCCGAAGAGGACACCCCCCGGATCCAGGGGCTGGGCCGATGGTGACCGCGGATCGCCGGGTGCGGTACCGCGCGCTGGGACTGGTGTGCCTGGGCGTGTTCGCTGCGCTGTTCGCGCGGCTGTGGTATCTGCAGGTGCTCAACGCGCCCGCCTATGAGGAGGTCGCCGCCCGCAACTCGACGCGCACGGTGACGATCCCGGCACCCCGGGGCCGGATCTTGGACCGCAACGGCCAGGTGCTGGTCGACAACGCGCCCACCAAGGTGGTCACCATCGACCGTCAGAAGCTCGACGACGCCCCCGACCGCGACGCGGTGATCTCACGGGTGGCGGCGCTGTTGAACCACTTCGAGGACCCGAAGGAGCCCTACACCGCCGAGGGCATCGAGGAGGACCTGGCCATCAACCAGGTCGGTCCATTCGACCCGGTGCCCCTGGCCGAGAACGTCTCCGACGAACTGTTGGTGGAGCTGGTCGAACACCAGGCCGACTACCCGGGCGTGGTGGCCGAGACGCGCCTGTTGCGCCAGTACCACTACGGCCGGCTCGCCGCCCAGGTCCTGGGCCGGGTCGGGCCGATCCCCGAACAGATGTGGGAGGCCCACGCCGACGACGCCGATCCCTACCCCAAGGACGCCCAGGTTGGCCTGTCGGGCGTGGAGCAGGCCTTCGAGGAGCAGCTCCGCGGCGTCGACGGAGAACGGGTCGTGGAGGTCACCCCGGCGGGTCGGATCGTGCGCACCATCGAGACGGTGCAACCCGAACCGGGCAACGACGTGCAGCTCACCCTGGACATCGACGCCCAGGCCGCCACCGAGGCGGCGCTGGCCGCTCAGGTCGAACAGGTGCGCGACACCCCGACGGACCTGGGGTATCCGCCGGTGCCGGGCGCGGCGGCGATGCTGATGGACCCGGCGACCGGCCAGGTCGTGTCCATGGCGTCGTATCCGACCTTCGACCCGACGCTGTTCGTCCCGGCGATCTCCGAGGAGGAGTGGCGGGCGTTGCAGCACGAGGACGCACACGCGCCCCTGACCAACCGCGCGGTGGCCGGGCTGTACGCGCCCGGGTCGACCTTCAAGCTGATCTCGGCGACCGCCGCGCTGCAGCACGGCATCGTCACGCCCGATTCGATCTACGTCGACAACGGCTATGTCGAGGTGGGCGGAACCCGGTTCTGGAACGACCGAGGGGAGGGGAGCCTGGGCCCGATCTCGCTGCCCCGGGCGCTGACCCAGTCCTCCAACGTGTACTTCTACAACATCGGTCAGCGCTTCTGGGAGGGCCGGGGCACCTACGGGGAGACCGCGCTGCAGAAGACCGCGGAACAGTACGGGTTCGGCCAGTTGTCGGGCATCGACCTGCCCGACGAGAAGGCGGTGCCCATCCCCACCCCCGAACGGCTGCGCAAGCTGGTCGCGGAGTACCCCGACGACTACCAGGACCCGAACTGGTACACCGGCACGAGCCTGAACCTGGCGATCGGCCAGGGCGACATGCTGGCCACCCCGTTGCAGATCGCGAACGCCTACGGCCAGTTCGCCAACGGCGGTGACCGGTACCGGCCCACGCTGCTACTGCGGGTGCTCACCCCCTTCGCTCCTCTCGGCGACGACGGGGTGCCCACCGACCTGGCCGACATCGTCGAACAGCCCGAACCGGCCAAGATCGGCCACGTCGCCCTGCAACCGGCCTGGCACGCCGCGATCATGCAGGGTCTCGCCGGGGTCACCCAGTCGACCCAACCGCACGGCACCGCCTCGGACGTGTTCGCCGGGTTCCCCTTCGACCGGTTCCCGGTGGCCGGCAAGACCGGTACCTCCCAGACCGGTCAGGACGCCTCGGGGCGGGACAAGTTCTCCCACGCCCTGTTCGTGGGCTTCGGTCCCACCGAGGACGCCCGCTACGTGGGCATCGCGGTGCTCGAGGAGGCCGGGTACGGCTCGTCGTCGGCGGCGCCGGTGGTGCGGGCCATGCTCGAACCGGTCGCCGCGACCGGGGGCTGGCCCACCGTGGAACCCACGATCCCCTTCGCCCCGCCGCCTCCTGGTGCCGCGGCGGTCTCGGGCCCGGGTGACGACGCCGGCGACGCCCGCGTGCCTGCCGGCGCTGCGGGCGCCGGGGTCGGGCCGGACGCGGACGCGGTGACCGCCGGAGGATCCGAGGGCACCACCGAGACGACCACGCCGGGCGCGGTGGCCGCGGGGGGTCGCTGAAGCCGTGGCCACCACGTTGCGCCGCCGGGGCCGGTCCGGGTCCGGGTCGCTGGGGTCGTTGCGCCACGATCCGGCCGCGCCCCACCGGCACCTGGACTGGGTGCTGATCGTGTCGGTGCTGGTCATCTCGGCGGTCGGGCTGTTGATGGTGTACTCCACCACCCGGGGCGCGACCCCGCCCTACTACTACTCCCAGGTCGCCAAGCAGGGCTTCTTCGTGGTGTTGGGCATCGTCGCCGCGGCGGTGGTCGTGGCGATCGACTACCGGCATCTGCGCGACTGGGCGCCGTTCATCTACGGGGCGGGTCTGGCGTTGCTGGTGCTGGTGCTCACGCCGATCGGGACAGAACACAAAGGGGCCCAGAGCTGGATCGATCTGGGCATGTTCCAGTTGCAGCCCTCCGAGATCGCCAAGGTGACCTTCATCATCGGTATCGCCGGGTTGGCCGCGCACTACCGGGGCGAACCCACCCTGCCGCGGGTCGCGGCGTTGCTGGCGGTGTCGGGCATTCCCATCGTGTTGGTGCTGCTCCAGGGCGACCTGGGCACTGCGCTGGTGTTCGTGGCGATGGTGCCCACGATCCTGTGGATCGGCGGCACCAAGGGCCGCTATCTGGTGGTGCTGGCGCTGCTGGCGGTGGTGGTGGGGGCGTCGATCGTGACCTCGGGCGCGCTCAAGCAGTACCAGGCCGACCGCTTGACGGTGTTCTTCACCCAGACCGACACCGGCGTGGCCGCCGCGCACAGCCAGGGCGCCGCCTACAACCTGGACCAGGCCAAGATCGCCATCGGTCACGGTGGGCTGTGGGGGCGCGGGCTGTTCAACGGCTCCCAGACCCGCACCGGTCAGGTGCCCGAACAGGACACCGACTTCATCTTCACCGCGCTGGCCGAACAGTTCGGCTTCGTGGGTGCCGCGTCGCTGCTGGCGGTCATGGCGGTGGTGGTGGTCCGGGTGTGGCGCACCGCGCAGCTCGCCCGCGACGACTTCGGCTCCTATGTGTGTGCCGGTGTGCTGGCGATGTTCCTGTTCCAGATCTTCGAGAACGTGGGGATGACCATGGGCATCATGCCCATCACCGGCATTCCGTTGCCGTTCATGTCCTATGGGGGCTCGTCGACGCTGGCGAACTTCCTGGCGGTGGGTCTGGTGCTGAACGTGCACGCGCGGCGCTTCGCCTGAGGCACGCCGAGGAGCGCTCGAAGGCGGGCCGGTCCGGCGCGTCCGGCCTGGTCCATCGGCGGTGACCGGCGGGTCGCGGGTCGCCCACTAGGCTCGGGTCTGCCATGCGATCTTTTTCGTCCCCGTCGCCGTCGTCCCCACCGGGGACGCCCACGGAGACCCGGGCCACCCTCGGGTTGCTCGGGCGGACGCCTCAGATCAGCATTTTTCGAGCCATTCTGTTCCTCGCCGCGACGCTGGGAACCCGGAACGGACCGAGCGGTCCGGTTCCGAGCCGTCTGTCGGCGCCGCACGCCCACCGAACGCGACCTCCGCGTCGGGGGCGTCACGGGCGCGACCGGGATGGCCATCATCTTGTGAGGATTCTCCATGAACGAACCGACGACCCCGGACGTGCCGTCCGGCGACGCGGGCGCCCCGAAGGCGCCGCGCGACAACGATCGACCGAACCCCGGCCCCCGCGACGCGGACCGGCCCTCGTCGGGCGCCTCGACGCGCCCGGCACCGGGCAGTTCCCAGCCCGGGCCCGGTTCGGGGCGGGCTGACGCAGGCCGGGACGAGCCCTCCGCCGCGAAGGCCGCTGCCGCGGCCGGCGCGACCACCAACGGGACCACCTCCGAGCGCGGAGCCGGCCAAAGTGAGGGCGGCACCGGTCGCTCTGGTGGTGACGGTGACCAACCGGCGCGTTCGGGAGGCGGGCGCAAGCGACGCCGCCGTGGCGGCCGTGGCCGGGGTTCTTCAGGCGGCGGTGGAGCCGGCACGACCTCCGCAGGTGGCGGGGGAGCCGACGGCTCCGGTGACCGATCCGCCCCGGCGTCGGGAAGCGACCCGACCGGACCGAAGACCGCGGCACCCGAGAGGGGCTCGAGCGCCGAACCCGAGGAGCTGCCCAAGCCGGCCCGTGAGGGTCGGGCTTCCCCGGCGGATGCCGAACGGGGCCTGGTCCGCACCCCCGAGGTCGAGCGGGCCGGTTCTCCGTCGGGCGCGGCCGGCGCCGGAGATGCGGGGGTTCCGGCGAAACCCCGCATCGGTGACACCCGCCCGGCCCCGGCGCCCGCGCCGGGTGCCGACGCTTCACGCGGCGGCGGCAAGGCCGACGGCGGTGGCGGATCGGACCAGGGCCAGGGCCGGTCCCGGAAGAGGCGGCGCCGCGGCGGCCGGGGCCGTTCGGGGGGCAAGGGGTCGGCCAAGGTCGCCCGTGGGCGCGAACCCGAAGGGGTGCGTTCGGGGGTGGCCAACCCGGTCACCGCGCTGACCGGAGGCGAAGCCATCGAGCTCGACGACGACGTGCTCGAGGAACGTCGGGGCCGCACCCGGCACGGCAAACCCGTGGGCCGCTACCTCATGGCCGTGCACGCCCAGGACGGGGCCACCCAGATCGCGATCCTCGAGGGCCGTTCGCTGATCGAGCACTACCTGGCCCGCCCCTCCGACGACATCACCCAGATCCACGGCAACATCTACCTGGGTCGGGTCCAGAACGTGCTGCCCGGCATGGAGGCCGCCTTCGTCGACATCGGCACTCCCAAGAACGCCGTGCTGTACCGGGGCGACCTGCATTTCGACGCCGAGGACATCGAGGTGCGCGACGACGCCCGGATCGAACAGCTCCTCCAGCCCCGTCAGACGATCCTGTGTCAGGTCACCAAGAACCCGATCATGCACAAGGGCGCCCGCCTCACCCAGGAGGTGTCGTTGCCGGGCCGGTTCGTGGTGCTGGTGCCCAACTCGCGCACCGTGGGGATCTCCAAGCGTCTCGGCGACGCCGAACGCAAGCGGCTGCGCAAGATCGTGGACCGCGCCCGCCCCGAGGGCCACGGCGTGATCGTGCGCACCGCCGCCGAGTCGATCACCGCCGCCGAGATCGAACGGGACCTGGCCCGGCTGGTCGCCCAGTGGGAGAAGATCGACGCCCTCGCCAAGAAGGCCTCCGCGCCGGCGTTGCTCTACCGCGAACCCGACATGGCGTTGCGGGTGATCCGCGAGGAGTTCTCCAAGGACTTCCGTTCGGTGGTGATCGACGACCGGGCGATCTTCGAGGACGTCCACGACTATGTCGCCAGCGTGTCCCCGGCGTTGGCCGAGCGGGTTGCCTTCTACGACGCCGAGTCCGAGGAGCTGCCCCTGTTCGAACGGCACCGGGTCGTCGAGCAGCTCCAGCGGGCCCTGGACCGCAAGGTGTGGCTGCCCTCGGGAGGTTCGCTGATCATCGAGCACACCGAGGCGCTGTCCGTGATCGACGTGAACACTGGCAAGAACGTGGGCCGCTCCAGCCTCGAGGAGACGGTGTTCGCCAACAACCTGGAGGCCGCGGTCGAGATCGCCCGCCAGCTCCGCCTGCGCGACGTCGGCGGGATCATCGTGATCGACTTCGTCGACATGGAGGTCAAGAAGAACCGCGCCGAGGTGGTCCGGGTGTTCCGGGAGGCCCTGGCCCGGGACAAGACCCGCACCCAGGTGTTCGACATCTCCGAGTTGGGTCTGGTGCAGATGA
>CAYVAS010000028.1:0-31710 GCA_964449375.1 uncultured Iamiaceae bacterium | reverse complement strand
CCACGCCCGGGGCATCCGGGTCATCGCCGACCTGGTCATCAACCACACCTCCGACGCGCACCCCTGGTTCGTCGAATCCCGCTCCGACGCCACCAATCCCAAGGCCGACTGGTACGTGTGGGGCGACGACGACCAGCGGTGGTCCGACGTGCCCATCGTGTTCTCCGACTCCGAGGCGTCCAACTGGACCTGGGATCCCCAGCGCGGCCAGTACTACTGGCACCGGTTCTTCCACCACCAGCCCGACCTCAACTACGACAACCCCGAGGTCGCCGAGGCGATGCTCGACGTGGTGCGCTACTGGTTGGATCTGGGCCTGGACGGGTTCCGGCTCGACGCGGTGCCCTACCTGTTCGAACGCGACGGCACGAGATGCGAGAACCAGACCGAGACACAAGCCTACCACAAACGCATCAGGGCCACCGTCAACACCGAGTTCGGCCCCGGGCGGGTCCTGCTGGCCGAAGCCAACCAGTGGCCCGCCGATGTCGTCGACTACTACGGCGATGGCGACGAGTGCCACATGTGCTTCCACTTTCCGCTCATGCCCCGGATGTACCTGGCGGTGCGGCGCGCCCAGCGCTTTCCCATCACCGAGATCCTGGCCGAGACCCCGCCGATCCCAGAAGGCTGCCAGTGGGGTCTGTTCCTGCGCAACCACGACGAGCTGACCCTCGAGATGGTCACCGACGACGAACGCGACTACCTGTACGCCGAGTACGCCCGCGACCCGCGCATGAAACGCAACGAGGGGATCGCCCGGCGGCTGTTCCCCCTGCTCGACAACGACCGGCGGGTCGCCGAGCTGTTCCACGCGATGCTCTTCAGCCTGCCCGGATCGCCGGTGCTCTACTACGGCGACGAGATCGGCATGGGCGACAACATCTACCTGGGCGACCGCGACGCGGTGCGCACCCCGATGCAGTGGTCACCGGACCGCAACGCCGGGTTCTCCCAGGCCGACTTCGCCCAGCTCTACCTGCCCCCGCTGATGGACCCGGTCTACGGCTACCAGGCGGTCAACGTCGAGTCGTCGCTGCGGGACCCATCGTCGTTCCTGCACTGGATCCAGACGATGATCGCGATCCGACGCCAGTACCCGGTGTTCGGCACCGGCACCTTCGAGGTGGTCGGCGTGCAGAACCCCGCGATCCTGGCCTACGTGCGCCGCGACGAGGCCAGCGACGAGGTCGTGCTGTGCGTCAACAACCTGTCCGGGTTGGCCCAACCCGCCGAGCTCACCCTGGGCGCCTACGCCGGACACACCCCCGTGGAGATGATCGGCCAGGTCCCCTTCGGCGCGATCTCCACCGACGATCCCGGTCGGGGCTGGCCCCTCACCCTTCCCCCGTACGGATTCTTCTGGTTCACTCTGGTACCCGAGGGACCTCTGCACCCATGATCGCGCCGTCCGACATCGACCCCTTCCTCCCCGACTACCTGGCCCGCCAGCCCTGGTTCGCGCACGGCGAGGCCCGCAACCGGCTCCAGGACGGCGAGCAGGTCGACGTGAGCGTCACGGTGCGCCACCGCGAGGTCTGGCGTGAGGGCAACCCGGGGCTCATCTGGGCGATCCTGGACACCACCATGGACGGCACCGACGTGGGGTCCTACCAGGTCCTCATCGGACTGCGACCCTCGGTGCCCTCGCCGGGGTTCCTGATCGGCGCCACCTCCCGGGTGCTGGGCACCCTCGCCGGTGACGGAAGCGAATGGCTCGCCTACGACGCCCTGGTCGACCCGGACCTCACGATCGTGGCCCTCGCCCAGATGTTCGACGACCTGCACGGGGTACGCAGTGTGCGCAAACTGACCGCCGGCAAGACCTCGACGTCGGTGGTCGCGGACGAGGCCTGGCTGTGCAAGGTGTTCCGGCGGGTGCGCCCGGGCGTCAACCCCGGTGTGGACCTGCCCCAGAAGCTCTGGGACCAGGGCTTCCGGGCGACCCTGCAGACCGTGGAGGCCTGGCACCACCGCGACATGGACCTGGCGATCCGGCGGCCGTTCCTGCCCGGGGCGGCGAACGGGCTCGACCTGGCCGAGGCGTCCCTACGTGAACTTTTCGCCTCGGGGCTGGACCCCCAGCTCTCACCGGGGGACTTCTCCGCCGAGGCCCGCCGGATCGGCCAGATGCTCGCCGAGATGCACACCGCCTCCGCAGCCGCCTACGGCGCCACCCCGGTGGCCCGCGACGAGCTGCTGGACGAACTGACCGAGACGGTGGTGGGCCTGGAGGTGGAGGGTCTGGACGCCGCGGCCGTGGAGGCCTGGGCCGACCGCAGGCGCACCAGCCTGGACGAACAGTTGACGACCGTGCGGGTCCACGGGAACCTGCACCTGGGCCAGCTCCTGCGCAGCGACCTGGGCTGGCTGATCCTTGACTTCGAGGGGGCCCCGCTGCTGCCGACCGCCGAGCGTTGGCGGCCACGCCCGGGATGGTTCGACGTGGGGTCGATGCTGCGCTCGTTCGACTACGTGGCCGCCATGACCCGCGCGGCGCGGGTGGAACCGGACCTCGAGGACACCGCGGTCCTGGCCGGCGCCGCCCAATGGGTCGACCGCAACGCCAGCGCCTTCCTGGAGGGCTACCGCAAGGGCCGGGGGATCGGCGACGACGTGGACATCGCCGCGGCGGTCGACCTGGGTGAGGTCGCACGCGCCGCCTATGAGGTGGCCTATGAGCGGGCGAACCGACCCGCCCTGGAGCCGATCCCACTCGAGGCGTTGCAGCGTCTGATCGGCAACTAGGTGACCCGCCGGGTCGGCTCGTGGTCGCCCGGGCCCGGACCGGTACGATGAGAAACCCGTGAGCGCACAACACCAGGGTGTCCGCACCTGCTACCGCCACCCCGATGCCCCCGCGGGCGTCGTGTGCCAGCGCTGTGACCGTCCGATCTGCCCCAGGTGCATGCATCAGGCGTCGGTCGGGTTCCACTGTCCCGAGTGCGTGGCCCGGGAACACACCCGGGTCGTGCGGGGTCGAGGGCTGGGCCCGGGCCAGCCCGTGTTGACCCTGGTCCTGATGGGCCTCAACATCGCCGTCTGGCTGGTCGGCCAGATCATCTGGCGCACCGAGGACCTGCTCACCACCGCGCCCGAGGCCATCTCCAAGGGCGGCTTGTACGCCAACCTGCCCAGCAAGGTCGCCTACGTGGGCGGCCGGGTCGTGGGATACGCCGACTACGTGGGTGTCGCCCACGGCGAGTGGTACCGCCTGTTGACCTCCGGGTTCATCCACGCCGGGATCATCCACCTGGCGGTCAACATGTGGGTGCTCTACATCCTGGGCCGCATCTTCGAAGAACAACTCGGTCGGCTCCGCCTGGGCCTGGTGTACTTCGCGTCGCTGTTCGCCGGATCCCTCGGCGCCCTGATCGCCTCGCCGGACTCGATCACCGTGGGCGCCTCCGGCGCGATCTTCGGGCTCATGGGCGGCCTCCTGGCGATCGCCAAGGCCCGGGGTGTGGCCCTGCGCAACACCGGCCTGGTCGGGCTGGTCGTCATCAACCTGGTGATCACCTTCACCCTGTCCAGCTACATCTCGGTCGGCGGGCACGTGGGTGGACTCGTCGGCGGCGCGATCGCCGGGTTCGTGATCGTGGACCTGCCCGACCGCATGCCGCGTGCCGACCGCCGCACCCGCACGCTCATCGCCTGGGCCGGGGGCATCGGCCTGAGCCTGCTCTTCATCGCCGCGTCGATCGTCGCCGCCGACGTCGCCGCGGACCGCGGCAACCGCTACACCGGAGCGGCCGCCCCGGCCCACGCCCCGGTGTCCGGCGCGACCCGGTCCTCAGTGAGCCAGCAGTTCGGCGGCGGCCTCGGGAGGCACGATGTTGATCAGCACCCCGGTGCCCTGCTCGAAGCCCACGACGCTGGCCACCCGGGGCACGATGTGGACGTGCCAGTGGTACCGGGAGTCGTGGTGGTGGGGCAGGGTGTGGACCACCACGTTGTAGGCCAGATCACCGGCCCGGTCGCGTAGCGCCACCAGCGCGTCCCGGACCGCGATGCCCACCCCGGTGATCGTGGCGTCGTCGGCGTCGCGCAGGTGCCCGTTGTGCACCTTGGGCACGACCAGCATCTCGTAGGGCACCCCCGACCAGAACGGGCACAGCACCATCGCATGGTCGCCGTCGTGGACCACCCGGTGTGCCGCGTCGGCCTCGGCCTCGATCAGCGAACACAACGCGCAGCTCGCGCCGAACCGGCGGAACCCGGACTGTTCGTCGGCGACCTCGCCCGGCACGAAGGGAATGCCCAGGAGCTGGCCGTGGGGGTGGCGCAGCGACGCGCCCGCCTCGCGTCCGAAGTTCACGATCGCCTGGGTGTAGCGCACCTGGGGCGCCTCGGCGTGCGCGCGCAGCCGGTCCCGGATCGCCGCCATCGCGTAGGTCACCTGGTCGTCGGGCAGGTCGGCGAAGGTGCCCTGGTGGTCCGGGGTGAGGATCAGGACCTCGTGGATGCCGCTGGCGTCGGCCCGACGGAACAACGGGCCCAGGTTGGCGACGCTCAGGGGTTCGGATCCCGAGAACGCCGGATACCGGTTCGGCACCACCCGAACCCGCCAGGACGCGTCCTCGCCGTAGGTCTCCAACGCCGGCGGGGTGTCCTCCTCGTTTCCCGGACAGAACGGGCACGGTCGTGACGGGTCGGCCTCCACGGCCAGGCTCGTGGGCGGGAACTCGTCGGGACGCGCCGCCCGTTCGGTCGCGATCGTCACCCACCGGCCGGTCAGCGGGTTGAGGCGGAGCTCACTCATGAACCCGACCCTGCGACGACCCTGGGAAACCTCACGTCCTGCAGCGTAGTGGGCACCAGGCGAACCCGGCCCGGACCCGGACGGGCGGCGCGGCCGATGGTGGCGGTGCCGCGGCCGGCCGTAACCTTGAGGCCATGCGCGTGTACCTGGATCACGCTGCCACCGTACCGTTGCGCGACGAGGTGGCCGAGGTGACCGACGAGGTCCGCGCGCGTCCCCTGGGCAATCCTTCGTCCCTGCACGGGTCCGGTCGACGGGCCCGCCGGCTGCTCGACGACGCCCGCGACGAGGTCGCCGAGGTGCTCGGCGCCGATCCCGGCGGCGTCGTGTTCACCTCCGGCGGTACCGAGGCGAACAATTTGGCGGTCCACGGCGTGGCCGAGCGGCGCGCCGGCGCCGTGGTGTGCAGCGCGGTCGAACACGACTCGGTACTCGAGCCGGTGCGGTACCGCGGCGGCCGCATCGTGGCCGTCGACGCGCACGGCACCGTCGACCTGGACGACCTGGCCGACCAGTTGGAAGCCGCCGCAGCCGACGGTGGCGTTGCGCTGGTGTCGGTGATGCTGGTCAACAACGAGAACGGTGTCGCCCAGCCCTTGGACGCGGTGGCCGCCACCGTGGCCGAACACGCCCCGGGCACCCCGGTGCACACCGACGCCGTGCAGGGTGCGGCGTGGCTGGACCTGGCCACCGCGACGGCTGCGGCCGACCTGGTCACGCTCACCGGCCACAAGATCGGTGCCCCGGTCGGCACCGGTGCGCTGGTGCTTCGGGGTGCCCCGCCCCTGGCGGCGCACCTGCTTGGCGGTGGTCAGGAGGACGAGCGGCGCAGCGGAACCCAGAACGTCGTCGGCGCCGTGGGCCTGGCTCGGGCCCTGAGCCTGGCCGCTGCCGAGCGCGAGCAGGCCGCGATGCGCGCCGCCACGCTTCGGGACCGCTTCGCCGACGCGGTGACCGCCGCGCTCGACGACGTGGTCGAGCCGGCCGGGACCGGACCGTCGGGGCGCGACCGGCTGGTGGGGGGCACCGTGCAGTTGTGTTTCGAGGGCGTGGAGTCCGAAGCGCTGCTGTTTCTGCTCGACCAGGCCGGGGTGGAGGCCTCGGCGGGCTCGGCCTGTGCCGCCGGTGCACTGGAGGTCTCCCACGTCCTCACCGCGATGGGTGTCCCCGACCATCTGGCCGCCGGCGCATTGCGGATCTCGGTGGGCCGGGACACGACCGAAGCCGACATCGACCTCGCCGTGGCGGCGGTCGTCGACGCGGTCGAACGGCTGCGCGGGGCTCGGGCGGCATGAGCGAGCGGACCAGGATCATGGTCGCCATGTCCGGCGGGGTCGACTCGTCGGTCGCCGCCGCGCTGCTCACCGAAGCCGGCCACGACGTGGTCGGGGTGACCCTCAAGTTGTGGGGTGGTGCCTCCGACAGCGGCTGCTGCTCGATCTCCGACGTCAACGACGCCCGACGGGTCGCCGACCACCTGGGCATCGAACATCACACGTTCAACTTCGAAGCCGACTTCGACGCCGCGGTCGTCCAGCCCTATGTGGCCGCGCACGCCGCGGGACGTACCCCGAATCCCTGCATCGAGTGCAACCGCCACATCAAGTTCGCCCGGCTCGCCGAACGGGCCCGGGCTCTGGGCTTCGACCGGATCGCCACCGGCCACCACGCCCGTGTGGTCACCGAACCGGGCACCTCGACCCGGCGAGTCGCCCGCGGTGTGGACACCGCCAAGGACCAGTCCTACGTGCTGGCCATGTTGGGCCAGGACCAGCTCGCCGGGCTGTCGCTGCCCATCGGCGAGCTGACCAAGCCCGAGGTGCGTCGCATCGCCGGGAAGATCGGGTTGCGCACCGCCGCCAAACCCGACTCCCAGGACGTGTGCTTCATCACCTCGGTCGAAAAGCGCGCGGGCTTCCTCGGTGAGCGGATGCCCTTGACACCCGGCACGGTCGTGGACACCAGAGGCGAAGCGGTGGGGGCCGTCGAATCCGTCGAGCTGGTCACGATCGGCCAGCGCCGTGGGCTGCACCTGGCCGGTGGGTCGGCGCCCCGGTACGTGGTCGACACCGATGTGGCCGCGCAACGGGTGACGGTGGGCGAGCGGGCCGAACTGGACGTCGAGACCACCGACCTGTTCGAGGTGGTGTGGTCTGCCGAGCCCGAATGGGGTCCGGCCCGGGTGCAGACCCGCGCCCACGGGGCCACCGCCACCGGCGCGGTCCGCGACACGGGCGACGGCACCGCACAGGTGGTCTGGGACGATCCCCACCTGCGGGTGGCTCCGGGCCAGACCGTGGCCTTCTACCGCGACGACCTGGTTCTGGGCAGCGGCACCGCCGTCTGAGACTCCTCCGGCTCATCCGCGTGGGAGTCGGCCGGGCCGGGGTCGTGCAGACACTCGGGTTCGGCCGGTCGGGTCTCACCCACGGTGAAGCGTCGACCGACCGCGGCCTGCAGCATCGCACCGGGGCGCAGCACCGCGAACACGATGCGGTCGGTGACCAGCGTGCGTTCACCGACCCGGCCCCGCCCGTCGGGTGACGACCGGTCGATCAGCGGCAGCTCGAAGGGCTCGGACAGGTCGAGCTGCAGGGCCAGACCCAGCGCGCCGTGGCTCAGATCGGTGGCGTCGGTCTGGGCGTAGGCCGGTCCGACCGCCTCGACGTTGCGGCGCGGAAACAGCACCCGGTCGGTGAGCACCAGGGGATCGGACACGACCATGCCCGCGGGCACGAAGACGACCCAACGCCGAGCCGGCAGGTGCAGCGACCGCACCGCCCACCGCACCCCGAGGGCCCAGAGCACCCCGAGGACCAACGCGGCGATCAGGTTGCCGGTCACCGCCAGGGGAGGAACGACCACGATCGCCACCGCCACCAGCCAGGTGAGGGGCACGGCGATCACGGCGGTCAGGGGGGGCGTGCGCAACCCGAAGCGCTGCTCGGGCCCGTAGGAGGATCCGTCGATGAACGCGTCGATCGTCAGGGGCATGGCGAGCACCGCCAAGGCGCCCAGCGCGGCGCCCACGAAGGCGACCGTGGCCACCTGGGGTCCGGCCACCACCACGGTTCCGACCGCCACAGCGACCGCCAGGGGCACCCCGATGCGGGCCAGGGTCAGCGTGGTGACCCGGGGGAGCAGGGTCGCGACCCACACCGCCGCCCACGCCAGCGTCGCCTCGACCGTGACCGTCCACACCAGACCGGCGGAGCGACCCTCCAGCGCCGTGGAAACCGCAGCGGTGCCGAAGGCCCCGACGGTCAGCCAGGCGACGATCAACGCCCATGGCATCCGGCGGTCCATGCCCTAGAGATTTGTCCAGGGGGTGGCCGAGTCACTAATCCGTAGGGGGAAGATCACAGGGGACCACACCATGGCAGTGCCACATCCGCAGGGGGAGATCGCCGCCGAGGACCCGCCCTTCGAGGTGGGATGGGCAACGTCGATCGGTGCCTTGCCACACCAGGATCCGGACGCGGCGACCGAGCTGATCCTGGGCACCCAGCCGGGTCTGCCCGCCACCCCCAGCCTGCCGCGCCGCTCACCGCTGGAGGGCACGCTGCAACAGGCGATGTGGGGGATCCCGGGGGTGCGCATCGAGCCCGACGGCCAGATCCACCTGGACCCGAGCCGCATCGACACGGACACCGCGCTCGACGATCCGGGATTCGACGCCGAGCCCTACCGCGGTCTGCGCGGCTTTCTGGACGCGGTCGCCGGACGTACCGGACCGGTCAAGACCCAGCTCACCGGGCCGGTCACCCTGGGCCTGGCCCTGACGATGCACGGGGTGTCCGCCCCGGTCGCGTTCCGGGTCGCCGAACGGGTGGTGATCGAACGAGCCGCCGCGCTGGTGGCGACCATGCGCAACGCGCTTCCCGAGGCGCGCCTGGTGGTGTTCCTCGACGAGCCGGCTCTGGTGGGTACCGCGCAACTGGGATTCCCCCTGGACACCGAGGCGATCATCGACCTGGTCTCCGGGGTGCTGGCAGCCATCGAACACGACGCGACGACCGGGGTGCACTGCTGTGGCGAGGCGGACTGGACCGCCATCCTCATGGCCGGCCCCAAGGTCCTGTCGCTGCCCGTGGGTGCTCAGATCGACCGGGTGATGGGTTCGCTCACCGCCTTCCTGGAGGGCGGCGGCTGGATCGCCTGGGGCGCGGTGCCCACCAGTGCCCCGGTGGGCGAGCGGGCCGGGCTGTACTGGAAGACGCTGTCCAAACGGTGGTGCTCGATGGTCCAACAGGGAGCGGACCCGGTGCTGATCCGCCGCCGATCGTTGATCACGCCGCACTGTGGCCTGGGCGAACACGGTCCTGAACAGGCCGAACACGTGCTGCGCCTGTGCGCGAAGGTCGCCAGGTCGCTGCAGGAACAGGCCGTGAGCGTCAAGCTCTCGGTCGGCGCCTGAACCTCGAACGCGCCCGGCCTGGAGCGACCTCAGAGGCGACGGATCGCCGACATCAGCCGCCGCAGCGTCCGCTGCTTGGGTACTGCGTCGGCTTCTGCGGCCGGTTCGGCCGGCGCCGCCGGAGCGGGCGCGTCGCCGCCGGTGGTGTCGCCGGGCATGAACTCGGCGTAGAGGTTGTCCAGCCAGGCCGGGTCGCTGCCGGACTGGCCGGCCGGCGCGGTCGCGGTACGCGCCGCGGCTTCCCGCTGAGGCAGTGGGGCGGCTTCACCGCCGGTCTCCCACACCGCAGGCTTCCAGATGAAGTCGTCGGCCTCGGACCCGCCGTCGGCCCAGAACTCGTCGCCCGGGTCGTCGCCGGCGGCCGGGGGGCTGTCCCAGTCGTCATCGTCGTCGGAGTCCATGGCGCCCAGGCGAGCGGCCATGGCGTTGATCGCGGTGGCCGAGTCGGCGTAGGTCGACTCGGCGAGCGCCTTGGCGATGTCGGGGTGCAGCGCAGGCGGCTCGGTGTCGGCACCGAAGTCGGCGGAGGGCGCGGTCGGGTCCGTGGTCGGGTCGGGCACGGCGGACAGGCCCGCCGACCAGGTGTCGTCGTCTTCGACGGCCGGGGCGTCGTCGTGGAGCGCGGTCGAGGCCCAGTCGCTGGAGGGGACGCCCGGCTCGTCGAGGCCCCAGGAGTCCTCCGCGGCGGGGGCCTCGGGCTCGGCGGTGAGCGACCAGGGATCCTCGGCGGCGGGGGCCTCGGGCTCGGCGGTGAGCGACCAGGGATCCTCGGCGGCGGGGGCCTCGGGCTCGGCGGTGAGCGACCAGGGGTCCGGGTCGTCGACCGCGGTATCTGCTGCGTCACCGCCCCCGGTCTCACCGGCGAACACCGAGTCGTCGAGCGGGGGAGGAGCGTCCACGGTGTCGAAGCCGAACTCGGGGCTGGGACTCACCGGCGCGTCCCATCCACCGTCGGTTTGGGCGTCGGTGGGGGCGACGTCCTCGGTCGCGGTGGCGCCGAAGGAGGCGGTGTCGAAGGAATCCGGGTCGAAGGTGTCGGAGCCTCCGGGATCCTGGGTGAACGACGTCGCTGCCAGCGGGTCGGTATCGAACATGCCGGCGCCCGCTGCAGGGTCGGACACCTCGGCGGCGGTGACCATCAGCAGATCGGCCTTGGCGAGGCGGTACACGATCCTTGCGGTGGACCAGCGCCCCCGTCCCAGCTCCACGGCCAGTTCGTTGACCGTGCAGCCGCTCGCCGCGGCGACGACGACCTCCCAGTCGTCCCGCTTGAGGTTCACACTGCCATGGTGTTCGGGCAGGGTCCGCGCCGAGCGCACCTCGGCGTCGAGTGATGGCACGACCGGGGCCATCTCGTCGGCTTCACGGGTGCGGCGGCGTACCTCCGACACGATCGCGTCCACACCGAAGGTCCGGTACGGGCCGATCCAGTGGACCACGTCGGGCGCGAACTCGTAGTCGCCCTCGGGAGCCCGGAAGAGCTGGATCAGAGGGTCGTAGATGACCGAGAGGACCACCGAGGCGAGCATCTCCCGGGAGATCGCCCCGGTACCGATCAGCTCCTCTCCGACCGTCTCGGTGGGATACCCGGCCTCGGTGGACGCATCCCATTGCGCGGCGGTCAACCGACCGGGACGGACCAGCGCGACCGCGAGATCCTCGGCGGTCTCGGCGCTCTCGGCGAAGTACAGCTCGCCCCGGTGCAGGTACACCGTGCAGCCGCTGTCGCCCAGAAAGCGCACCGCGCCGGTGGATCGCTGTGAGGACAGCACCTGGAGCACTCCTGCCGGTGTGGTGTCCTCGAGGGTGCCGTTCATGGGAGGCGTCGCCTCGACATTGCTCTGAGCTGCGAGTTCGGAATCCACACCTCTCCTATCGGATGCTGTCCCCGCGCTGTGAGTGATGGACGATAGCTGAGTCGTGCGGCCCATGGCGACGGAGTCGGCGCCGCCGGCCACAGGGGTACCATGACCGGGTGCCCGAAGGTGAACCGGACCCCGTCGACCCTCCACGATCCGGCCTCGAAGAGCGGGTCGCCGAGCTGCGCGAGCAGATCCGCCGCCACGACCACGCCTACTACGAGCTGGACGCGCCCACGATTCCCGACGCGGACTACGACGCGCTCTTCGCCGAGCTGCGGGCACTGGAGGCCGAAGAACCCGACCTGATCACGCCGGATTCGCCCACCCAGCGGGTTGCCGGCGCGCCGAGCCCGGCCTTTGCCGAAGTGCGGCACCTCACACCCATGCAGTCGCTCGACAACGTGTTCGACCGCGACTCGCTGGTCGCCTGGCTGGAGCGCATCGAGGCGGCGATGGGCGCGGACCCCGCGCTGGTGTGCGAACCCAAGATCGACGGGCTGGCCATCTCGCTGGTCTACGAGAACCGCCGTCTCGCCCGAGCCGCCACCCGCGGGGACGGCCGCGTCGGCGAGGACGTGACCCACAACATCGCCACCATCGCCGACATCCCCGCCAAGCTCGCCGACGATGCCCCCGACCTGTTGGAGGTGCGCGGCGAGGTCTACATGCGCCACAGCGTGTTCGAGGAGTTGAACGCCGGACGCATCGAAGCGGGCCTGACCCCTTTCGTCAACCCCCGCAACACCGCCGCGGGCGGCCTGCGCCAGAAGGACGCCAGCCTGACCGCGCAGCGCCGCCTGGACTTCTGGGCCTATCAGGTGGGCGCCGGCGTCGACGGTGCCTCGGTGGGTACCGGCGCGCCCCGCTGCCACAGCGACCTGCTCGAAGCGCTGGACGCCCTGGGCTTTCCGGTCAATCCCATGATCCGCACCGTGCACGGCGTCGACGACGTCGTCGCCTATTGTGACGACGCCCTGGCCCGCCGGCACGACCTGGACTACGAGATCGACGGGGTCGTGATCAAGGTCGACGACCTGGCCTGGCGGGCCGAGCTGGGCTCGACCAGCCGTGCACCACGCTGGGCGGTCGCCTACAAGTTCCCGCCCGAGGAACGGACCACCCGCCTGATCGACATCGACGTGTCGGTGGGTCGCACCGGGCGGGTGACGCCCTTCGCGGTGCTCGACCCGGTCTTCGTGGGCGGGGCAACCGTGTCCCGGGCGACCCTGCACAACGAGGACCAGGTGCGCCTCAAAGACGTTCGGCCCGGTGACACGGTGGTCGTACGTCGAGCCGGGGACGTGATCCCCGAGGTGGTGGGGCCGGTGCTGGAACAGCGGCCTCCGGACACGAGCCCCTGGGAGTTTCCGACCCGGTGTCCCTGCCCGCGCGCATCGGTGCTGCGCCGCGGCGAGGGCGAGGCCGACACCCGGTGTGTGGACCCGCACTGTCCGTTCCAGCAGGCCGGAGCCATCGAACACTTCGTGTCCCGCGGCGGTCTCGACGTCGAGGGCCTCGGTCCTCAGCGTATCGCCCAGCTCATCGACGCCGGACTACTGGAGGATCCCAGCGGCATCTACACGCTGGACTTCGAAGCGGTCGGCGAACTCGAGGGTCTGGGCGAACGCAGCGTCGACAACCTGCGCCGGGCGATCGACGCGTCGCGCGACCGTCCTCTGGAGCATCTGCTGGTGGGGCTGAACATCCGCCATCTGGGCCCCGCGGCCGCCGAGGCACTGGTGGACCACTTCGCCTCGATGGACCGCATCATGGCCGCCTCCCACGACGACCTGGCCGCGATCGACGGGGTCGGCGAGGTCATCGCCGACGCGGTGGTCGACTGGTTCGCCGACCCCGACAACGTTGCGCTCGTGGAGCGGCTGCGTGCCGCGGGGCTCCGGTTCGAAGCCCCCGAGACCGAAACCGGTGAGGACCTGGAACCGACGCTTCAGGGCCGGGCGGTGGTGGTCACCGGCACGCTGGAGGGCACCAGTCGCGCCGAGGCGGTGGCAGCGGTCAAGGCCCGAGGCGGTACGTCACCGTCGTCGGTGTCCAAGTCGACGTTCGCGCTCGTGGTGGGCGCGTCGCCGGGCGCCTCCAAGGTCGACAAGGCCGAACGCCTGGGGATCCCCATCATCGACGGGGAGCACTTCGTCAGCTTCCTGGAGTCGGGGGATCCGGAGGTTGCCGGCCGGGACTAGACCCCGGCCGCTCGGTCCCGGGGGTGCCGGGGGCGGGGCCTTCGGCACCGGTGCCGGGCGACGGTTCGGGTCGGGCGAAGGGCGAGGCATCGGGGGAAGGGCGGCGTTCGGTGCGGTACTCGGGCCGGGTCAGGTCCGGCGCGTCGGGGTCGTCCATGGCGGCCAGCCAATCGGGCTTGACCCGTTCGGCGACTTCGGGCGCGGCGGTGGCCTCGGTGCTGTACCAGGCCACCCCCAACGCCAGGGCGCCCAGTCCGAAGAGCAACGCGATCGGGATCCAGCCCATCGCCGTCGACACGGCCGCGATGATCCCGTAGATGAGCCCGAAGTTGCGGAACGTGCGTCTGCGTTCGGCCCCGGACCGCTCCGCCCAGGGCGTGCTCTTCGCCATGGCTACGAAAGCGTACTCAACTCACGAAGAACGCCCACGAGATCGACCGGGCGGCCGATTCGCCGTCCGCGATCCGCCAGAAATGCGCGGTCACGTGCACTTCCCCGCTGGGGTAGCGGTCGATAACCTTGTCTTCCCCGGGGGTGAAGAACACCAGGTGACGATTGTTGGGACGGATCCCCAGGCTCGGGTCGTAACCCGGGTGGTCCGGCCCGATCGCCCCGTCGAGCTGGTCCTCGGGAATGTCCACCCCGTCGATGGTCAGGCGACCGTCGTAGCCCTCGAGCAGTTCCACACCCACCGCCGACTGGCGGAGCACGTGCATGCCCGGTTCGGGTTCCCGGCGCACCACCGCGGGGTCCGCGACCGGGTCGGGCTCGTTGGAGTCGTGGGGTGAGTTCTGCAGGGTGACCACCACGAACAGCAGCGCAGCGGCGAAGGCGACCGCCATCGCCGCACGCCGGGGCCACCGCCACGGATCGGGGGGTCGTGGCTGGGCCTCGAGGGCTTCGAGGGCGGCGGCGCGGTCGTCGGTCATGGGCTGTGCACCATTGTGCAGGGGCGGCGTGGTGGTTCCCAAGGTCCGGTGGGCCCGGGCATCCGTCGGCTCCCGCACCGTCGCCGGTACTCTCGATGAGTCAGTGTCACCTTCTGCGTCCCAGGACGCCATCGGGTTGGTCGTCGCCAACCGGTACCGGTTGATCGCGAAGATCGGAGCGGGCCCATCGGCCACGGTGTACCTGGCCGATGACGTCCGTCTCCGTCGGCGCGTCGCGGTGAAGATCCTGGCCGAGGCGCTCGCCGACGAACCGATGTTCGTGCAGCGCTTCGGCGCCGAGATGGGCGCCGCCGCGGCGCTGCGCCACCCGCACATCGCAGCGATCCACGAATGGGGTGTCGACGAGGCGCCCTACGTGGTGGGCGAGTACCTGCCCCTGGGCAATCTGCGGCGCCTGCTGGACCGCCAGGCCCGTCTGTCACCGGCCCAGGCACTGCAGGTGGGACTGGCCGCGGCCCGGGCACTGGCCTATGCGCACGAACGGGACGTGATCCACCGGGCATTGACCCCCGCCAACCTGTGTTTCGCCGACGACGCCCGGGTCAAGATCACCGACTTCGGCCTCGCCCGGGCGTACGCCGAGGCGGCCTCGACCCAGCCCATGGGCACCCAGCTCACCGCGGTGCGCTACGCCTCGCCCGAACAGGCCCGGGGCGCCAGCGTGGACGGCCACGCGGACGTGTACGCGCTCGCGCTGATCCTCATCGAGGCGGTCACCGGCACGGTGCCCTTCGCTGCGGACACCGCGATCGCCACACTCATGGGGCGGATCGATCGGCCACCGCCGCTGGCGGATCAACTCGGCGCGCTGGCTGGTCCGCTCGGCCGGGCCACGACGGTGGACCCCGACGAGCGCCTGGATGCCACGGGCCTGGTCACCGCGCTCATGGCGGTCGCGGGATCCTTCGACGACCCCGCCCCGCTGCCCCTGGGCACACCGCCGGCGGATCCGGCCGGCCCGACCGACCCGGGAGCCGCCGCCGGGGGCGACCCGGCCGAAGCCCCCGACGACATCACCCTGATCGTGACACCCGACCGACGCGCCGCCGCCGAGTCGGTCGGCGCCGCCGAGGCCGCTCCCCCCCGGGACGACGCGCCCGAACCGGTCCACCAGGGCGCGACGCTGTCGGCGACGACCGGTACCGCGGTGGCCACTGCCGAGCGGCCCGACGTCGCCGAGCGCGCCGAGACCTCCCAGGCAGCCGACCCCGACGACGCCCGGGCCCGGCGCAGCCACCGGCGGTGGCGCATCGCCTGGATCGCGCTGGCGGTCGTGACGATCGTGGGAGGTGCCGTGGTGGGCCTGTTGGTCTGGCAGGCACAACGCACGCCGACGCACGAGATCCCCGGCGTGGAGGGCCTCGACGTCCAGGACGCCCGGTCCCGCCTGGAGGCGCTCGGCTTCGAAGTGCGCACCACCGGGGATCGACGGGACGGCACCACCCCGGGTGAGGTCCTCGAGGTGGATCCGGCCGCGGGCACCCGTCTGGCCGAGGGTGAAACCGTGACCCTCACCGTGTCCGAGGGCCAGACCCTGGTCACGATCCCCACCGGCGTCGTCGGCCAGACCACCGAGGCGGCCCAGGGGGCGCTCGAGGAGCTGGGCCTCACCCTCGACGCCCCGGTCGAGGAGTTCTCCGAGGACGTCGAAGCCGGCCTGGTCGTCGCCACCGACCCGGCCACCGGTGAACGCGTGGAGAAGGGCTCGGCGGTGACACTGGTGGTCTCCAAGGGACCAGAACCCCGCATCGTGCCCGACGTGTCCGGCATGACCCCCGACGAGGCGGAGGCGGCGTTGACCTCGGTGGGGCTGGTGCCCGAGGTGACGACCCGACTGGACCCGGCCATCGACCGGGGCGGCCTGATCGGACTGGATCCCGCCCCGGGAACGAGCCTGGAGCGGGGCACCACGGTCACCGTCGTGGTCTCGTCGGGACTGTCGGTGGTCGTTCCCAGCCTGGAGGGTGTGGCCACGGTGCCCGAGGCGATCGCCCTGCTGCAGAACGCGGGCCTCGTGGCCAGTGGCCTGAGTGGCTCCGGAGGCCTCTCGGGCCGCCCGGTCGCCTTCGACCCGCCGGCGGGTCAGGTCGTCGCCAAGGGCAGCCCGGTCGACATCGTCACCGAGTGACTCCCCGGTTCCCCTGGGATGCGGGGCGTCTCAGTCGGTGAGCGCCTTGATCCGTTCGACGACTTCGGCGGAGGCCGCGTCCCGTGGTGCCTGCATCATCATCATGATCTTGGTCATGTCACCGGTGATCTGGATCTTGCCGGCCATGAACGCCTGCATCGCCGCCTGCTGGTCCTGTTCGACGAAGATCGTCTTGGCGGTGGTGTAGTCGGTGGTGACCGTGGTGGGGGCGCCGTCGATGTGGCCCACGTCGATGGTGGGCTCGGCGCCGGTGGTGTCCAGGTGGGCCTGCACCGTGCCGTCGCCGAAGGGCGCGTCCTTCACGATCAGGTTGATCTGGACGTCCCGGGCCACCTCCGACTGCGGTGGAGGGCTCTCCTCGTAGACCCGGCGGGCTGCCGCCACCCATTCGTCGGACAGGAATTGAGCCACTTGTCTGAGCCTCCGTTGGACGACCCGCGGCGCGGGCGCTGTGGGGATCGGACCCTACCGCGTGCCGAAATCGGTTGCGGGGACCACGCCGGCGGGCACCTCGAGCACCGCCCGGGCGATGGTCTCGTCGGCAGCCAGTGAGCAGACCACCGAGCGCCCCACGAAGCCGGCGAGTTCCTCGATGGGGACCGTGGTGCGCCCGGTGCGGTGGAAGTGGCCGTAGTAGCCCACCGCGCCCACCACGCCGAGTGCCATCAGTTCCGGGTCGTCGTCGCGGATGTCGCCCCGGGCGATCCCGGCCTCGATCAGCGCCAGGGTGTCCGCGGTGTGGATGTCGGTGCCCACCCGCAGCACGTCGGCGAAGGCCCGGTTGACGTTCTCGACCTCGAGGAGCGCGAAGAACGGCGCCCGTTCGGCCATGTAGAGCAGCGACGCTTCGGCTCCCTGCCGGAGCTGCTGCAGGGGTGTGGCGTCCAGGTCGATCGCCTGGAACTGTGCCCGCCGGAGCCGCTCACGGTTCTCCACCACCAGTTCGGTGAACAGCGCCGCCTTGTTGTCGAAGTACCAGTAGAACAGCCCCTTGGCCACGCCCGCCTCCCGCACGATGTCGGCGACCCGGGTCTCGGCGTAGCCGTGTTCGGCGAAGAGCTCCGCTGCGCACTCCAGCAACTGTGCTTTCCGCTTCTCGCCTTGCGCGGTGAGCTGACGCGGATCGGACATGGCGCCGGCCATCATGACCCTTGCCTGACCCGGCGGTCAATGGCCGCCTCCGCGCGGTACGGTGCGCACCATGACCGCTGCGATCATCCCCGGTGCCGAACCCTGGTCCTCCCCCGAAGGAGGGCCCCACGGTGTTCTCGTGCTGCACGGCTTCACCGGCAACCCCCAGTCGATGCGTCCTCTGGCCGAGGCCTTCGCCCGCGCCGGCTTCGCCGTGGAGCTGCCCCTGCTGCCCGGCCATGGGACCAGCATCGAGGACATGCTGGACACCGGCTGGGCCGACTGGAGCGCCGCCGCCGAGCAGGCCTTGTCCGACCTGTCCGCCCGCGCCGACCAGGTGGTGATCGCCGGGTTGTCGATGGGAGGTGCGCTGGCCGCCTGGCTGGGGGGCAACCATCCCGAGGTCGCCGGCCTGGTGCTGATCAACGCGCTGGCCACCGAACCACCCGGGGTCCGGGAACTGGTGCAGTCGATGATCGACGCCGGTGAGACCGTGATGGACGCGATCGGCTCGGACATCGCCAAACCGGGCGTGGAGGAACAGTCCTACGACGCCACCCCGCTGCGGCCGCTGGCGTCGCTGTTCGACGCCGCCGAGGAGCTGGCCGAGGCCCTGCCCAGGATCACCTGCCCGGTGTTGATCTGCAATTCCCCCCAGGATCACGTGGTACCGCCCACCGACAGCGACCACATCGCCGCGCACGTGTCCGGGCCCGTCGAACGCATCACCCTGGAACGCAGCTACCACGTCGCCACCCTCGACCACGACGCGGAGCTGATCGAACAGGCCGCGGTCGATTTCGCCCGACGGGTTACCGACCAGGGCTGACCGCCGTCGACAGGCGGTGGGGACTGCCCGCCCGAAGGCCGCCTGGGCTGGTAGGTGCGACCGGAGGTGCGCATAGGATCGGCCGTCGTGACCGAACGCATCACCACCGACGACGTCGCCCAGGTCGCCCGCCTGGCCCACCTGAGTCTCGACGACGACGAACTGGCCACCATGACCCACCAGCTCGCCGCGGTGCTCGACCACGCCGCGGACGTCGAGGCCCTCGAGTTGGACGGGGTGGAACCCACGACCCACCCGTTGCCGCTGCGGAACGTGTGGCGGGCCGACGAGGTGGGCCCCACCCTGAACCGGGACGAGGTGCTCGCCGCGGCGCCCGCGGTGGACCAGGACCGTTTCGAGGTACCCGCGATCCTGGGTGAGGAACCGTGAGCGACCTCCCCCAGCGGCCCACCGCGCGCAGCATCGCCGCCGCGGTCCGGGCAGGTGAACGCTCGGCGACCCGGACCGTCGAGGACGCCTACGGCGCCATCGACGCCGGTGACGACCAGATCAACGCGTACCTGACCCTCACCCGGGACGAGGCGCTCGCCGCGGCCGGGCGGGTCGACGCCGCGGTGGCCGCCGGCGCGGACCCCGGTCCCCTCGCCGGGGTGCCCGTGGCCCTCAAGGACAACCTGTGCACCCGGGGGGTGCCCACCTCGTGCGCGTCGAAGATCCTCGAAGGCTGGGTGCCGCCCTATGACGCCACCGTGGTACAACGGCTCGCCGCGGCCGGTGCCGTGGTCGTGGGCAAGACCAACCTGGACGAGTTCGCCATGGGATCGTCCTGTGAGAACTCCGCCTTCGGCCCCACCCGCAACCCCCGGGACCCCTCCCGGGTGCCAGGCGGATCCAGCGGCGGCAGCGCCGCATCGGTCGCCGCCGGGTTCACCCCGATCGCGTTGGGCAGCGACACCGGCGGATCGATCCGCCAACCCGCCGCGCTGTGCGGTGTGGTCGGCGTCAAACCCACCTACGGCCTGGTGAGCCGTTCCGGACTCATCGCGTTCGCCTCCAGCCTGGACCAGATCGGCCCCCTCGCCGGCGACGTCGCCGACGCCGCCGCCGTCACCGAGGTGCTCGCCGGCCACGACCCGGCCGATTCGACCTCGATCCCACAGGACGCCCCCGAACTGGTCGCGCATCTCGACGACGGCGTGGACGGTCTGCGGGTCGGCGTGGTCACCGACCTGCTCGGCGAGGGCATCGCCCCCGACGTGGTCGCCCGGGTCCGGGCCGCCGCCGACGCGCTGGTCGCCGCGGGTGCCCGGGTCGAAGAGGTCGCCATCCCCGAACTCACCCTGGGCCTGTCCGCGTACTACCTGATCGCCCCGGCGGAGGCGTCCAGCAACCTGGCCCGGTTCGACGGGGTGCGCTACGGCCTGCGGGTCGACGCGCCCACCACCGCCGAGATGATGGTCGCGACCCGCACCGCCGGGTTCGGCCCCGAGGTCAAGCGCCGCATCATGCTGGGCACCTACGCACTGTCGGCGGGCTACTACGACGCCTACTACGGCAAGGCCCTCAAGGTCCGCACCCTGATCTGCGCGGCCTTCGAGCGGGCCTACGCCGACCACGACGTGCTGATCGGACCCGCCTCACCGACCACCGCGTTCGAGCTGGGCGCCACGACCGACCCCATGGCGATGTACCTGAACGACGTGTGCACGATCCCGGCGAGCCTCGCCGGCCACCCGGCCATGTCGGTGCCCTTCGGAACGGGCGACGACGGTCTGCCCGTGGGGGTCCAGGTGATGGCGCCCGCCCTGGGTGAGGCCACGATGTTCCGGGCCGCCAAGGCTCTGGAGGACGCGGCACGATGAGCGACGACACCACGCTGCCCGGCGGCTACGTGATGGTCGTGGGCCTGGAGGTCCACGCCGAGCTGGCCACCGAATCCAAGATGTTCTCGGGCGCGCCCAACTCCTACGGCGCCGAACCCAACACCAACATCGACCCGGTCAGCCTGGGCCTGCCCGGCTCCCTGCCGGTGCTCAACCGGAAGGCCGTGGAGTTGGCGATCCGCCTGGGCCTGGCCCTGCAGGGCACGGTGCAGGCCTCGGAGTTCGCCCGCAAGAACTACTTCTACCCCGACATGCCCAAGGACTTCCAGATCTCCCAGTACGACCGGCCCATCGTGGTGGACGGGTGGCTGGAGCTGCCCTCGGGCAAGCGGATCGGTGTGGAACGGGCCCATCTGGAAGAGGCCACCGGCAAGTCCACGCACGTGGGCGGCCCGGGTCGCATCTCGGGCGCCGACCGGTCGCTGGTCGACTACAACCGCGCCGGGGTGCCCCTGCTGGAGATCGTGTCCCGTCCCGACATCGCCAACGCCGAGGAGGCCCGGGCCTACACCGCGGAGCTGCGGGCGATCCTGGTGGCCACCGGTGTGTCCGACGGCCGCATGGAGGAGGGGTCGATGCGGGTCGACGCCAACGTCTCGGTCCACCGGCCCGGGCAACCCTTCGGCACGCGCTGTGAGATCAAGAACCTGAACTCGCTGCGCTCCCTGGGCCGCGCCGTGGACTACGAGGCCCGCCGCCAGGTCGACGCCCTGGAGGCCGGCGAGACGATCCGTCAGGAGACCCGCCTGTGGGACGAGCAGTCCGGGCGCACCGCGACCATGCGGGTCAAGGAGGACGCGGACGACTACCGCTACTTCCCCGAGCCCGACCTGGTGCTGGTCGACCCGGATCCGGCATGGATCGAGGAGATCCGCGCGGCGCTGCCCCTGCTGCCCGCCCAACGTCGGGCCCGCCTTGCCGAGGCCGCGGGCGTCGCCGAGGGCGCCACCGGTGTGATCGTGGCCCGGGGTGCCGACGAGCTGGCTCTGGCCCTGATCGAGGCCGGCGCTCCGGCCGAACGGGTGCTGGTCTATGTGGAACAGCACCTCGGCGAGGTCGACCCGGGCGCGGTGCCCGTGGACGCCCTGGTGACGCTGATCGGTCTGGAGGTCGCCGGTGAGCTCACCGCCACCCAGGCCAAGAAGGTCCTCGCCGAGCTGCTCGAACACGGCGGCGACCCCGCGGCCATCGCCCGCGACCTGGGCTTCGAGGCGATGTCCGCCGATGCCCTGGCGGGCACCCTGGACGAGGTCATCGCCGCCAATCCGGCCGAATGGGACCGGTTCGTCTCCGGCGACGACGCCGAACGGGGCAAGCTGACGGGCTTCTTCGTGGGTCAGGTGATGCGCGCGACCAGGGGCAACGCGGACGGCGCCGCGGTCACCCGGATGTTGAGGGAACGGGCCGCGGCATCGTCTGAGGGGGGCTGAGGTCCGCGTCGCTCCGAGCGCGGTGTTCGGGTACGATCGGAGGCCAGCCCGCCGAGCCACCGGTCGGGGCCGAGCCGTCCAATACAGATCGAGGAAGCCCGATGCCCACCACCACTGTGCCCAAGCGGGCCTCGTTCATCGTCGTGGCCGCGCTGGTCGTCGCCTTGGCGGGTTGCGGTGTCGACGCCGATACCGTGGCCGACGCCCTTCCGGACCAGACTGCTCCGACGACGGTGGACTCGACCACGACCGAGGCGCCCAGCACCACCGCGGAGTCGACCACGACCGAGGCGCCCACCACCACCGACCCGTCGACGACGGCGCCCGCGACGACCCCTCCCTCCACCGGTGGTGGTGCCATTCCCGAAGAGGCGCGGGTGGCGTTCATGACCGAGTGTCAGGCCGGTGGCCAACCCGAGGAGTCCTGCGCGTGCATCTGGGACGCGATCGCGGGGGACCTGGACGTGGAGACCCTGATGGAGGCCGGCTCCAGCGGCACGGTGCCTCCCGAACTGCAGGAGAAGATCGTCGACGCCACCATGGAGTGCCTGCTCGGCAGCGAGTGACGCCTCAGTCGACGTCGGTGGTGCGCAACCGCCGGGCGGTATAGGCGACCCCGGCCAACCCGATGACGACCGGCGCCACGAAGGCCACGGTGAGGTCACGGTTGGCCAGTTCCAGGCCGGCGCCGGTGTAGGCCGACAGCACCGAGCGCAGATACGACAGGATCGACAGCCGCGCCGCGCCGTCACCGGCCTGGGCGATGAAGTTCTCCCAGATCAACAGGTACGCGAATCCCCACACCAGGGCGCGCCGGAACCGTAGACCCAACGCGGTGAACAGGCCCGAGTAGGCGATCAGACCCAGGAGCGACGCCCACATGGTGCCGATCACCAGATCGGCCCCGCCTCCGGTCGCCGCCGCCATCACCACCGACGCGCCCACGGTGAAGGGCAGGCAGGCCAGCAGGGTGGCGACCCACGCCGCCAGCGCGATGAGCCACCGGGGCACCGGGGGGAGCCACAGGTACACCAGGGACCGGTCCTCGACCAGGTCGCCGAGCGCGCCGGCACCGAAGACCAACGGCACCACGGGGGTGAGCAGCGACAGTCCGTAGAGGTCGACGAACCGGGTGCCGGCGGTGGTCGCGTCGAAGGTGGCGTTGCCGGTGACCACCGCGCCGACCACGATTCCGACGGCTCCCAACCCGGCGAGGGCGGCGACCCGTCCCCGGGTGGCCTGGTTGCGCAGCAGCAGCAGCACCAGGGCGCGCAGTGGCGCCAGCACTCCGGGCCGGCCGGTCCGGGGCGCCAGGTGGTCCGTGGCGCTCACCGTTGACCCACCAGGTACCGGAACACGCTGTCCAGGTCGTCGTCGAGGGGTGCGAACTCGCGCAGGTGCACCCCGCAATCGCGAGCGGTGGTGGCCACCAGGTTGCGCAGTCGACCCACGTCGGTGGTCTCCACGTGCACCGTGTCGGGGCCCATCAGGCGCACCCCGCTGACCGTCTCTGCCGCCAACAACGCACCGGCGAGGGTGGCGGGCGCATCGGTGGAGATCTGGATCCGGTGGGGGCGGTCGTCCATGAGGTCCCGGATCGCTCGGAAGTCCCCCGTCGCCGCGAGCCGTCCCTTGGCGAGGACCAGCACCCGTGACCCGAAGCGTTCCACCTCGTCGAGCACGTGCGACGACACCAGGACGCAGCGGCCCTCGTCGCCGAGCCGGTGGAACAGGTCGATCATGTGGCGTCGCTGGCGCGGGTCCAGCCCGGTGAGCGGTTCGTCCAGCACCAGGATCGGCGGGTCGTGCACCAGCGCCGCGGCGACCTTGACCCGTTGACGCATGCCCTTGGAATAGGTGGCGATGGGGCGGGAATCGTCCGGGTCGAGCTCGACGACCCCCAGGCTGCGGCGCGCCGCGCCCGCAGCGTCGTCCACGCCGTGGAGCACCGCGGCCAGCCGCACGAACGCGCTGGGCGTGTGCGAATCCAGCATCGTCTCCTGTTGGGGCACCAGCCCGATCCGGCCACGGACCTCGGCGTCGACCCTCGGGTCGGCGCCGAAGATCCGCACGGTGCCCTGGGAGGGCGCGGTCAGCCCGCACAGCAGCCGCAGCAGCGTGGACTTGCCCGCACCGTTGGGCCCCAGCACCGCGGTGACCCCCGGACCGATACCGAAGCTCACCTCCGACACGGCCACCACCCCGGCGAACCACTTGGACACCCGGTCGACGGCCACCACGGGCGCCGCAGCAGGCACGGCGCCCGGCGGCGGCGGTGGTGGCGGGGGAGCGGCCTGGGTGGTCACCGGGTCACCTGGATGCGGGCGTAGCGGAAGTGGGTGACCGCGATTCCGGTGGCGACCACCGCGGCGCCCACCAGCCACACCAGCGCGGTCGACGCGTCGGCGGTCGGTCCGGAGGTGGTCACGCCGAAGGTCCGGGTGGTGAGCGCGTCGGGCAGCTCGGTGGCCAGCCCGATCAGGGCCAGGTTGGGGTGGGAATCGCGCAGCGATTCGGCCACGGCCCCCGAGGCGAAGAACACCAGGACGATCGCGGCGCTGGCGAACCCTCGACGGTCGGTGAACGACGAGATCGCCATGGAGATCGACGTGAACAGCGCGGCGACCACGAAACCCGCCGCCAGGATGCGCATCGCCATCAGCACGGTGTCCGCGGCGTTGCCCACCGACTGGCCCTGCATCGTGTTGGCCAACAGGAACAGCATCTGGGGCCCGGCGGTGACCAGTGCCAGGCCGGTCATGATCGACGCCGCCTTTGCCACCAGGTAGGTGGTGCGGGTCAGCGGCGAGGCCAGGTACAGCCCGAGCATGCCGGTGCGTCGGTCCGGACAGAGCACGTCGGGAGCGCTGAAGGCGGCGAAGAGCACCACGGCCAGCAGCACGTAGCCGTAGTAGTCGGGGTAGGAGGGCAGGCTCTGCGCGACGGTGGGGTCGTTGCGGACCAGTGCGACCACCCCGACGAACACGATCGCCGGCACGTACGAGATGAACACCACCGCCGCGGGCAGCAACTTGGCCCACACCGACCGGCGGATCCCCATCATCCGCTGCATCGAGAACCACCACAGCGCCCGGATCGACGCGCCCAGTCCGAGCCGCGGCCCGTCATAGGAGCGGTAGCCGCGTTCGAGGATCTGAGCCGAGCCGAATCCGGTGGCACCGAGGGCCGACGGAGCTGCGGGGCGTCCCGGCGGGGGAGGTGGATCGCTCACGACGCCACCGGATCCTCCGCGAGGAACACGTCTTCCAGGGTCGAGGTGCGCGCCCGCAGCATCCGGATGCCGGCCCGGTGCGCGGCCACGGCGTCGCGTACCGCGTCGAAGGTGGTATCCGGGTCGCCGTCGGCGTCGCGGGGTTGCACGATCAGCTTGAGCCCGTCGGCTTCGACCGCGAAGCCCCGCTCCTGCAGGGTGCGGCGCACCGGTTCCCAGCCGTCGACCAGCTCCACGATCACGCCGGTGCCCACGCCCCGCACCGTGTCGATCGGGCCGGATGCCGCGACCTTGCCGTCGCGCAGGATCACCACGCCGTCACAGACCCGTTCGACCTCTTCGAGCAGGTGCGACGACAGGACCACGTGCATGCCGAAGTCCCGGCCCATGCGGCGGATCAGGTCCAGCATGTCGTCACGTTGGAGCGGGTCGAGGCCGTCGGTGGGTTCGTCGAGCAGCACCAGGGCGGGGTCGTGGGCGATGGCCTGGGCGAGCTTGGCCCGCTGGCGCTGCCCGGTCGACATCGTGCCCAGGGGCCGGAACCGTTCTTCGCCCAGGCCCACGTGCCACAGCGCGTCCGAGGCGCGGTTGATGGCCGCCCGCCGGGACAGGCCGTGGATCTGGGCGACGTGCGCGACGAAGTCCGACACCCGGGTGTCGGGCGGGAGGCGGTGGTGTTCGGGGCTGTACCCGACCCGGGCGCGCACCGCGGGACCGGCGGTTGTCGGGTTCAGGCCGAGGACCTGCAGCGAGCCCGCGTCGGGTCGGTGGAGGCCCAGGATCATGCCGATGAGGGTGGTCTTGCCCGACCCGTTGGGGCCGAGCAGTCCCGTGACGCCGGGGCCGATCACCAGGTCGGCCCCGGTGAACACCGGGGTGGATTTCCAGTGTTTGGTCACGCCACGCCCGACGACGACCGGGTCGCCGGCGCCCTCGTGCGCCAGCGGGTCCGGCGCAGCGGCGGGAGCGGCGCTCGTCATGGGTCCGGATGCTACCGGTCCGGTCAGGTCGACCGGGGCCGGTCCGCCGGAATCCGGATGTCGTCACACCCGCGGCGAGGCGTAAGGTCGGCCCATGGCTGACGACGGAACCAAGGTCACGATCAAGTCCCGGTCGGGCGATGTCACCGACGGCTACGAACGGGCCCCGGCCCGGGCCATGCTGCGGGCGATCGGCATGACCGACGACGACTGGTCCAAGGCGCAGGTGGGCATCGCCTCGTCGTGGAACGAGGTCACCCCCTGCAACCTGCCCATGAAGCGGCTGGCCGAACGCTCCAAGGACGGCGTGCGTTCCGCTGGCGGATTCCCGATCGAGTTCGTGACGATCGCGGTGTCCGACGGCATCTCGATGGGCCACGAAGGCATGCGCGCCTCGCTGGTGTCCCGTGAGGTGATCGCGGACTCGGTGGAGACCGTCATGCACGCCGAGCGCCTGGACGCGATGGTGAACTTCGCCGGCTGTGACAAGTCCCTGCCCGGCATGCTCATGTCCGCCGCCCGGCTGAACGTCCCCTCGGTCTTCGTGTACGCCGGCAGCATCCTGCCCGGCCAGTACAAGGGTGAGGCCCTCGACATCACCAGCGTGTTCGAGGCCGTGGGCGCCAAGGCGGCGGGCACGATCTCGGACACGGACTTCGAAGCGATCGAACGCAACGCGTGTCCCACCGAAGGTGCGTGCGCGGGCATGTTCACCGCCAACACCATGGCCTCGATCGGTGAGGCCCTGGGCATGTCGCTGCCCGGCTCGGCCACACCGCCCGCGGTGGACCGTCGCCGGGACGACGACGCGTTCGCAGCCGGCGCGGCGGTCATGAACCTGGTGCGGTCGGGGATCCGCCCCCGGGACATCATGACCAAGGGCGCCTTCGAGAACGCCATCGCCATCACCATGGCGCTGGGCGGGTCGACCAACGCGGTGCTGCACCTGCTGGCGATCGCCGCCGAGGCCCAGGTCGAGTTGCACCTGGAGGACTTCAACCGGATCGCGGCGAAGGTGCCCCACATCGCCGACACCAAGCCGCACGGCCGCTTCCACATGATCGACCTGGACCGCATCGGGGGGATCCCCGTGGTGATGCGTGAGCTGTTGGAGGCGGGCGTGTTCAACGGCGACTGCGTCACGGTGACCGGAAAGACCGTCGCCGAGAACCTGGAGGCGCTGGATCCCCCGGCACCCGACGGCGAGGTCGTGCACCCCATGACCGCCCCGATCCACGCCCAGGGCGGGCTGGCGATCCTGACCGGGAGCCTCGCCCCCAAGGGTGCGGTCGTCAAGGTCGCCGGCATCGACTTCGACTTCTTCGAGGGTCCGGCCCGCGTGTTCGAGGGTGAACAGGCCTGCATGGACGCGATCCTCGCCGGGAGCATCGAACCGGGCGACGTGCTGGTGATCCGGTACGAGGGCCCCAAGGGCGGCCCCGGCATGCGCGAGATGCTCGCGGTGACCGGTGCGCTCAAGGGTGCGGGCCGAGGCGGTGACTGTGCCCTGATCACCGACGGTCGCTTCTCGGGGGGCACCCACGGCTTCTGCATCGGCCATGTCGCCCCCGAGGCTGTGGACGGCGGACCGATCGCCTTCGTCGAGGACGGCGACGTCATCCGCATCGACGTCGCCGGCCACACCATCGACCTGGACGTCGACGAGGCGACATTGGCGAAGCGACGCGCCGACTGGAAGCTGCCCGAGCCCCGCTACACCTCGGGTGTGCTGGCCAAGTATGCCGCGCTGGCTCAGGGAGCCGAGCAGGGCGCGATCACCCGTCCCTGACCACGTCCCTCCACGTTCTACGCGCGGCGCCGGGTCGAAGCCGCGCGCCGGTTCCGGCGGGCGAACACCCGAGGCGCCCGCAGCCGGGCCACCACGAGCCATACCGACAGCGGGAACGCCACGGTCGTGATCCGGGCGAACCCCAACCACTGCTGGGTGATGATCGGAGTGGCGCACACGAACACCACGAGCGTGGCCACCAGGTAGAGGGCGATGGGACGATAGGCGTGCCAGCCGATCACGATGGCGGCGATCATCAGCCCGAAGGTGAACACCGCCAGCACCAGCTCGCCGGCGGCGGGCGTGTCGCGGATCCATCCCAGGAACGGCGCGGTGAAGGTGCCCCCGTCGGGTTGGTCGAAGGGTGAGGCGTCGAGAACGAGCGACACGTAGATCGACCACAGACCCACAGGCAGGAACGGCACCACAGCGGCGGCGACCCGCTGCCGGGGGACCAGCCCTGGCCATGTGGCGAGCGTCAGTACTGCGATGAGTGAGGTCTCCCTGGTCAGCCCGGCCACGGCCAACAGTGCGATGGCCAGGCCCAGTCGTCTTCGAAACATCACCGAGATCGCCGCGATGCTGACTCCGGCCGCCAGTGCGTCGGCGGTCGCGGTGAACAGGGCGCACACCGTCCCGGCGTTGATGACCATGGTGACCGGCAGCCACGGCGGTGCGTGGGGAAAACGCGACAGCGCCCAGCCGCCGACCGCGACGCCCAGCAGTGACAGGCCGCTCAGCGCCCAGATCAGTGCGACGCCACCCGACGGGGCGATCGCCTTTGCGGCCAGCGGATAGCCGATCCGGCGCAGCTGGTAGGTGGGTACCTTGAGGTGCTCGGCGGTGCGGCGTACGTCGAGGGGATGCCGGGCGATCGTGAAGAAGACCATGCCATCGAAGCCGTTGCCTTCGAACACGTAGGCGTCGGGCAGCTCGGACAACACGAAGTCGTACGACGCGTTCTCCGGGCCGATGGCGAGCAGCGCGCTGGGGTCGCCGAAGGCCTGGACCCGCAACCCGATGACGGCCGCGCCGAGCACGCAGGGAAGCACGATCGCCACGAGGATGCGTCGGGGGGTGGAGTGGGCGCGGGTTCCGGTCACGCGCGGCGAGTCGGCAGCGGTGGGGGTGGACGGGGCGGCGTCCTCGGTCACGGCGCCGAGTCTGCCAGTCCCACCCGGCCCCGCCCGGCATGTCCGCCCCACACGGTCGCCAGGTACGTCGGGGACATGAACGATGTCACACCGTCCCGGGTGGATGTGGCATGCTCTGGGTCACCAGATTCATGCATCAGGGGGATTCATGACCGGGGACGACTCCCGTGGGGACGACGCGACCGACGCGTCGCTCGACGACGACACCGAGCCGAGGCCGCGCCGTAGACGGCGGTTGCTCCTGCTGATCGGCACCCCGCTGATCCTGGTGCTCCTGGGCGTGGGGGCGTTCGCGTACTCCACCTACCGGGAGGTGACCTCCTCGCCCTACAAGTCGGTCACCTATTCGTTGCCCGACGCGCCCCGGCTGGTGGCCACGCCCGAGGAGTCCGTGTTCCGGATCGATCCGTCGGAGTCGTCGCTGACCTACCAGGTCGACGAGCGGTTCGCCGGCCGCAAGGTCTCCACCGCCGTGGGCACCACCAACGGGATCGCCGGAGACATCGCGGTCAACGTGGAGAACCCCTCGGCCAGCCGCGCCGGCAAGATCGTGGTCAACATCGAACAGTTCCACTCGGACAACCGGCTCCGTGACGCCCGCATCCGGGCCGACTTCCTGGAGTCCCACGCCTACCCGCTGGCCGAGTTCACGGTGTCGGCCTTCGAAGGGCTGCCCGACCGCCTGGAGGTGGGCGAGCCCGTGACCTTCACGATCGAGGGCGAGGCCAAGGTCCGTGACGTGACCCGGCCGGTCACCTGGGCGGCGGAGGGAGAACTGCTGGAGCACGGCATCGAGCTCACCGCCACCACCGACATCGCGCTGAGCGACTTCGACGTCGACCACGTGTCGATCCGGGGCCTGGTGTCGGCCTCCGACGACGCCACCCTGACCATGAAGCTGCGGGCGGTGGACCCGGTGAAGGAACGGATCGCCGAGACGATCACCGGCCCGGACGCCCCGGAGGTCACCGGGGAGGGCCCGTCGTTCTCGCAGGTGGTCCAGCCGATCCTGGAGAACCACTGCGCCGAGTGCCACATGGCCGGCGAGGTGGGCTCGATCCACTGGGAGCTCACCGACGCCCAGGACGCCGCGGAGATCTCCGAGGGCATCCAGATGGTCACCGAGACCGGGTACATGCCGCCCTGGCCCGCCTCGGAGGTCGGTGTGCCCCTGGCGCACAAGAACACGTTGACCACCACCCAGGTGAAGGCCCTGGGAGACTGGGCTCGCAACGGTGGGGCCCTGGACGTGCCCGCCACCACGCCGGTGAAACCTTCCGAGGGCGTGGCCGAGCGGATCCCCCGGGTCGACAAGACGCTGCTGATCCCCACGTTCACCGGCGACCCGAAGATGCTCAACGAGTACCGCTGCTTCGTGCTGGACCCCAAGCTGACCGAACCGACGTTCCTCAGCGGGTACGGCTTCGTCGCCGACCAGGTGCCCGAGCTGCACCACGCCCAGGTGTTCCTGATCTCGGACGATCAGAAGAAGAACGCCCTGGAGATGTCGGGTGAGGACGGCCGGCCCGGGTGGAGCTGTTTCGGCACGGTGAACGTGCGGGGCAAGCCGGCCACCGCCGGGTTCTCGGACCGGCGCGACGAGGGTTTTGCCGGTCAGTCGAACCTGGTCGCGGGCTGGGTGCCGGGCCAGACGCCCTCGTCGTTCGGCGAGGACCTGGGCTTTCTGATGGAGCCGGGCGACGCGTTGGTGCTCCAGATCCACTACCACCACGAGGGCGGCAAGGCGAACCCGGACCGCTCCGGTCTGAACCTGCAGCTCGACCCGGTGGACGGCAAGCGCAAGAAGATCCGGGTGGTCAACCCGTTGGCGCCGGTGGAGATCCCCTGTGCGCCCGACGTGACCGCGGAGCTGTGTGACCGCAGCGCGTCGTTGGCGGAGAACACCCGCAACTACGGCAAGGACGCCGCGTTCATCTCCAACGGTCTGCTGCTGTTGTGCGACAAGACCGCGGCCGGCCTGAACGAGTCCTTCGACGGTCAGGTCGCCAAGACCGAGTGCGACACCACCGTGCCCGAGTCGGGCACGATCATCTCGGTGCTGGGGCACATGCACACGATCGGCAAGACCTTCCGGCTGACCCTGGAGCCGGAGTCCTCAGATCCCACGGTGCTGCTCGACATCCCGGTGTGGAACTTCGACTGGCAGATGAACTACACGCTGGCCGAGCCGATCCACGTCGAGGGGGGACAGACCATCAAGATGGAGTGCAGCTTCGACCGTTCCCTCGACCCCAACCGTGAACCGCGGTACATCATGTTCGCCGAGGGGACCGAGGACGAGATGTGCTTCGGCACCTACGCGCTGGTCCCCGACGACCAGAGCGGTTCCTGAACCGGCGAAGGAGCGCGGTTCTCAGAACCGATCGAGGGTTGCCGACGGGCGACCGGCGTGGCAGAATCGACGGTGATGTCCCGCACGCCGACCCTCGACGTATCGACCTGACGCACGCTGTCCGGTTCTCCGCGTGCGTCCACGACCTCCCCGACGGGAGGTCGTTGTCGTTTTCGGGCCATCCCTTCGCCTAGCGTCGGAACCTGACGGCTCGATGCGCACCTGTCCCCGACCCCTCTCCCAAGTCGCAACCCTGTACGAGGAACCACGATGAAACTCAACGGTGGCCAAGCGCTGATCAAGAGCCTCGAATCCGAAGGTGTGGACGTCGTGTTCGGCCTTCCCGGGGGCGCGATCCTGCCGGTGTACGACCCGCTGCTGGATTCGCCGATCCGGCACATCCTGGTGCGTCACGAGCAGGGCGCGGGGCACATGGCCGAGGGCTACGCGCACGTCACCGGACGTCCCGGTGTGGCCATGGTGACCAGCGGACCGGGAGCGACCAACATCGTGACCCCACTGCTGGACGCCTACATGGACTCGGTTCCGATGGTGTGCATCACCGGGCAGGTGGCGCGACCCTCGATCGGCACCGACGCCTTCCAGGAAGCCGACATCACCGGCATC
>CAYVAS010000027.1:0-32486 GCA_964449375.1 uncultured Iamiaceae bacterium | reverse complement strand
CGCGCTACACCGGCGCGATCGAAACCCACCCGAGCCCGCTGCACATCCTGTGGGCCGACGAGGATCCGGTGGCCGTCGCGGCCATGGGCGACCAGCTCGCCGCCCGACGACCCGACGCGGATCACCGGCGGCTCACCGGGCTCGGGCACTATCCGATGCTCGAGGACCCGGAGCGCTTCGGCGCGGCACTGGCCGACGCACTCACCGGTTGACGAATCCGGCACGGTGGCCGGAGCGACTCGGAGCTGAGTGGGGCCTCCGAATCGCCCCAGGTGGGCTCAGGGCGGTCGGACCGGCCGCGTCCGGTACGGGTCACGAGCGCATCTTTTCAGTACCAGGCCAAGGAGATCGGAAAGCTCAGACCGGCGATGGCCGTGGCCGGTGTCGTGCCGTCCCACGTTCTCACCGTGCCCCCGATGAACTCGGCGATGTAGAGGAGGCCACCGCGGGACACGATGCTCTGGGGGTTGTTCAGTCCGGTGATGACCGGGGTGGCGGCCGTGCCGGAGCTGGTCGGGTTCCAGGTGCTCACGGTGCCGTTGCTGGCGTTGGCGATGAACAGGATGTCGTCATGCCACGCCAGGCTCGCAGGACTGGAAAGCCCGGAGGCGACGACGGTGGAGACGCCCGAGCCGTCCCAGGCGCTGACCGAGTTGTTGGCGTAGCTGGCGATGTAGAGGATGTTGTCGTGCCACGCCAGACCCGACGGTTGGACGACGCCGGTGAAGGCGGGGGCCAGCGTGGCACCGTCCCACACACTCACCGAGTCGCTACCGGAGTTTGCGACGTAGAGACGACCGCCGTTGGAAGCCAGTCCCCACGGAGCGTGCAGTCCGGTGATGGTGGTGGCGGAGCCGGTGGCGGGATCCCAGGCGCTCATGGCGTCGACGAAAGGAGCGGTGATGTAGAGGAGTCCGTCGTGCCAGAGCAGCTCACGAGGAGACGGGAGTCCGGTGACGACGTTGTGGGTGAGGGTGGTGCCGTCCCACCTGCTCACCGAACCGTTGAAGGTGGCGATGTAGAGGCCTGGTGTGGGGGTGGGCGGCGGGGCAGTGGTCGATGACGTCGCCGGGTCAGAGGTGTCAGGTGGCGACGTGGCAGCCGCGATGCCCGGCAGCGCGAGGGTCGCGATGCCGGCGGCCGCGGCGGCACCGCCGAGCTGGAGGACCATGCGCCGGGACCACTCGGTCGTCTCGACGATGCCGGCCGTGACGAGCCCCGCCATCGCGTGGCGCAGGTGTGCAGGCACCTCGGACGCGCAGCGGCGGGCCAGCACGAACGCTTCGGCCTGGCGGCCGGTGAGGTGCAGGACACCATCGGCGTCACCGATGAGAACCAGAAAGCCGTCGTCGACCTCTTCGCTGTGCAGGTCTCGTCGGACACAGAACCCCATGGTGTACCCCTCTCCTCTTCTCGATCGTCCAGGTCACCGGACGCACCGATCGGCGGGTCGAGGTGGCGTAGCGGGACACTACCCGATTGTGGGAGCGCGTGTGTCACATTCTTGCGGCGGGGCCGAGGGACGACCGTCCGCCTCCACGGATTCCGGTCAGGTTCGCAAAGGTGCGATGCCGAGATACGCCGAGAGGTGGTCGACCAGGTCGCGCGCGTCGTCTTCGGCGCCGTAGAGGTAGGTCGACTTTCTGCGGCGGAGAAAGTTCAGGCCCATCCGGTAGACGCCGGGCGCGGCGGTCACCACCCCGCCGTCGTGGCGGATCCTTCCCCTGCGGTCGAAGGCGCCCGGCAGGTCCACCCAGGAGTGGTCCGCCTCGAAGCCCGTGGCCCACAGCACCGTGTCGAAGCCGTCGCCCACCAGATCGATCGCGGTGCGCGGATCGTCGGGCACCCGGGTGGGCGTCACCCGGAACGGATCCTGGAGAGCCGGCCACCCGTTGGCGTCGGCCCATTCGTCGGCCATCTTCAAGAACCGATTGGCCTTCAGGTCCGCCAGGCTGCACACGTTGCGCAACGACCCCGAGAAGGACGCCCGGTCACCGTCGATCGAGGCGAGCTTGCCGACGAGTTCCGCGCCGTGGTCGACCAGCACGTTCAGATCCAGCGTGGAACCGTCCGGGGTGCCCACCAGTTGGGGAGACGGCACGTTCCGGGCCCGCACCAGGTCGTCGACCTGGTCCCACCGTTCGTCGAGCCGCCCGAGTCGTTCGAGCCACCACATCGCGTCGTGGCCGCGGTAGGAGCGGGGGAGCCGCACGTGCTCGGCGACCGAGATCGTCACCGCGCGCCCGGAATCCAGGATCTCCTTCGCGAGCTGCAACCCGGTCGCCGAGGCGCCGACCACCAGGACCCGCCCGGGTGCCAACTGGTCCGGGTTCCGGTAGGCGTGCGCGGTGACCTGGGCGACGTCTGGCTTGAGCGCGTCGGCCATCGCCGGAACCGAGGCCACGTTGTAGGCGCCGCTGGCCAGCACCACCGCCGCCGCATCCCAGGACCCGGCGTCGGTCCGGACCAGGTACCGACCGTCGGGCCCCGCGCCGAGGTGTTCCACGGTGACGCCGGTGCGGATGTCGCCGGGATGACCGTGCGCGTACCGGTCGAGAAAGCCGACCAGCTCGGCGACGTCCATGAACCCGTCGGGGTCGTCACCGTCATAGCCCTGTCCCGGCAGACGGGTCATCCAGTTGGGGGTGAGCAGCCGGAGCGAATCCCAGCGCTCATGGCGCCAGGTGTTGGCGATCTGGCCGCGCTCGAGCACGACGTGGTCGACACCTCGATCCGCGAGGACACGGCTCGCCGCGAGGCCGGACTGGCCGGCCCCGACGACGACGACGGGGATGCGTTGCGCAGCCGTGGCTCAGTTGACCGTGACGGTCACGTTGGTGGGGTTCGTCATGATGTCGAACACCGCGGAACGCTTCTGGGACTGGGCGACGAGTGCCTCGATGTCTTCGGGGGAGGCGTCGGCGTCGATGTCGTAGTGCACCCGCACCTGGTTGAAGCCGTTGCGGACCTCGGGGTCACCGCCGAGGATGCCCAGGATGTTCAGGTCACCCTCCAGGTTGGCGGTCACCGAGTTGAGCTGGATGCCCCGGTTCTGGGCCACCGCGGCGATGCCCGCGGTGAGGCAGCCGGCCAGACCGACCAGCACGTACTCCACGGGCGTGGGGCCATGGTCTTCGGAGGCGAACTGGACCGGGTGGTCCAGGGTGTAGGAGTGGGACCCACGGTGGGTGTGCTCCTCGCCGAGGCCGAAGTAGCCCTCGACCGCCGACTCCGAGTGGGTGCCGCGCACCCAGGTGTTGGACACCCGCCACACGAACTCGGCGGCGTCGTGGTTGTCGGTCAGGGCGTTGCGGGCGTCGAGGAGCGCCTGGGTGTTGACGCCGTTGTCGGCGGCGTGGGCGGTGGTGGTCATGGAGGATCCTTGCGGTCAGGTCGAAGGGAGGTGGGTGACCGGAGCGTTCCGGCTCATCGACGGGCGAGCGGCACCCCGATCACGGGAGGTCGACCGCCGACGGAGAGCAATAGTAGACCAATTTGGTCGGGATTAGAAATCGACTTCGACCGCTCCGTAGGGTGGCGCCATGACCGACACGAATTCCTACGGTTTCGACACGCTCGCGGTGCATGCGGGCCAGCGTCCCGACCCCGAGACCGGGGCCCGGGCGATGCCGATCTACGCGTCGACGTCGTTCGTGTTCGAAGACACCCAGCAGGCCGCCGACCTGTTCTCGCTGCAGTCCTTCGGCACGATCTACAGCCGGATCGCCAATCCCACCGTCGCCGCGTTCGAGGAACGGATGGCGACCCTGGAGGGCGGCCTGGGAGGGCTCGCGGCCGCCTCGGGCATGTCCGCACAGCTCATGTCGCTGCTGACCCTGGCCACCAACGGGGACCACATCGTGTCGTCGAACTCGCTCTACGGCGGCACCTACACCCAGTTCAATGTGACCCTGCGCCGCATGGGCATCGACGTGGACTTCGTGGACCCCGCCGACACCGAGGCCTTCGCCCGGGCGATCCGACCGAACACCAAGGCGGTCTTCGCCGAGACCATCGGCAACCCCGGCGGCACGATCTGTGACATCGCCGCCCTCGCGGACATCGCCCACGCCCACGGGATCCCCCTGGTGATCGACAACACCTTCGCCACCCCGTACCTGTGTCGGCCCATCGAATGGGGGGCCGACATCGTGGTGCACTCGGCGACCAAGTTCATCGGTGGGCACGGCACCGTCATGGGCGGGATCATCGTCGAATCGGGCCGGTTCCCCTTCGACAACGGCAACTTCCCGACGCTGTCGGAACCCTCACCGGCGTATCACGGCCTGAACTTCTGGGAGAACTTCCGCGAATACGGCTACCTGATGCGGGCGCGCACCGAGGTGCTGCGCGACGTGGGTGCCGCACTGTCGCCCTTCCATGCGTTCCTGCTGCTCCAGGGTCTGGAGACCTTGTCGCTGCGCATGGACCGCCACGTCGCCAACGCCGAGACGGTGGCCCGCCATCTGGCCGAACATCCGGCCGTGTCCTGGGTGCGGTACCCGATCTTCGACGACAACCCCTGGACCGAACTCGCCAGGCGGTACGTGCCCGCCGGGCCGGGCGCAGTGTTCTCCTTCGGGCTGAAGGGTGGCTACGAGGCCGGGGTGCGCTTCATCGAGGGGGTGCGGCTCGCCTCGCACCTGGCCAACGTCGGTGACGCCAAGACCCTGGTGATCCACCCGGCTTCCACGACCCACCAGCAGGTCGACCTCTCCGAACGTGAAGCCACCGGCGTGGGCGACGACATGATCCGGATCTCGGTGGGGATCGAGACCGTCGACGACATCTTGGAAGACCTCGACCGAGCTCTGGAGGCACGCCCGTGACCACCGATTCGAACCCGGTGCCCGACGCCGGCCCCGCAGAGCGGCTCCGGATCCTGCAGGAGGCCACCTCGGTGGCGCTGGTGGGGGTGTCGGCCAACCCGCTGCGCTCGTCCAACTTCGTGGCCGCCTACCTGGTCCGCACCCCACTGCGGGTCCACTTCGTGAACCCCGCCTACGACGAGGTGCTCGGCCAGCCCTCGTATCCGAGCCTGGCCGAGGTGCCCGAGGTCCCCGACATCGTCGACGTGTTCCGACGCGAAGAGGCGATCCCGGGCGTGGTCGACGAGGCCATCGCCGTGGGCGCCGGAGTCGTGTGGTTCCAGCTCGGGCTGCGCCACGACGAGGCGGCCCGCACCGCGCTGGCAGCCGGACTGGGCGTGGTCCAGGACCGCTGCCTGAAGATCGAACACGCCAGGTTCTCGGGACGGCTCAACCTCAACGGTTTCCGCACCGGGGTCGTGGATTCCCGGCGGCACCGGCCGCTGGCCTGACCAGCCCCGGGCCGAAGCGGCCGGGTCCGAACCGCCTGGTTCGCACCACGCCCTTCCCGATCGGGAACGACCGATCCCAGCGGGTAGGGTCGGCGACCATGGCAAAAGAATCCTGGGGTTTCGAGACCCGACAGATCCACGCCGGCCACACGCCCGACCCCACCACCGGGGCGACCGCGACGCCGATCTACCAGACCACCTCGTACCAGTTCGACGACACCGACCACGCCGCGGCGCTGTTCTCGCTGGCCGAGCCGGGCAACATCTACACCCGGATCATGAACCCGACCCAGGCCGCGGTCGAGGCCAAGGTCGCCGCGCTCGAGGGCGCTCCCGACACCGCGGTGGGTCTGCCCGGCGCGCTCCAGGTCTCCTCGGGTCAGTCCGCCAGCCTCATGGCGATCATCAACCTCGCCGGTGCCGGCGACCACATCGTGGCCTCCGCATCGCTCTATGGCGGCACCTTCAACCTGTTCCACCACACGCTGCGCAAGCTGGGCATCGAGTTCACCTTCGTCGAGGACGCCGACGACCTGGAGGCCTGGCGCGCCGCGGCGCGGCCCAACACCAAGGCGTTCTTCGGCGAGACGATCGGCAACCCCCGCAACGACGTGCTGGACCTGCGCGGCGTCGCGAATGTGGCCCACGAGGTGGGCGTGCCGATGATCGTCGACAACACCCTGGCCACCCCCTGGTTGTTCACCCCCAAGGACCACGGCGCGGACGTGATCGTGCACTCGTCCACCAAGTTCCTGTCCGGTCATGCCACCACCATCGGTGGGGTGCTGGTGGACTGTGGCACCTTCGACTTCTCCCAGAACGACCGCTTTCCGGGCATGGTCGAACCCGACGAGACCTACAACGGCCTGGCCTACTGGCCGGCCCTGGGCCCGGGCGCCTTCATCATCAAGGCCCGGGTACAGCTCCTGCGTGACCTGGGAACCGCGATCTCGCCGTTCAACGCGTTCCTCACGATCCAGGGCATCGAGACCCTCAGCCACCGGGTCGCCGCCCACAACCGCAACGCCGCGAAGGTGGCGGAGTTCCTGGCCGACCATCCCCAGGTCTCCTCGGTCAACTACGCCGGGTTGGCCTCCTCGCCCTGGCACGACCGCGCCACCGAACTCTTCGGCGGCAAGGGCTACGGGTCGCTGCCGTCGTTCGTGATCGACGGCGGCCTGGCAGCCGGCAAGGCCTTCATCGACGCGCTCGAGCTGCACCAGCACGTGGCCAACATGGGTGACGTGCGCAGCCTGGCGATCCACCCGGCGTCGACCACGCACTCGCAGATGACCACCGAGGAGCTGCTCCGGATCGGCATCGAACCCGGTCTGGTGCGCCTGTCGGTGGGTCTGGAGACCGTGGAGGACATCATCGCCGACCTCGAGGTGGGCTTCGCCGCGGCCGCCAAGGCCTGAGCGGTTCTTCAGCGTTCGAGCCGGTAGACCCAGGTTCCCATCGACCTGGTGGAGGTGTCGGTCCGGGACCCGTCCAGGGTGCCGGTGAACTCGTAGGTGTCCGCGTACACCACCTCGATCCGGTCGATCTCGGCCCCGAACAGCCCACGGATCTGCGCGTCGATGTCGGGGTCTTGGCCGTCCTGCTCCCCACCGTGGTTGGCCACCCACTGCACGTCGCGGGCCGCCAGCAACTCGGCGGTGCGCCCCTCCCCGAGCGCCTCGTACCACTCCACGGTGTTGACCACGCCGTCGAGGTTCACGATGTGGCGATCGGCGAAGTAGCCGATGGTGCCCGCGTCCCAGGACCCCACCCGAGCGTCCGCGGGCAGGTTGGCGTCGATCCACCGGCCCGCCTCGGCGTCGTGCACCATCAGCGCGCGGGCGCCCGGGTCCAGCACCCGGGGAACCGCCCAGGCCAGGCCCAGCACCAGGGGAACGGTGAGGATCAGCGCGGGTGCCCGCGCGGCGGACCCGGTGACCGGTTTCCCGTCCCGGAGGGCTTCACGGGCCGCGCCCTCGGCCAGGTCGGCGACCACCAGCACCAACAGAAACGTGCCATAGAGGGCCAGGGGAGCGAAGTACCACAGATAGGGGACCTGTTGCAGGGTGGTGTAGTAGCCCAACAGGCCGATCCCGAACGCGCCGTACCAGGCCGTGGCGGCGACGAAACGTCGGGTCGTGCGCATCCGTGAGGACCGGGGGATCGGTCGACGGGCCGCCACGAGCAATCCGATCCCCGCGGCGGCCCACAGCGCCGCCACCAGGCCCCGGGTCGGGGTGAGGGGAAGCCGTTTGATGGTGCCCGAGATCTGCAACGGCGTGTCGAAGGCGACCTGGTTGACGACGAGGTAGATGCCGATCACCACTGCCGGCACGACCAGGAGCTGGCCGAGCGCCACCAGCCGTCGGCCCCACCTCGGCGCCGAGCCACCGGTGTCGAGCAGGCACCACAGCACCAGGACCCCGATGAGGATCACCGCGTCGGTGCGTGCCAGGAACGCCGTGGCCAGGAGCACGCCGGTGACGAGGCGCTGCCGGGTCGTCGCCCGGGTCAGGTAGCGGCCGCGAAAGGTCACCGCCTGCGCGATCAACAGCGCACCGATGGGCACCACCAGCCCCGACTCGAGCCCGTTGACGGTCATCTTGAACACGAACGGGTTCGCCACCACCGCCACGAAGGCCACCACGACGACGGTGTCGCAGAACCGCCGGGCCGCACCGTTGTCGCCGAGGCGGGCCCAGCCCTCCACGGCGTCGGCGACGACCCGGGCCACCACCAGCATCGCCCCCGCCCACAGCACGAGCTGTGTCACCAGCAGGAACCGCACCGCGCCCAACCCGTCGAAGCCGACCAGGAAGGGCACGATGCTGATGAGCTGCCACAGCGGGTGGTAGCCGTTGGTCCGGTCGATCCGGTCGAAGGTCGAGGCGTGGCCCTCGGCCCAGTTCCGTGCGATCGTGAAGTAGTAGTAGGCGTCGTCGAAACTGAACGCGAAGGGCGCCGGATCCCACAACAGGAAGATCAGCGCGTAACCGACCGTGGCGACGCCGAGCGCGGCGGCGAGTTTGCGGACGAGCGTCACGGAGCCATTCTGGTCCACGCCCCCGTCAGCTCAGGGACTGGAGTAGGGTCCGGGTCGGGGAAATGGAGACCGCCTGTTCACGGAGGACGAAGGTTGTCGACGCGTTTGTTCAGACTCATCACCGTCGGTGTGCTCATGGCCGCGACGGCCCTGGTCATGCCGGCCACGCCCGGTGCGACCGGACCTGGTGAAGCCCGCGCCGCTGGCGCCCGACCGATCCTGTTCGTGCACGGTTTCATGGGCTCGGGTCAGCAGTTCGAATCCCAGGCCCTGCGCTTCACCTCCAACGGCTACCCGGCCGAGCTCATCGAGGTGTTCGAACACGACTCGTTCGCCTGGCCCGACAGCAAGGACTCGGTCTGGTCCCGCATGGACACCCAGATCGACGCCATGCTCGCCGCCAGCGGCGCCGACGGGATCGTGCTCGCCGGCCACTCCCAGGGCACCGGCGTGTCCCAGGGCTACCTGAACTCGGATCCGGCCCGGGCCGAACGCGTCGCCAAGTACATCAACCTGGACGGGGGTGCCGGTGGCACCATTCCCGACTCGGTCGAGGGGCTCAGCATCTGGGGCGAGGGTGATCCCTCCCGTGAACTGGTCGGGGCCACCAACGTGCAGTTCGCCGACCAGGGGCACACCGAGGTCGTGAACTCGCCGGAGTCCTTCGTGGAGATGTACACGTTCGTGACCGGCGAGGCGCCCACCGTCACCGAGGTCGTCGTGGAGCCCGGCACCGTGCAGATCAACGGTCGGGCGGTGTTGTTCCCCCAGAACGCCGGCGCCAACGACGCCACCATGCGCGTGTTCCAGATCGATCCGACCACCGGGGCCCATCCGGTCGACGCCCAGCCCGTGGCGACCATCGAGTTGTCCGGTGACGGGTTCTTCGGCCCGCTCGCGCTGGAGTCCGGAACCCACTACGAGTTCGAGATCAGCCGTCCGAACGCCGGGGTGCACCATGTGTACCCTCAGCCCTTCGTGCGCTCGAGCAACTGGTTCCGGGTGCTCACCTCCGAACCCGGCGGGCTGGCCGACAGCTTCTGGGAGCCCTCCGAGGACACCCAGAACATCACCATCCTGCGCAACGAGGAATGGTGGGCGGACCAGGGTGCCGACAGCGACCGCCTGGAAATCGACGGCCAGTCCATCCTCACGCCCGGCAACAGCCCGCGGTCCAACCGGACCATCGGGATCTTCGTGCACGACGCGGGCAGCGACGGCGCATCCGGGTCGGTGACCGACCCGCCGCCCACCGGCCTGCCCTTCCTGGTCGGTGTGGACCTGGTGATCCCCGCATCGGATCCGGCCGAGGGGACGACCTCGATCAGTGCGACCCCGCGCAACGGTGACGGCGACGAGACCGTGTGCGTGCCGGCGCTGTCGTCCCAGACCCACCGGATGAGCGTGCAGTTCAACAGTTACCACCGCCTCATTCACGCGGACGGAACCGCCGCACCCGGTCCCGCGGATCCCACGTGTGCCGCGGCGCCGGATCCGCCTGCCGACGACGACCGCACCGCGCCGGTGGCCCGGCCGGTCACGGCACGGCCCACCTTCACCGGCTGACCACCGCGGGGTCGACGACGAGCCGACCCCCCGGCGCGCGGCGGGCGCGCCGCAGCCGGGTCGGGCCTCAGCTCAGGGCGGCGACCACGTGGTCGATACAGGCGGTGAGCGCGGCGACGTCGTCGGGCTCGATCGCCGGAAACAGACCGATGCGGAGCTGGTTGCGCCCCAGTTTGCGGTAGGCCTCGGTGTCGACGATCCCGTTGGCGCGCAGCACCTTGGACACCATGGACGCGTCGATCGCATCGTCGAGATCGATCGTGGCGACCACGCGCGAGCGGGCGGCGGGGTCGGCCACGAACGGCGTGGTGTAGTCGGTGGCTTCGGCCCAGCCGTACATGATCTCGGCGCTGCGGTCACAGCGTGACGCCGCGAACTCGAGACCACCGTTCTGGTTGATCCACTCGAGCTGGCTGACCGCCAGGTGGATCGTGGCCAGGGCCGGGGTGTTGTAGGTCTGGTCCTTGCGGGAGTTGTCCAGCGCGGTGCCCAGGTGGATCGACGGGGGAATCCACCGGTCGGACGCGGCGAGCTGGCCGATCCGTTCGATCGCCGCCGGTGAGCACACCGCGATCCACAGGCCACCGTCGGCGGCCAGCGCCTTCTGGGGCGCGAAGTAGTAGAAGTCGGTCTCGGCCAGGTCGACCCGAAGCCCGCCGGCAGCGGAGGTGGCGTCCACGCCGACCAGCCCGGAGGCCCCCTCGGGGCGGACCACCGGCGCCATCACCCCGGTGGAGGTCTCGTTGTGGGTCAACGCGTAGAAGTCCACCTCGTCGGTCGCCGCCGGCGTCGGGTGCGTCCCCGGATCCGATTCGACGACCTGGGGCTCGGCCAGGAACGGCGCGCCGGCGGTGACCTGGGCGAACTTCGAGGAGAACTCTCCGAAGCTCAGGTGCTGGCTGCGTTCGGTGATCGCGCCGAAGGCCAGGGCGTCCCAGAGCACCGTGGTGCCTCCGTTGCCCAGCAGGACCTCGTAGCCGTCGGGGGCGGCGAACAACTCGGCCACCGCATTGCGCAGGCGGGCCACCATGAAGCGGACCGTTGGCTGGCGGTGGCTGGTGCCCAGGTAGGTCGGCGCGTCCGCGACCAGCGCGTCGACCGCCTCGGGCCGCACCTTCGAGGGCCCACAGCCGAACCGTCCGTCGGACGGCTTGAGGTCGTCGGGGATCGTGATCTGGGGCGCGGAATCCGCTGTGGGTGGAGGAGTCATCGTCTGCAACTATGGCCTCCAGTCCCGAGGAGAGTGAAAGCCACATGACCCAGCCCAGCGCGCACCCGCGCATCGCCGCCCGTACCGCTGCCATCCCACCGTCGGCGACGCTCTCGATCACCGCCAAGGCCAAGGCGCTCGAGGCGGCCGGCGCGCCGGTCATCGTCTTCGGGGCGGGAGAACCGGACTTTCCCACACCGGACCACATCGTGGAAGCCGCCGTCGCCGCCTGCCGGGACCCCTCCAACCACCACTACACCCCGGCAGCCGGGCTTCCCGAGCTTCGCGAGGCGATCGCGGCCAAGACCGGACGGGATTCGGGATACTCGGTCACCGCGTCGCAGGTACTGGTCACCAACGGCGGCAAACACGCCATCTCCGACGCCGTCAACGCCCTGATCGACCCGGGCGACCAGGTGCTCTTGCCCGCGCCGTACTGGACGACCTACCCCGAGCCGGTCCGTTACGCCGGAGGCGAGGTCGTCGAGTTGCCCACGACCGCCGCCGACGGCTTCAAGGTGACCGTCGACCAGTTGGAGGCCGCCCGCACCGACCGCACCAAGCTGCTGGTGTTCGTGTCACCGTCGAACCCCACCGGGGTGGTGTACGCCCCCGACGAGGTCGTCGCGATCGGCCGGTGGGCCGCCGAGCACGGCATCTGGGTGCTCACCGACGAGATCTACGAACACCTCACCTACGGCGAGCACACCTTCACCTCGATGGCGACCGCCGTCCCCGAGCTGGGCGACCGGGTGGTGATCGTCAACGGGGTGGCCAAGACCTACGCGATGACCGGCTGGCGGGTGGGGTGGATGATCGGCCCCGACGACGTGGTGAAGGCGGCGTCGAACCTGCAGTCCCACCAGACCTCGAACGTGGCGAACGTGTCTCAGCGTGCCGCGCTCGCCGCGGTGTCCGGGCCCCTCGACGCGGTGGCCGAGATGCGGACCGCCTTCGAACGGCGGGGGCGCAAGATGGTCGAGCTGCTGCGCGGCATCGACGGGGTCGAGGTGCTGGATCCTCAGGGTGCCTTCTACGCGTTCCCGTCCTTCGAGGGGGTGCTCGGGCGCACCATCGCCGGCCGGAAGGTCACCACCACGCTGGACCTGGCCGCGGTGATCCTCGACGAGGTCGAGGTGGCGATCGTGCCGGGCGAGGCCTTCGCCGCCCCCGGGTACGCCCGGCTGTCGACCGCTCTGGGCGACGACGACCTCGTCGAAGGCGTGACCCGCATCGCGAACCTGCTCGCCGGCTGAGGTCACGGACCGCCGTCACGCCGCGGAACTCGGTGCGTCGCGATGCCCGCCGGAGGTGGGATGCGGCTGGCTCGGCCACGGCGGAAAGGTGGTCTGGTACGATCGACGCTCATGACCCTGCCGAGGCCGGTCTTTCTGGTCGGTTCGGGCCACGCCCACCCGGCGCGTGAAGTGACCAGCACCGAGCTGGAGCGGGCCGTGCCGGGGATCGAGGAGGGGTGGAGCGAAAAGTACCTGGGCATGAAGAGTCGCCGGGTGCTCGACGTCGAGGGCGGCGTCAACAGCCTGCTTGTGCGGGCGGTCGGCGACGCCCTGGACGAGGCCGGCTGGTCCGGGGAGCTGTTGGATGTGATCGTGTGCGGCACGGTCCTTGCGGACCAGGTCGCGCCGGGCGCGGCCTCCTACATCGCCAAGGCCCACAACCCGGCTGCGGTGGCCTTCGATCTGAACGCGGCGTGTGCCAGCTTCATCTACGCCCTTTCCACGGTGCGCGGCATGCTGCAGACCGACGGCTTCACCCGCGCCGCGGTCTGTTCGGGGGAACACCCGACCGCGTACGCCGATTACACCGATCCGTACTCGTGCATCTTCTGGGGCGACGCCGCCGGGGCGGTCCTGGTCACCTCCGAACGACCCGCCGGGCCGAGCTTCGAGCTGGTCGACGTGGTCCTCAACGGCGATCACGAGTACCCCGAGCGGGTCTTCGTGCCACGGAACGGCTACTTTCGCAGCGACGCGCGGTACTCGTTCACACAGGTGATGAAGCTGGGATCCTCCGCGGTGTCGGAGCTGCTGGAGCGCAACGAAATCGACTGCGACGCGCTGGTCGGCGCGGCCTTCCACCAGGCGAGCCACCGCGTGCTCGCCGAATTCAGCCGGCTGATCGACCTTCCGATCGACCGTCAGTGGCACAACTACGAATGGGCGGGCAACCAGTCCGCTGCGGGCGTGGTGACCGCGTTCTCCGCGGGGTGGGACCGCCACCGCAACGATCTGCGGGACGGTGACCACGTGGTGCTGGCCGCCGTCGGTGGCGGCTACGTCGGCGGGGCCGCACTGCTCCGCTGGACTTCGTGACCCGCCACGGTCACGGTGGCATCGGTGTCGGGTTCATGGTCACCGCAGTGGACTGCGAGCCGGCCGGCTGGACGCGCCTTCCGGAGTTCTTCGCCGAACTCGAGGCAGCGGGCAGCGACTCGATCTGGCTGACCGACCATCTGTTCGCGGGACACCCCTCGGGAGAAGCGTTCACGTTGGCTGCGGTCGCGGCCGCCGCCACCCGGCGGTGTCGGATCGGTACCGGTGTGCTGCAGCTCGCGTTGCGCCGGCCCGCAGCCGTGGCCAAGGCGGCGACGACCCTGCACCTGGTGTCGGGCGGCCGCTTCTGCCTGGGCGTGGGGGCCGGCCAGCATCGAGACGAGTTCGACCGCGCCGGAGTCGACTTCGACGGTCGCGGCGCCGCGGTGGACCGGTCGCTGGCAGCGATTCGGGAGTTCTGGCAGTCCGGGGAAGGTTGGTTCACCCAACGCCCGGAAGCGGCGGTTCCCATCTGGATCGGCGGGGTGCGACCTCCGGCGCTGCGCCGCCTGGTCGAGGTCGGCGACGGCTGGCTGGCACTGTTCCTGAGCCCCGAACGGTTCGCGAAGACGAACGCCCGGCTCGACACGCTCCTCACCGACGCGGGGCGGGACTCCCACTCGGTGGAGCGCCGGATCGTCCTTGTCGCCTGCCCGACCGACGCAACCTGGACTCGCCGGGACGCTCTCGCCTGGGCCTCCCGGCTGTTTCCCACCGGCAGCGAAGGGGTCGAACGCCACGTCATCACCGGATCGGTGGCAGAGTGCGCGGCCCGGATCCGGGCGTTCATCCAGGCGGGAGCGACCGGAGTCGATCTGCAGATCACCCATCCCGAGCCGCTCGTCCCCTTCGCGGACCTGCGCGCGGCGTTGGCCACGGGCACCGACTGACTCCTCGGCGAGGACCGCGGGGTCGGTCGGCGTGGCACCTCACGGTGCGGTCCGGCGGTCCGACTCGATGATGCGTTTGCTCCACCGATAGCCGAGGCGCCGGATCGGGTCCTCGTAGAAGCGGTAGGACAGGCCGGCCACCGCGTAGACGACCGCCGCGGTCCCGAAGATCCAGGGCAGCGAGGTGCGCCCCAGACCGTCGATGACCAGCATCAGGAATCCGAGGTGGAACACGTAGATGGCGTAGGTGCGACGACCCACCCAGGTCAGCGGGCGGAGCGACAGCAGTCGGGCGATCGCCGAGTCCCGCTCGGTGACGAGATCCACGATGATCGTGGTGATGAGCACGTTGAACAGGGACAGCCCCCAACACACCTGCCATCCCGAATGGCCGTCGACCGCCGCGGCCACCGCGAGTGCCAGCACGCTGGCGACCGCCGGGTATCGGAGGCGGCTGGTGACCCGGACCACTCTGTCGATCACCCGGGGATTCGGCACGGCGAGCAGCAGCGCCGCGGCGCAACCGATGAACAGACCGTCGGGTCGGTGGAACGACGAGAAATAGAAGGTCTGCCACGCTCTGGCCAACGTTGCGAACTCGTTGCCCGAGGGTGCCACGGTGAGCCACGAGTAGGACCGCCAGATCCAGATCGCCACCGCGACACCCGACACGAACACGATCGACCGGACGACCCGGTAGGAGCGACCCAGCAGGATGATGAGCGTGATCGGCCAGATCACGTAGAACTGCTCCTCGATCGCGAGCGACCACAGGGGCCCCCACGCGCTGTACATGTCGGCGGGGTTCGCGAGCTGCTGAAAGTTCGAGTAGTAGAACGCCATCCCCGCGATCGCGCCCCACGACGGGGTCGCCACGGCATCGGGCCAGAAGACGCGTTGGACGATCGCGATCGCCACCGCGGCGACGATGACCGGGTACAGACGGGACACCCGGCGCGCGTAGAACGCCTTCAGGTTGACTCGGCCGGTACCGGTCCGTTCACGGATGAGCAGGCTCGTGATGAGGAACCCACTGATGACGAAGAACATGTCCACGCCCATCCACCACGCGAACGGGGTCAGCAGCGGCTGATCGGTCATCATCCCGGCGTGACCCAGCACGAACGCGGTGATGCCGATCGAACGGAGCCCGTCGAGCGCCGGCTGATACCCGAGTGGACCAGCCCGTGCGCGCGCCGAATCGGGAGCGACCGTCGTCACCGGGGGCGGTGAGGTGTCCGATCTCGACGGCGGTTCAGGAGGTGCTGGCATCTCGGATCTCGACGATTCTGCTGCATGCGTCGGCGGTCGCGGGTTCTGATCGACACGACCGCAGGTGACCCCGGCGTCGAGCGGAACCCGGGGGCTCGACGGGTGAGGACGGGAAAGGAGGCAACTCTAGTTGCCGGGCTCCTCGGGATCGCCGGGAGCTGGGAACCCGGGAGGGGCGGCGTCGAGGACGTGCCAGGCTGGACCCATGGACTCCGAGACCCGAACCCGCATCTGGCCCTCGCCGATCGACGCGACCCTGGTCACCGCCGGGTCGGCCGCACCGGGGGAGATCCGTTGGAGCGGCGACGCCGTGTACTGGGCCGAACGGCGCCCCGACGAAGGCGGTCGGGTGGCGATCATGCGGGGCGGCGACGCATCGGTACCCACCCGGGAGGTGACCGGTGCGACCATGTCGGCCCGGACCCGGGTGCACGAGTACGGCGGTGGCGCGTGGGCGGTTGCCGGCGACGTGCTGGTCACCGTCGACGACGCGCGCGACGGCCAGGTGGTCGCGCTGACGCTCTCGGCAGAAGCCGGCGACCCACGGCCTCTCACCCCCGCTGCCCTCGCGGGTGCGGACCCGTACGCGACGCGTTATGCGGACCTGTGTATCGACCCCGCCGGCGGCCAGGTGTACGCGGTCCGCGAACGCCACCTGGGCGAGGGCGGGGTCGTGAACGACGTCGTCGCGCTCGCCCTCGACGGGTCCGCTGCGAACGATCCCGCCGCAGTGCGGGTCGTTGCCCAAGGCGCGGACTTCTACGGCCAGCTCGCGCTCGAGGGGACCGGGGACCGTCTGGCGTTCATCCGCTGGATGCTGCCCGCCATGCCCTGGGACGCCACCGAGCTGGTCGTGGTGGACCTGAACAGCGTCTCCGACACCGGCACCGTGGTGGCCGGAGGCCCGTCGGAGTCGGTGGTCGAGCCGGCGTGGAGCGCGGACGGGTCGCTGCTGTTCTGTTCGGACCGCACCGGCTGGTGGAACCCCTACCGCTTGGACCTCGCCGCCGGAGGTGAGGCCACACCGGTGGCCCCCGACCAAGGCGAGATCGGCGGGCCCATGTGGGTGTTCGGCAACCGTTCGATCGCCGAACTCCCCGACGGGCGCCTCGTCGCGGCGCAGAGCCGCGACGGGACCGACCACCTGGTCCTCGCCGTCGAAGACGGTGCACCGCCGGTGCGTCTGGAAAGCCCCTTCACCCACATCTCCCAGGTCGTCGCCGGCGGTGACGGCTCGGTGCTCGTCGTCGCCGGAACCCCCCAGGACGCCGCCGAGGTCTGGCAGGTCGACATCGACACCGACGGTGACGACCCCAACACGTCGGTCCGGCGACTGCGCGAACCGGGGGGTCCCGACCTCGACCCGACCTGGTGGTCCGTGCCGGCGCCCCTGAGCGTCCACATCGACGACGACACCGTGATCCACGCCATCGTCTACCCGCCCACCAACCCCGACGTGGACGCCACCGACGCCGAGGGACTGCCCCCGTTGCTGGTGCTCTCCCACGGCGGCCCCACCTCGGCGGCCCGGGTCCGCCTCGACCTCACGGTGCAGTACTGGACCTCTCGGGGGTTCTGCGTGGCCGACGTGAACTACCGCGGCTCCACCGGCTACGGCCGCTCCTACCGGGAAGCGCTCTATGGCCGGTGGGGCGACGTGGACGTGGTCGACTGTGCCGCGGTCGCCGAGCACCTGGCCGCGACCGGAGTGGTCGACCCGGAGCGCCTCGGCATCCGTGGAGGCAGCGCCGGCGGGTTCACCACGCTGGCCGCGCTGTGCTTCACCGACACCTTCTCCGCCGGCATGAGCGCGTACGGGATCGCCGACCTGGCCATCCTCGCCGCGGACACCCACAAGTTCGAGTCGCGCTATCTGGACCAGCTCGTGGGACCCTGGCCCGAGGATCGGGCGACCTATGAAGCCCGGTCACCGATCCATCACCTGGATGGCCTGAACTGTCCGGTGGGCATCCTCCAGGGAGCCGAGGACGCCGTGGTCCCGCCCAGCCAGGCCGAAGCCATCGTCGAGGCACTGCGCGCCAAGCGCCTGCCGTACGCGGCGCTCACCTTCCCCGACGAGGGACACGGGTTCCGCAGGGCCGAGAACATCGTGCGCTCCCTGGAGGCGGAACTGTGGTTCTTCGCACGGGCCTTCGATCTGCACCTCCACGAGGACATCGAACCGGTCCCGGGTGAAGGCTTGTGACGAGCGCGGGGGTACCCTGACGCCTGGGCACCCGGCCCGTCACCGATCGCACCAGGAGGGGGTCCCCGATGGACTTCGGTCTCATGTTCGCCAACACCGGTCCCTTCGCGACCGCGCAGGGGGCCTCCACGATCGCCCGGGCGGCCGAGGACGCCGGCTTCGAGTCGATCTGGACCGTCGAGCACGTCGTGATCCCTGCCGGGTACGAATCGACCTATCCCTACAGCAGTAGCGGCCGGATACCCGGTCCGGAGACGACCCCGATCGCCGACCCGATCGTGTGGTTGACCTGGGTGGCGGCCCAGACCTCCACGTTGTGGGTGGGCACCGGGATCCTGATCCTTCCCCAACGCAACCCGGTGGTGTTGGCCAAGGCGTGCGCAACCCTCGACGTGCTGTCGGAGGGTCGGCTGCTGCTCGGCGTCGGTGTGGGTTGGCTGCGCGAGGAGTTCGAGGTTCTCGGAGTGCCCTTCGCCGGGCGTGGGCGGCGGGCCGAGGAGTACGTGGCCGCGATGCGGGCGCTCTGGGACGACGAGGTCGCGAGCTTCTCCGGGGCCGAGGTCGCCTTCGACGATGCGATCAGCCGGCCCGCTCCGGTGCAGGGTCGGGTGCCCGTCATCGTCGGCGGCCACAGCGACGCCGCCGCGGAGCGCGCCGGGCGCATCGGCGACGGGTTCTTTCCCGGCAAGGGCGACAACGACCGGCTCCGTGAGCTGTTCACGATCATGCGCCGCGCCGCCGAGGACGCCGGCCGCGACCCCGACGACATCGAACTCACCGTCGGAGGGGCCGCGGCGTTCGCGCCCGACCCGGTCGAAGCGCTGGGCGAACTCGCCGAAATGGGCGTGACCCGGGTGGCCGTGCCCCCGCTGAGTTTCTCGGCCGAAGACATCACCGAACGCCTCGCCGCGTTCGGCGACGAGGTGATCGCCGCGGTCAACGGCAGCAGCTGAGCGCTCGATCGTTTCGCGGGGCTCCGGGCCGAACCGCGAAGATGACCTCATGGCCCGCATTCTCGTCACCGAAAAGATCGCCGACTCGGGACTGGACCGGCTCCGCGCTGCCGGCCACCAGGTCGATGTCGAGACCGACCTGGACCCGGACGGTCTGGTAGAGGCGATCGTCGGAGCCCATGCGCTGATCATCCGGTCCGCCACCCAGGTCACCGCCGAGGTGATCGCCGCCGGCTCCGAGCTGGTGGTCGTGGGACGGGCCGGCATCGGCCTGGACAACGTCGACACCGAAGCGGCCACGGCCGCCGGCGTGATGGTGGTCAACGCCCCCCAGTCGAACATCCTGTCGGCCGCCGAGCACACCATGGCGCTGCTACTCGCCCAGGCCCGCAACATTCCCCAGGCGCACGCTGCGCTGGTCGAGGGGCGGTGGGAGCGGTCGCGGTGGCAGGGCGTGGAGTTGGCCGACAAGACCCTGGGTGTGGTCGGGCTGGGTCGGATCGGCAAGCTGGTCGCCCAGCGGGCGATGGCCTTCGCCATGAAGGTGATCGCCCACGATCCGTTCGTGTCCGAGGAGCGGGCCCGCCAGCTCAACATCGAACTCGTCGACCTGGACACCCTGTTGGCCACGTCGGACTTCGTGACCCTGCACGTGGCCAAGACCCCAGAGACGGTCGACCTGATCGACGCCGAGACCCTGGCCAAGTCCAAGCCGGGGATCCGCTTCATCAACGTGGCCCGCGGCGGGATCGTGAACGAAGCCGATCTGGCGGCCGCCATCGAGGCCGGGACGGTCGCGGGAGCCTCCCTGGACGTGTTCGACTCGGAACCGACGACCTCGTCGCCGCTGTTCGGTCTCGATCAGGTCGTGGTCACCCCGCACCTGGGCGCCTCCACCGTCGAGGCGCAGGACAAGGCCGGTGCCACGATCGCCGAGATGGTCGAACTCGCGCTCGCCGGTGAGTTCGTGCCCTACGCCGTGAACGTCGACGCCGCGGCGGCCTCGGAGACCGTCCGGCCGTTCCTGCCCCTCGGAGAGAAGCTCGGCGAGCTGTTCGCGTCGCTGTCGGGCGGCGCACCCGACACGCTCGAGATCACCTTCGAGGGCCAGATCGCCGACTACGACACCCGCATCCTCACCCTGTCGGTGCTCAACGGATTCTTCTCTGCGACCAGCGAGGAGCCGGTCTCCTATGTGAACGCGCCCCGGATCGCCGAAGAGCGGGGAGTGGAGATCCGCGACACGACGTCGACGACGACCCGGGACTACGTCAACCTCATCAGCCTGCGCGGTGCCGACCACGGCATCGCCGGCACCCTCAGCGGCCTGCGCGGCGAGGCCCGGCTGGTGATGGTCGACGACCACACCCTGGACGTCCCCCCGGCCAAGGACATGCTGGTGGTCCGCAACGACGACCGGCCCGGTGTGATCGGCCGGGTGGGCACGGTCCTGGGCGACGCGGCCGTGAACATCTCGGACATGGCCGTGGGGCGTTCACCCTCCGGTGAGGGCGCCCTGATGGTCGTGTCGACCTCCGGCCCGGTCGCCGACACCGCGATCGCCGCGCTCGAAGACGTCGACGGCGTGTCGGAGGTCGCGGTCCTGGCGCGCTCGGCATGACCGGACCCTGATCTAGGGTGCATCGGTGGTGTCGAACGGGACGCTCGAGTCCAGGTGATCTCGGTCGATGAGGTGATCGACGCCGACGCGGCCCCCGGGTCGAAAACCTCGCGTCGGGTCCACCTCGGGATCATCTTCGGGGCCTTCGCCGCCAGTCGTGTGGCGCTCTGGATCGGAGGGGTCCGGTTCGAGCCCTCGTTCTTCGGCGGCGACCAACTCCTCGACCTCACCGTGCTGCGAGCGGACCCGTTCCAGGCGTTCACCCACAACCACATCCAGCCCCCGTTGTGGAACTATTTCGTGGGCGCGGTGCTCCGCTGGTCTCCCTTCCCCGACGACGTCAGTTTTCTCTCGTTGTTCGTGGTGGCCGACCTGATCACGCTGGTCGCGCTGTGGTGGTTGCTCGAAGGGCTCGGCGCCAGGCGGTGGTCGGCGACGGTCGCGACGATCCTGGTCGGTTGGAGCCCCCTCATGATCGCGAACGAGCATTCGCTGCAGTACGAGACGATCATGACCACCCTGATCGTGCTGGCGTGTCTCACGTTCCTGCGCTATCTGCGTGACCCGGGGCCGCTGCGGCTCGCCCTGTTCGCGCTGGTGCTCGTGGTCGGTGTCCTCACCCGTACCACGCTGCATCCGCTCTGGATGATCGCTGGCCTGGCGCTCGCGCTGGGCGCCACCTGGGCCCGGACACGCCGACGGGCCTCGGGGGGTGTGGTCCTGGTCGCGCTGCTCCTGGTCGGGGTGCCGCTTGCTCACCGGGCCGTGACCTACGGCGTGAGCGGGTTCTCGAGCTACTGGCCGATGAACCTGGAGCGCATCACGGTCATGAACTATCCACCCGAGCAGATCGACGAGCTCATCGCGGATGGGACCGTCTCACCGATGGCCGCGGTTCCACCGTTGGGGAAGTACGAGGACTATGCGCCCCATGTTCCCGAGTGCAACCCGGACACCGGAGTCGAGGTGCTCGACCAGTTCTTCAAGTCCGACGGGCGACGAAACCTCAACAACATCTGCTTTCTTGACGTCTACCGGCAGGCCGGTTCCGACGCGCTGTACACCATCCGGGCCGATCCGCTCCGCTACCTCCAGGTGGTCGGGCGGTCGTCGGTCATCTACTCCAGCATCGGAAGCTACGCGGACCAACCCGGCACGGGCCTCGAGACATGGTCGGCCGTCTACGACCCGTTGTTCCTCCCGGTGCACCTCGACTACTCGTGGGGGTCGGGTATCCCCGAGGAACGCAAGTCGGTCTTCGACCGCCTGGTCGGCGGTGACCCCCTGTCGATCACGGTGCTCGCCTCCTATGTCGTCTGTGGGTTCTTCACCGTCCGAGGACTGGGACGCTGGGTGCGACGGCGCGCCGGACACGCCGACGTCACCTGGGTTTTCGTCGGCTTGTCCGTGGTGCTGATCTCGATTCCGAACGTGATGATGGAGACGTTCGAGAACGCGCGCTTCCGGACCCCGTTGGATCCGATCCTGCTGGGACCCCTCTACGTGCTGGTACTCGAGGCGGCCGGAAGGACGCTGGTCCGCGCGAAGCGCCGGTTCACCGCCCGGCGGATCGGCGACTCGAAATAGCGGTAGGAGAGATCACTGATCACGATGGTGATGATCGAGGCGAGGATGCCGGCGGTCGCGGTGGTCCACCCGAAGTTGACGAACATCATGATCACCGTGAACTGCAGGATGTAGATGCCGTAGCACCGCTGGCCGAGCCAGACCAGCGGCCGCAGTGAGTAGAAGCGGGCGAGAAGTGATTTCGGGCTGATGAGCAGATGCAGGATCATCGCCGCGGAACCCACATTGAACACGAACAATCCCCAGTTGAAGATGAACGCCGGGCGTCTCGCGTAGGGCGCGTGCACGAAGATCAGAATGTCGACGATGAACCCGGCGAGGCCCGCAACGGCGATCAGCTTCGTCGCCCGGCGCCCCGGGCGCCGAGGCCGGTAGCCCAGGGCCAGGGCCAGGAGCGCACCCACGAGAATCCCGTCGGGGCGGGCGAGCGTCGACACGTACAGCAGATTCCAGGTCGTATTGCCAGAGGCCTCGATGGCAGCGACGTCGGTGGAGGTGCTTGCGAAGGTCAACCAGTCGAGCCAGATGTGGCGTCGGTAGATCAACATCGCGACCAACATCGCGCCGGTGAGCGCGATCAGCGTCTTGATGCGACCCCCCAGGGCGGTGACCGCGATCAGGAACGGTGGCCAGATCATGTAGAACTGCTCCTCGATCGCGAGCGACCAGGTCGGGCTCAACGTGCCGAGGAAGGACCAGTCGTTGGTCGCCAGGATCGCCCAGTTGGAGAAGTAGAGGGGGATGGAGACCACCGCGAGCCAGGTCGTCTCCAGAATGCCGCCGACCGGAAAGATCGCACAGACCAGCGCGATCAGGGTGGCGACGACGATCAGCGGATAGAGGCGCCCCACCCGGCGCGCGTAGAACCGTTTCAGGTCGATCCGTCCCGTGTTGCCGTACTCGCGCACCAGCAGCGTCGTGATCAGGAAACCGCTCAACACGAAGAACTGGTCGATCGCGACCCAGGACATGTACTGGACGATGCTGGGAAAGAAGAAGGCGAGATGGTTCGCCATCACCGTCGTCAGGCCCAGACCGCGCATTCCGTCGAGAGCCGGTTGATACCCGAGCAGTTCCGATCCGCCGGGGGCCTCCGCCGATGTCGGAAGTGAAGGTGGGGCACTCGCCATCAGGCCCGCATCGTAACCCCGCCCCGCTCCTCGGCCCGCGGCGTGGCCCGTGCCACTCCCGAGGGTCCGACCTGCCGCGACTGCTAGACAGGCCGACGTGAAAGGACTGATCCTCTCGGGAGGAGCCGGCACGCGGCTGCGTCCCATCACCCACACCAGCGCGAAACAGCTCGTCCCGGTGGCCAACAAGCCCATCCTGTTCTACGGCCTCGAGGACATGGCGGCGGCGGGGATCACCGAGGTCGGCATCATCGTGGGCGGAACCCGCGACGAGATCATGGCGGCGGTCGGCGATGGTTCCGACTTCGGGGTGAAGGTCACCTACATCGGCCAGGACGAACCGCTCGGGCTCGCCCATTGCGTGCTGATCGCCAGGGATTTCCTGGGTGACGACGACTTCGTGATGTACCTGGGCGACAACCTGCTGCGCCAGGGGATCGCCGAGTTCGTCGATGCCTTCGAAAACGACCGTCGCCATGCCGCCGAGCCGCCGCTGGGAAGTCACCCATCGGCCGCCGCAGCCCAGATCCTGCTGGCACAGGTTCCCGACCCCGAACGCTTCGGCGTCGCCGAGATCGGTTCCGACGGGGCGGTGGTCCGCCTGGTCGAGAAGCCCGAGGTGCCCCCGTCGGACCTCGCCCTGGTCGGGGTGTACCTGTTCGATCCGACGATTCACGAAGCGGTCGCCGCGATCGAACCATCGGCGCGTGGCGAGCTCGAGATCACCGACGCGATCCAGTGGCTGATCGACCAGGGTCACCGGGTTCGCCACGAGGTGGTGGATGGCTGGTGGATCGACACCGGCAAGCTCGACCCGCTGCTGGAGGGCAACCGGCTGGTCCTGGACACCTTGGAACCCCGGGTCGAGGGCACCGTGGACGAGCGGTCCCGGGTGTCGGGCAAGGTCGTCGTCGAAGCCGGAGCCCAACTGATCGACTCGGTGGTGCGGGGCCCGGCGATCATCGGGCGCGGCACCGTGCTGCGCGACAGCTACGTGGGTCCCTACACCTCCATCTACCACGACTGTGTCCTGGAGGACGCCGAGATCGAGCACTCGATCGTGCTCGAGCACAGCTCCATCGTCGGGGTCGCCCACCTGACCGACTCGCTCATCGGCAAGCAGGTGCGCCTGAGCCGGTCACGCCAACGCCCCCGGGCCAACCGCGTGATGCTCGGTGACCACTCCGTTGTCGAGCTCACCTGAACCAGCCGCTTCCGATCCGACCAGGACGACCACGACGCCGGCGGATCACACCGAATCCGGCACGGGCGCGCCCCCGACCCAGCCGATGCGGCCGGGGCCATGGTGGCGGCGTATCGCCAAGGGCGACCGGGGCCACCTGACCCTCGTCGTCGGCACCTTCGTTATCTCCCGGGCGGTGTTCATCGCCGACGGCCTGGCGTTCCGGGCCGACCCACCGGGTCAGATCCATCTGCTCGACCTGGACCAGTTGGCCGCCGATCCCTTCCTGGCGTTCACCGACCTGCACATCCAACCGCCGCTGTTCAATTTCTTCGTCGGTGCGGTGCTGCGATGGTCCCCGTTCCCCGCCGGCATCAGCTTCCAGGTGCTCTACCTGGCCGCCGGCCTGGTGACCGTGCTGTGCCTGTGGTCGCTCCTTCGCAACCTCGGTGCCCGCCGGTGGGTCGCGACGGCCGCGACCATCCTGGTCGTGGTCGACCCGTTGTTGATCCGCGACGAGAGCTCGCTCACCTACGAGACCTTGGTGGCCGCGCTGCTGGTGGGCACCGCCTGGGCGGTCGACCGGTACTTCCGGCGACCCGACGGGAGTCGATTCGTGGTGGTGCTGGCGCTGCTCGTCGTCGGGGTGCTGACCCGCACCACCCTGCACCCGGTGTGGCTGGTCGGCGCGCTGGCGATCGTGCTCATCGTGCGACGTCCGCGGATGCCGGCGCTGCGTGCCGGCGCGGCGGTGGCGGTGGCCCTGGCGTGTGTGGCCGTGCCCATGGTGCACAACCTGGTGCGCTTCGACACCTTCGGGTTCTCCAGCTACGCCGGCATGAACCTGGAGCGGATCACGGTCATGCAGCTCCCCCAGGAACGCCTGGACGAGCTCATCGACCAGGAGCGGGTCTCTCCCGCCGCGGCGGTCGCTCCCTACCGCCCCTATTCGGACTACGCGCGCTTCTACCCTCGGTGCGACCCCGACACCGGGGTCGCGGTCCTGGACGACTTCATCAAGTCGAGCAACGGCGCGCCCAACCTGAACAACATCTGCTACTTGCCGGTGTACCGCCAGGCGCTGCGTGACTCGGTGGCGGCCATCCGCAACGAACCGGCCAACTACGCCCGGGCGGTCGGGGTCGCGGCGACGCTGTACGCGAGCTGGGGTACCCACTTCAACGACCCGGATTCGTCGTTGTGGCACGACTGGGAGCGGATCTACGCCCCGGTCATGCTGCCCGTCGACGCGCACTACGACTTCGGTCACGGCGACCCCCAGGCCTCCACCGCCGCGATCGGGGCGATGACCCAGCTCCTCGACGTGTCGCTCGTGATCGTCCTGGCACTGATCCTGGTCGTCGTCCAGGGCGTCCTGGCGGCCGCCGACCTGTTGCGCGGCCGGGGTGACGCCACGACGTGGACCCGGGTGTTCATCGGTTTCATGGTGGTGGCGATCACCGCGGCGAGCGTCAGCGTCGACACCTTCGAGAACGCCAGGTTCCGTGAGCCCCTCGACCCGCTCCTGTTGGGGATCACCGCGGCGGTCCTGTGCGAGGCCGCTGCCCGGTTCGTCGCCCGGGTTCGCGGCCGCCGCTCCGAGGGCCACGCCGAGGGCGGTGCGCCCGCCCGATAGGCTCTGCGCCCGGCCAGCGAAGCATCGACCGGGAGACGCCAGTGGCACAAGTGACCGAATCGGAGCGGATCGTCGGCGTGCACATCGTCGAACCCGACGTGCACGGCGACGAGCGGGGCTATTTCGTGGAGACCTACCGTCGCGAATGGTTTCCTCAGGGCCGCGAGATGATCCAGGCCAACCGGGGCGACCGCCAGCGGGGCGCGGTGGTGGGACTGCACTACCACCTGCACCAGGCCGACTACTGGTACGTGCCCAACGGCACCGCCCGGGTCGTGCTCCACGACCTGCGGGAGGGCTCACCCACCGATGGCGCGACCCTCACCCTCGATCTGGGCGTGCAGGCCGACGGCACCAAGTCGCACGCGGGGGTGTTCATTCCCCCCGGGGTCGCGCACGGCTTCGCGGCCCTGTCGGACATGACGATCACCTACCTGGTGGACGGCTACTACAACCCGGCCGACGAACTGGGCGTGGCCTGGGACGATCCCGCCGTGGACGCCGACTGGGGCGTGGCCGACCCGGTGCTGTCCAAGCGGGACCAGTCCAACCCGCTGCGGGCCGACATCGAAGCCCAATGGCGGCCACACTTCCGTCTCCGGACCTGACCGGCAGACCTGGGCCGGCAGGGGCGTTTCAGGCCTTCGGAACGCTCCCCGACGCCGAGATGATGCGGCGGCTGACCTGTTGACCCCAGCGTCTGGCCGGATCCTCGAACCAGCGGTAGGACACCCCCGACAGCGCGAAGATCACGGCGACGGTGAGCGCGATCTCCGGAAGCGACGTCATGCCCAGCAGATCGAGCGTGACGGTGAGCACGGCGAGGTGCGTCGCGTAGATGAAGTAGCTGCGCCGCCCGAGCCAGGTGAGCGGGCGCGCCTGCAAGGCCCTGGAAAGTGACCAGTCCGGGTCGACGAGGAGGCTGACGAGGAACAGCGCGATGCAGATGTTGAACAGGGCCAGACCCCAGTAGGCCTGCCAGGGAGCAGCTTGCTCGGTCGCCAGGACCAATGCCGCCAACACGACCGGGGCGACGAAGCGCAGCCGCCATGCGACCCCGGTGAGCAGCCGATACAGGGAGGTGCCCGGGCGGGCCATGATCAGCGCGACCGCGCAGCCGATGAGCAAGCCGTCAGGTCGCTGGAAGGTCGAGAAGTTGAACAGGTGCCAGGCATCGGTCAGGACCCGGAACGACTCGGCCGCGGATTCCGACGGATGTGACACGGCCCGTTGGATCGAGACCGACCGCCAGACCCACATCACCACCGTCAGCACCGTCACGAGCACCAGAGGCCTGCGCAGCCGACGCGTCGCCCCCATCGTGACGATCAACGTGATCGGCCAGACCGCATAGAACTGTTCCTCGATCGACAACGACCACACCGGAATCCACGCGTTCATCGTGTCGGCGTGGTTCACGATGGCCACGAAGTTCGCGAAGTAAAACGCCGTGCCCAGTACGAACGCCCAGCTCGCGGTGGCCGGGTGCTCCGGCCAGATCAGGCCCGTGACGATCATGACGGACAACAGCAGGAAGATCACCGGGTACAGCCGGGTGAACCGACGGACGTAGAAGGCCTTCAGGCTGACCCGGCCCGTCGAGCGTTGTTCCGAAAGCAGCAACGCGGTGATCAGATAACCGCTGATCACGAAGAACATGTCCACGAACATGTAGCTCGCGGGATGGATGAGCACGGGCTGCACGGTCGCCGCATGGGCGCAGATGACACTGACCACCCCGATGGCCCGCATCCCGTCGAGTGCCGGCAGGTAGGCGATTCTGGAGCGGTCGGGGGTGGTCATCGGGAGCGGTTCGTTCCATGCGGCCCGGACGGAACGTCCGCACACTACTCGTGGGGCCCGACCGCGACGGCGCCGGTGGCGTCGCCGTCGGCGAGGTGTGCGAAGCTGGGGCCATGCGACTGTTCGTGACCGGAGCCGCCGGCTTCATCGGTTCCAACTACGTCCGCCACGTCCTGGACACCAGCGACGACACGGTGACGATCTTCGACGCGCTCACCTACGCCGGCAACGAGTCCACCATGACCGACGTGCGCGCGGACCCGCGGGTCTCCTTCGTGCACGGCGACATCTGTGACCGTGACGCCGTCACCGCGGTACTGCCCGGACACGACGCCGTGGTGCATTTCGCCGCGGAGAGCCACGTGGACCGCTCCATCACCGGACCGGATGCCTTCGTCCGGACCAACTGTGACGGCACCAACGTCCTCTGCGACGTAGCCCGCACCGTCGGCGTGGAGCGGTTCATCCACATCTCCACCGACGAGGTCTACGGTTCGATCGAGACCGGCTCGTTCCACGAGTCGGACCCGCTGGCGCCCCGGTCGCCCTACAGCGCTTCCAAGGCCGGCTCCGACCTGATCGCCCTGTCGTACCGGGAGACCTTCGACCTGCCGGTCATCGTGACCCGCTCGTCCAACAACTTCGGGCCCTACCAGTACCCGGAAAAGGTCATCCCGCTGTTCACCACCAACCTGCTGGACGGCGCGAACGTGCCCCTCTACGGCGACGGGGGCAACGTGCGCGACTGGTGCCACGTGGCCGACAACTGCGCCGGGGTCGACCTGGTGTTGCGCCGTGGCGAGGTCGGTGAGATCTACAACATCGGCGCCGGCAACGAGATCACCAACGCCGAGCTGACCCGCCGTCTCCTGGACCTGCTCGGCGCGGACGAATCCCGCATCGACCGGGTCGCCGACCGGCTGGGACATGACCGGCGCTATTCGATCGACACGGCCAAGGTGCAGGCACTCGGGTGGAAACCCGAGCGTTCGCTGGACGAAGCACTGGCCGACACCGTGGAGTGGTACCGGGCCAACCGTGCCTGGTGGGAACCGCTCAAGAACGCCTGAGTCGAGAGCATCCGGACCGTGCGGATCTTTCTGACCGGAGCCAAGGGGCAGCTCGGCACCGACCTGGTCGAACGCTTCACCGCCAGCGGGCACACCCTGACCGCGGTCGACATCGACGAGGTCGACCTGACCGTACGCGACGACGTGCTGGGAGCGGTCGCCGCCGCCCGCCCGGACGCGGTGGTCCATCCGGCCGCGTTCACCGCGGTCGACCGCTGCGAATCCGAACCCGACACGGCCTTCGCCGTGAACGTGCTGGGCACCCGCCACGTCGCCGAGGCAGCCCGCCGGGTCGGCGCGCCGGTCCTCTACGTGTCGACCGACTACGTCTTCGACGGCACCAAGACCACGCCGTACCAGGAATGGGACACGCCGAACCCGGCGTCGGTGTACGGCCGCTCGAAGCTGGCGGGTGAACGTGAGCTGGACCCGGGCTCCACGATCGTGCGGACCTCCTGGGTGTGCGGCTACCACGGCGCCAACATGGTCAAGACGATCCTGCGGCTGGCCGCCGAGCCCGGTCGGCTGACCTTCGTCGACGACCAGCGCGGTCATCCCACGTTCACCGCGGACCTCGCCGTGGTCATCGACGATCTGGTCTCCGAGCAGCGGCCGGGGCTCTTCCACGTCACCAACCAGGGGGCGGTGAGCTGGTTCGAGTTCGCCCGCGCCGTGCTCGAGGCCGCCGGCGACGACCCGGACCGGGTCGACCCGTGTGCCACCGCGGACCTGCAGCCGCCCCGCCCCGCGCCACGACCGGCGAACTCGGTGCTCGACAACACGGCGCTGCGGCTGTCGGGTTGGGGCGAGACCCGGGACTTCCGAGAGCCCCTGGCCGAGCTGGTGCAGCGCCTTCAGGCGTCCTGAACGGCGGCGTCGAGGATCTCGGCGACGCGCACCGCGGGCTCCACGTCGGGAAGCGGCGGCGCGGGCGTGGGGTCCTGGCCCCACCGGTGCAGGCCGTAGCGTTCCCACAGTTCGGCAACCCACCGGGGCGGGTCAGGATGGTGGACCCATGCGGGACGGCCCGCGGCGGCGGCTTCCAACACCCCGGTGGAGAAGATCGCCACGACCGGAGCGGCCAGGCGATCCAGGGCGACTCCGGAATCGTCGAAGACGACCCCACGCCGGCGCCAGATCAGGTGTTGCAGGCGCGAGACCTTGTCGACCTCGGCGGGGTGGGGCCGGTAGCGCGCCCCGTGGTCCCGGCAGAACTCGAACGACACCCGGGCCAGCTCACGTCGGGGGAGTTCCGCGGCGTGGAGCTGCCCCAGAAAGATCAACGGTGCGCCCGGGTCGACGGTGACCGCGGGGCGACGCGCGGCCTGCCACAGCAGTTGGCTGCCCACCACGATCACGTCGACGTCGTCGCGGCCCGAACGCCAGAACTCCCCATCGGCTTCGCTCCATGCCAACAGGGTGCAGTCACGGGGCAGGGGAGGGGCATAGGGGGTGAGCAGTCCGTGTTGGACCACGAAGACCCTCCCACCGCTGCGACGCGTCGATTCGATCGTGACCTGGTGCGCGTGCCCGATGCCCGAGGGCAACGCGGCGGCCCGCACCCGGCCATGGTTGGCCATGACCTGTTCGGCCGTCGCCACGACGTGGGGGTCGAGGGGCCGGTCGACCAGGTCGGACAGATCCTCGTCCGCAAGGATGCCGGCCCTGGCGTCGAGGTGGGCGATCGGGTCGATGAGCGCCGTGGTACTCGAAGAGTTCCGGGACCGGAGCGACACGATCACATCGAGGCCGTCGGGCGGGGCGGCCAGCACCGATCCGGGCGACGGGGTGGGCATCAGGCGGCTGCGCAGCCGGCGTGATAGGGACTGACCGCCGCGCTGCCAGGCCACCCAGTCGTCGGCGTTCCTCGGATGGATCAGACCCATCGGGCGGGCTGCTTCACCGGTCGTCGGCATCGCCGGACACCTGTTGCAACGCCAGTTCCGTCCAGAGTTCGCCCCGGCACCAGCGCACGGTCGGGGGCGGTTCGGCGAGACGCTGGTACAGGTTCAATCGTGGCTCTCGCTGCATCCTCGGCGCCCGGAAACGACCGGGGCGGTGCGCCCCGACCGACGTCACCCTACCCGGCTCATCAGGCCGTGGAGGGGAGCCAGTCGGGCCGGGAGGCCTCATAGGAGTCGATCTGGTCACACAGTTGCAGCGTGATGCCGATGTCGTCCAGACCGTTGAGGAACCGGTGCTGGACCGCGTCGTCGAGCGGGAACGACACCACCAGACCGATCGAGGGCGCCTCCAGGGTGCGCCGCTCGATGTCGATGGTGATCTCCAGGTCCGGATCGGCTTCGATCGCATCGAACAGCACCACTTCGGTCCCCTCGGGAACGACCACGGGCACCAACCCGTTCTTGGTGCAGTTGTTCCTGAAGATGTCGCTGAACCGGGGCGACACCACGGCGTCGAAGCCGTAGTCCATCAACGCCCACACCGCGTGCTCCCGGGACGAACCGGTTCCGAAGTTGGAACCGGCCACCAGGATCGACGCCCCGGCGTAGCGCTCGTCGTTGAGCACGAAGTCGCGGTCGTCCCGCCAGGTCGAGAACAGGCCCTTGCCGAAGCCGGTGCGTTCCACGCGCTTGAGCCATTCGGCGGGGATGATCTGGTCGGTGTCGACATCGGAACGCTTCAGCGGCACCGCGGTGCCCGTGACGACGTGAACGGCTTTCATGGTTCGGAGCTCCTCAGTCGAGGTCGGAGGGTGCGGCGAAATGGCCCGCGACGGCGGTGGCGGCTGCGACCGCGGGGGAGACCAGGTGGGTGCGTCCACCCCGACCCTGGCGGCCTTCGAAGTTGCGGTTGGAGGTCGATGCGGCCCGCTCGCCCGGGGCGAGCTTGTCGGGGTTCATCGCCAGGCACATCGAACAGCCCGGCTGGCGCCACTCGAAACCGGCCGAGGTGAAGATCGCGTCCAGACCCTCGGCTTCGGCCTGGGCCTTCACGGCGAATGAGCCGGGCACCACCATGGCGCGCTTGCCTTGGGCGACCTTGCGGCCCTCCACGACCCGGGCGGCGGCGCGCAGGTCCTCGATGCGTGAGTTGGTGCACGAGCCGATGAACACGGTGTCGACGGGGATCTCGCGCATCGGGGTTCCCGCCTGCAGATCCATGTACTCGAGCGCCCGGTTGGCGGCGTCACGCAGCGCCGGTTCGGCAAAGGTGTCCGGGTCGGGGATCGCGGCGTCGAGCGGGACCACCTGGGAGGGGTTGGTGCCCCAAGAAACGTGTGGAGCGATCTCGGCGCCGTCGAAGATCACCTCGCGCTCGAACTCGGCGTCCTCGTCGGTGGGCAGGGCCCGCCAGGTGTCCAGGGCGGCTTCCCATGCGGCACCACGGGGGGCGTGGTCCCGGCCCTCCAGGTAGGCGAAGGTGGTGTCGTCCGGGGCGATCATCCCGGCCTTGGCCCCTGCCTCGATGGACATGTTGCACACGGTCATGCGCCCCTCCATCGACAGCGACGAGACGGCCTCGCCGCGGTACTCGATGATCGAGCCGATGCCGCCGCCGGTGCCGATCCGACCGATCACGGCGAGGATCAGGTCCTTGGCCGTGGACCCTTCGGGGAGCTGTCCGTTCACGGTGATCGCCAGGGTCCCGGGCCGGACCTGGGGCAGGGTCTGGGTGGCCAGCACGTGTTCGACCTCGCTG
>CAYVAS010000026.1:0-33055 GCA_964449375.1 uncultured Iamiaceae bacterium | reverse complement strand
AGAAGGGCTTTTCCGCGGACGCGACCCAATTCACTCAACTACCACCGTGAAGAATAAGGGGTAGCTCATAGGAGACATCATAGCTAGACTATTAGCATGGCCGAGTCAAGTGTCTCCCAGAAGGCTTCTACGTTGACACCACTCACTATGAACTTCCCCGAACGCCTCGCCACCCTCCGCAAAACCCGCGGACTCACCCAGAACGCCCTCGCCGACGCCGTACAACTCCACGTCTCCCAAATCCGCCGCTACGAAGCCGGAACCGCCCAACCCACCCTCGAAGTCATCCGCCGCCTCGCCACCACCCTCCACGTCACCTCAGACCTCCTCATCTTCGACACCGACGAACGCGGACCCGACGACGACCTCCGTTTAGCCTTCGAAGCCACCAACAACCTCGACGCCACCGACAAAGCCCACATCCAAGCCCTCCTCGAAGGCATCCTGCTGCGCCACCAAGCCCAAAAAATCACCCAGGCCCGGTGAACCGGCCACCACCCGAGACCTCCGGCTGCTGACAGCGCCAGCCGGCCAGCCGGCGATCAAAACCCTGAATTCAGCCTAGGCACAGGGGGTGCCGCATCATCAGACTTCGCCCGGCGCCACGGGAATCGTCGCCGTCACGAGCACGCGTGCTTGGCATCGGACAGAAACTCCGACCGGCTCTTGAATCCATCCGATGTATAGACCTGACGCTCGCGAAGTTTGCCCATCTCGAAGTTGATCGGAATCATTCCCGACACGCTGCTCGTGATCGACGCGCTCAAGTGATCAGCGCTTCCGAGTTGTCGATTAAGCTTCGTCACGGTCCGAAACCCCGACGGTGCCTCCCCAACGGTGTATTCCCTGATTCGTGAGCCACCGCCGTTCGCCTCGATAGACCAGAGCGTGCGAACAGTGTTAATCGAACGTTGATCCAATAAGTCAAGGTCAACCGCTGTCACCGCCTCCCCCTGACAATGCTCGTACAAGATGACTACCCGACCACCGTCAGACATGGCCACTCCAACCTTCACGAATCCCGGCTGATCCTCCGCCCACCAGGGCGAGCAGCCAGTGATCGGCACAACAGCAGCCACGGAAACGAGAACAGTCAGCGCTAGCCGCCGCAGGAACACGAGGTGTACCCCCCGTCGCGAAGACCAGCCTGCTGCTCAAAAATGTTCTTGCAGGCGTCACCACCAGAACGCCAATCCTCCAATCCATACAGAAGAGGAAACAGGCCAGGCCCGCCAGCCAGAGTGAACGCGGCCCACTGACGGGTATGAACCGTCTCGTGCCGCAACAGGTGCCCCCCGAAGATCTCCGAAAATTGCTTCTTGGTGAGCGCCGTGTTGACCGTGCTCCCCGTCGTGAATGTCCGATCGCTTCGATCGCTGACCCACCCCCCGTAGCACACCACCGTCAAATGCGGATTCCAATCACAGTCCCCGCCCGTCCATGAGTTCACCGCGGCCGTAGAAGCCGTAACAGGAGCATTAACGACAGCCGTACCAACATCCTCGACCCTGTGCGCAACCCCTGAGCCTCGACACGACCCGTTTGAATTCTTCCCCAACGGGCACCACAACCCGGTCGGGTCGGATCCATTGACCGGGTCGTTGTACGCATAACCGTAACGGTCACCACTCAAACTGAAGAGCGGGTCTGGGGTGGTGAATTGTGCGGTGGTGGGGTCATAATAGCGGTGGCGGAGGTAGTACAGGCCGGTTTCAGCATCCCGGTATTGGCTTTGCCAGCCCAGCGAGGCTGGGGCTTCGGTGCCAATTGTGCCGGTGATGTTGCCCCAGGTGTCATAGGCCTGACCAGCGGCGATCTGACCCGCACCGTCGGTACTGAGTGTGACTGATCCGAACCCGTCGGTGACCAACCACCGCTTCGGGCTGGCACCGAGCCGTTCGACCGGCAACCCGTCAGGCCCGTAAATGTAATAGTCGTTCCCGTCCTGGAGCAGCTGTGCCACCCCGGTGGTGTCATCCCACGCAAACGTGGTGGTCACCCCACCGGTCGTCTTCGAGGTGCGCAAACCATCCACAGAATAGGTGTAGCTCGACGAACCCGGCGACGCCGCGGTCATCATCCCGGTCGCGTCATAGCCGAACGCATCTGTGCCCGTACTCGTATCGACAGACGTGCGTTGCCCGTTCTGATCATAGGTGTAGGTTGTCGCACCCGACGGGGGAGTCGAACAATCCCCCGTCCCGGTCCCGGACCAACACAACTCCCCCGACGCGGTGAACGCCTGAGACACCCCAGCCAACTCGACCGGGTTCGCTGCGGGGTCATAGCCGAACACCCCAGACGGAGCCGACGCCGAGGTGACCTGTGCGTCCAGGTCATACCCCCAACTTTGCGAGGAACCCCACTGGACCACCGAATCAACCTGACCGGCAGGACTACGACCATAAGACACCGGCCAGCCTCCACCACCCAGACTGTAAGTCACCTTCGACACGTTCCCCACCGGGTCGAACTCACGATCCGTGTCGAACCCATTCGGCGGTGACACCCCCGTTACCTGCCCGTTCAGGTTCCAATCGAAACTCGTGGTCGCACCATCCCAATACCGCCACAGCAACATCCTCGGCCCTGTGAACGACCCCCGACCCACGGCACGACCCGGTCGGATTTTTGCCTAATGGACACCACAGCCCTGTGGGGTCGGACCCGTTGATGGGGTCGTTGTAGGCGTAGCCATACCTCTCGCCTGTCAACGCGTCGAGGGGGTCGGGGGTGGTGAATTGTGCGGTGGTGGGGTCGTAGTAGCGGTGCGACAACCATCCCACGGACTTCTTCTCGACGATCGTCATACTCACACCGACGAATCCCCCGGGCCGCCCCACCCATGACCCTCACGCGCCCCGGGCGGAGGAGGAGGCAACGGGTGGACGCGATGCTCGCCATGCAGCTCGGCAAGGCGCTGGTCGATCAGCGCCTTGGCCGCGAGGACACGCTCATAGCCCTTCCCCGACTGCGACGGACCCGCATTGAACTGCTTGTGAACGTATTCGGTGCCGTCAGTCAAGTGAAAACACAAACAATTCCCCATTTGATAGATATGGGTCATTCTCTCGACCACCTCGACGGACTGAATCTCCTCAAATTGTAAGACATGGTCACGTGGACCGTGAGCGATAACAGACCGAGCGGTGACACTCACCGCGTATCCCTTGACCGCCAAAACAACAAGACCCAGGCCAAACAGCGCAGTGAAGCCATAGAAGATGCGCCCACCAAGCGATACGGTATCAGAGTCCTGTGGGCCGCCCAACACCCCCATAATCCCAAGCAGACCGAAAATGATCCCACACGGTATACCCAACCCCTTGACGAGGGGCGTGGCGAACCTCACCGTTGGCCGTTCGCTCATCAATCAACCATAACCTCTCAACACGGCGGCCCGCCCGTCAGTTCATAGGCCAGATCACGTCCGGTGATCAGGTCACCGCCGATGTAGCCTGCTAGGTCACCGAACGCAAGGTTTGCGTTATACAACCGCCGCGACCAAGCCGGCATACCCCTAAAAGTGGAAGCACCAGCCCGGCTGACCGCAGAGCCTGCACCAAGAGTCGCCCCAGTGATCGCCAAATCCACCAGGTTCGCCTTCCACGAACCGTCCCAGCCATGCCCATCGACACGTTGTTGCGCGCGAACCCCATACGCCACCACCGTTGCCGCCGCACACACCCCGGCCGAAAAGGCGATACAAGCACCAATTCCAACTCCGGTCGCGATCGTGCCACGGTGCTCCCACCCCCATTCGGCGGCGTCGACTGCGAGGTCGCCTCCTGTTTCCACGACCTCACCGGCCAGGTCTACGGCGGCGGCTCCGATCGAACTTAGCGCATGTCCAACATCCTCGGTGCACAGGTCACCGAGGCAGATCAACCCGCTGGGGTCTGATTGGTTGATGGGGTCATTTTCTGCATACCCGTACCGGTCCCCGGTGATCGTGAATAGGGGGTCTGGGGTGGTGAATTGTGCGGTGGTGGGGTCATAATAGCGGTGGCGGAGGTAGTACAGGCCGGTTTCAGCATCCCGGTATTGGCTTTGCCAGCCCAGCGAGGCTGGGGCTTCGGTGCCAATTGTGCCGGTGATGTTGCCCCAGGTGTCATAGGCCTGACCAGCGGCGATCTGACCCGCACCGTCGGTACTGAGTGTGACTGATCCGAACCCGTCGGTGACCAACCACCGCTTCGGGCTGGCACCGAGCCGTTCGACCGGCAACCCGTCAGGCCCGTAAATGTAATAGTCGTTCCCGTCCTGGAGCAGCTGTGCCACCCCGGTGGTGTCATCCCACGCAAACGTGGTGGTCACCCCACCGGTCGTCTTCGAGGTGCGCAAACCATCCACAGAATAGGTGTAGCTCGACGAACCCGGCGACGCCGCGGTCATCATCCCGGTCGCGTCATAGCCGAACGCATCTGTGCCCGTACTCGTATCGACAGACGTGCGTTGCCCGTTCTGATCATAGGTGTAGGTTGTCGCACCCGACGGGGGAGTCGAACAATCCCCCGTCCCGGTCCCGGACCAACACAACTCCCCCGACGCGGTGAACGCCTGAGACACCCCAGCCAACTCGACCGGGTTCGCTGCGGGGTCATAGCCGAACACCCCAGACGGAGCCGACGCCGAGGTGACCTGTGCGTCCAGGTCATACCCCCAACTTTGCGAGGAACCCCACTGGACCACCGAATCAACCTGACCGGCAGGACTACGACCATAAGACACCGGCCAGCCTCCACCACCCAGACTGTAAGTCACCTTCGACACGTTCCCCACCGGGTCGAACTCACGATCCGTGTCGAACCCATTCGGCGGTGACACCCCCGTTACCTGCCCGTTCAGGTTCCAATCGAAACTCGTGGTCGCACCATCCCAATCAGTCACCCCAACCCAACGACCCGCCGCGTCATAGGACCGCGCCACCGACTTGTTGTTCGGATACGTCACCGAACTGATCCGGCCCGGCACCGAATACGAATACGACACCTTCCGACCAGCACGCGTCACCGAGGTCACCTGCCCCAAACTATCAAACACCCGCGACGTCGTCACCCCACCCACCGACTTCGTCAAACGGCCCAGCTTGTCCCACGTATAGGACACATCCGGCGTCGCATCCGAGTACACCGTCCCAGACGGTCGCCCATCGATATTGAATGTCGTGGTCGCACTCACCCCGTCCGGCCGAGTCGCAATCACCTTGGAACCCGCCGGAGAGGACGCCGACCAATCACCCGTCACGTAGCTGACCGTCCCAGCCGGCTTCCCCGGAGCCTGAGTCGACACCACCCGCCCCAACGAGTCATAACCCCAAGTCGTGGCCCCGCCTGCCGGATCGGTCCGAGACAACATCCGACCCATCGCATCAAAAGTCGCCGTGGTCACCTCACCATTCCCATCACTCCACTCGACCCGGTTACCCGCAGCATCATAGACCACACTCGACGTCGCGTACTCACCATCGACGCGCACCGGCCCAATCGTCGAAGTCACCCGACCCGCTCGGTCATACACCACATCGGTCTGGCCGCCCTCGAGGTTTCCAGCCGAGAACCCGCTCGCGACCGCACCCGCACCCGCGGCGTACAACCCCACACCGGTCTCCGTCGCCAAGGCTGAATCAGTCGCCGTCAACAACGGCTTTCCGTTCACATACGCCGTGATCTTCGATCCCTTCGACTCCACACTCACCCGATCACCCACCTGCACCCCCGCCACAGCTGACTCCGCGATCGTCGTCACACCGGCCACAGTCTTGTACAACACCCAGCCGCCATAGGCCGGCAACTGCACCAATGACCAAAAATTGTTCGCGTCCTGCACCCGAAATGCGACACCCACCAAATTCCGAGAACTATCAGCGACCACCATCGACACCCGATACCCCGCCGACGCCGACAGTCCCACCGGCAAGGTCGCCAAAGAAGAACCCGCCGTCGCAGCAGCAACCCCCGCCTTCGAAGACGTGGACCATCCACCCGAGGCAACATCCCAGGTCTCCCCAGACGCCGCCGAACCCAACCCAGACGTCCGATACCGCACGAACCCATCCACAACCCCGGCCGCGTTCGCGTCCAGCGTCGCGATCGCCTCGCCAGCCGCATTCACCACCGAAACCGACCGATTCGCGACCGGGTCACCACCAGACTTGTTGCCTTCCGGTGTGACTTTCCAAACCAACGATCCTGTGATGTCATAGCCGAACGTCGTCTGGGACTGCCGCGCGTTGAGGGGACATCTGATCTGGCTTGCCCGAAGGGGCAGCCTGGAAGGATGTTGCAATGCCCAAGCCCTATCCGCAGGAGTTTCGCGACGACGTCGTGAAGGTTGCTCGGAACCGCCCCGAAGGCACCACGCTCGATCAGGTGGCGACCGATTTCGGGATCCATCCGATGACGTTGTCGAACTGGCTGCGCCAGGCCGCTGTCGAAGACGGTGACCGGCCCGGAGTGACCAGCACCGAGTCGGCTGAGAACCGGGAGTTGAAACGCCGGGTCCGCCTGCTCGAGCAGGAGAACGAGGTCCTGCGTCGAGCAGCTGCGTATCTCGGCCAGGCCAGCCTCCCAAAAGGCTGATGTACCCGCTCGTGCGCGAGCTCGTTGTCGACGGGATTCCCGTCACGGTGTCGTGTCGGGTACTCGGTCTTGCTCGCGCTCCCTACTACCGGTGGCTCAATGAGCCGTTCACCGACGCCCAGCTCGACGAGGCTTGGCTGGCGAACGCGATCTTCGACGCGCATCGTGATGACCCAGAATTCGGGTACCGGTTCCTCGCCGATGAGGTCCGACTGGGTGATCACGTCGTGTCGGACCGGGTGGTGTGGCGGATCTGTCGCGATAACCGCTGGTGGTCGTGTTTCGGCAAACCCAAGCGGTCCAAGGGCTCCAAGCCCGGCGCGCCATCCCATGACGACCTGGTACTTCGGGACTTCACCGCGACGGCCCCGAACGAGTTGTGGCTCACCGACATCACCGAACATTGGACGCGTGAAGGAAAGCTCTACCTCTGTGCGATCAAGGACGTGTACTCCAACCGGATCGTGGGCTGGGCCATTGACTCGCGCATGAAAGCTCGGCTGGTCGTCGCCGCGATCGAGATGGCCGTCGCCCGACGAGGCGTCGACGTGGCTGGCTGCATCTTGCACTCGGACCGAGGATCGCAATTTCGCGCTCGGAAAGTGCACCGGGCCCTGGCCCGTCACGGCCTCGTCGGCTCGATGGGCCAAGTCGGCTCCGCTGGTGACAACGCCGCGATGGAATCGTTCTTTGCTCTGCTCCAAAAGAACGTCCTCGATCGCCGCACGTGGGCCACCCGCGACGAACTCCGCATCGAGATCATCACCTGGATCGAACGCACCTACCACCGCCGACGCCGCCAAACCCGCCTCGGCCGATTGACCCCAATCGAATACGAGACCATCATGACCCCTCAGACGGCAACCGCCGCCTGACTAACCGCTGTCTCCTCCTCGCGCGGCAGTCCCTCTTCCCACCCGCCGGGTCCGTAGTCGACGCAACCTGACCAGACCCCGGCAGGTACGTGAAGTTCGTCGTCGTCCCATCAGGGGCCGTCACCGACATCACATCATCAGGACGAAACGAACTCCGCACGAATGTCGTAGTCGCCGTATCCGAACCCCACGGGCGTCCAACCGACACCACATTGCCATGCACATCGTAGGCATAGGTTGTGGTCACACCGGATTGATCTTTGACAGCTCCGGGATTCCCGAACGGATCGAAGTTCGAGTAGATAATGGACCCCCATGACGGCGATACCTCTTGAGACAGCCAACCCTGCTCAGTATAGGCCAATAACGACATCGCCTTGTTCGGTGCCACCACGCCTGTCACCAACCCAGACACCGCATCATAACCAAATTGCCACGACGTCTCAGCCGCCGTACCCACGCCTTGGCGCTCACCAATCAACAGTCCGGACCCATACAACTGCTCAGTGACCGAACCGTCGGGTCCCGTTATCGTCGTCGTGCCCGTCAACGGAGCTGCGGCATCAAAACCCTCATAGGCAAACTGAGTCGCTGCAGAAACATCAGCAACGGTTCCTGCGGCGACCGCCTTCGGATCCCACTGCGCCGCGACGCGACCTGACTCGTCATAGGAGGTAACCGTCTCACCACCCGACGGTTCAACAAGATTCGTCAACAAGTGCGGGTCCGCATAGGAATACTGCCACGAACCCCCTCCCAGAGATGAGACACTCACAAGGTCATCACCAGAGTACGAGTACAACACCTTGCGACCAGCAGGATCGCGGACCTGAACGACCCGACCAGCCGACAAACCAACAGTCAGCGAGTACGCCGACGCCGCGCCTGCACCCGGGTTCGCGTGAGAGACCAACTGCAGCTGGCTTGCCGACCACGTCAATGACAACACGTACCCGTTTCGGTCCACGACTTGCACCAGACGCAATACCCCGGATGTACCCGGCTCGAAGCGATAGACCGTTCCGTCGTCCGTCGCTACTTCAAACTGGCCACCAAACATCGAGAGCGTCGCGGTGACCCCAGACAATCGCGCCCGCCACTCCGAACCCTCATCGACAAACGATACTTTCGCACCAGAAGGCTGTCGCCACACCGCAGTCGACTCCGAACCGACCATATCCGCCGTCAACGACGAGTCCAGCAACGACGACCACCCCGCGCCGAACACCCCAGACATCCCCTCCCGGGCTGCTGCCGAATCGTACGTGCGCGCAATCCGCAACGCCGGGCCACGCGACGCAACCGACATATCAGTAACTGTCTCGACTAACGCACCCCGCCCTGCATCGACCGGATCTCCGAACAACCGCTGCAACACCTGAAACGCACCCGACGTCGAGCCGCATGCTGAATGACACGGCGTCGCCGAACCTCCCAAGCCAATCTGGGAGTCCCCATCGACCGGCCCCGAACACGGATGCAGCGGATCGCCCGGACCATCCAATTCAACGCCCATGAAGAAGGTCACCTTGTCGACCCACAAACCCGAAAGATGGAGAATCTTCTGTACCGACGCCGAAGATGTGTTCTTCCATGACTCCTCATGCACATACGTACGATTCGGAGAATAGTACAGGTGCGAATGGTTCAATGGAGAATACAGACCATACTGTGGTAAGAGCCCACGTGTACCAGTCGCCGTCAACGACACGGAAACCGTCCGACCAGCCGGCACCCAAATATGCGCATACACGCTATTCGTGTCATTCCCACTTGTCCAATAGATTGAACCCGCCAGTGAAGCACCCGAACACACCTGCGGACCCGGACTCGCCGACGACGACCTCGCAAGGCCCGCGGAAGCATCCCCAGCTGTCGATGTATCGGATGGAACTGACGGCGCCGTAGTTGTTGCCGTCCCATCATTCTCTGCCAGCGTCGTCGTTGACAACGTCGTCCCCGGGACCGTCGAACCCAGCGTCGTCGAGGATGCGACCGTCCCATCCGAGTCCGGCGTTACCGGGTCAGATGCGGACCCCCCCCCCGGTCATCTGCCCAGCAGACACCGGCGGCGTCATCCCAACAAGCAGCACCATCGACAAAACCACTGAACCCGCACGCGCCCGAAACACATCAAACCCCCAATAACGTCCTACAGCGATGGAAATGCTCTGTGCGTGTCACAGACTACACGAAATCTCGACGCGAATCTGCGAAAACTTGAGCAGACGACTCACACGCTGGTGAGGCCGGCGGTCCAGACCTCGTACAGACCCGCGTAGCGACCACCGAGCGCCACGAGCTCGTCGTGGGATCCGAGCTCGGCCAATTCGCCATCCGCGACCACACCCACCCGGTCCGCGCGTTCCGAGGTCGACAGCCGATGCGCGATCACGATGACGGTGCGGCCCTCCATGAGCCGCTCCATCGCAGCTTCGACCAGGGCCTCGGTGCCCGGATCGAGCGACGACGTCGCCTCGTCCAACACCAGCACCGCCGGGTCGGCCAGCGCGGCCCGCACCAACGACACGAGCTGCTTCTCCCCCGCCGACAGTCGCGACCCGCGTTCGTGCACCTCGGTCGCCAGGCCCTCGGGCAGCGCCTCGAAGCGCTCCCGCACCCCCAGCACGTCGAAGGCGGCCAACACCTCGGCGTCGGTGGCCTCGGGCCGGGCGATCCGGACGTTCTCGAGGATCGACCCGCTGAACAGGAAGCCCTCCTGGGGCACCACGCAGATGGCCCGGCGCAGCTCGGGCCCGGCGATCCGCCGCAGGTCGACCCCGCCGAAGGTCACCGTGCCCACCACCGGGTCGTACAGCCGGGCGATCAACTTGGCCAGGGTCGACTTGCCCGCACCGGTGGGACCCACCAAGGCGAGGCGTTCCCCCTCGGCGATGGTCAGGTCGATGTCGCGCAGCACGAAGCCCTCGGTGGCGCCGGCCTCATGGTCGGCACGCAGGACCTCGGGGTCGCCGTAGCCGAACCACAGGTCGCGCACCTCGATGTCGCCCTTCTCCGGGCACCGCACCGGGTCGGACGGTTCGACCACGTCAACGGGTTCGTCCAGCAGATCCGCCAGCTTCGACAGTCCTGCGCCCGCCTGCTGGACCTGGTTCACGTACTGGCTGAGCTGCTGGACCGGGTCGAACAGGTTCGACAGGCTCAACACGAAGAAGGTGACCGTGCCGATCGTGACCGTGCCCTGCACGGTCAGCAACCCGCCCACCCCGATGACCAGCGCGGTGGTCAGCACCCCGGAGAACTCGATGACGGGCAGGTACCAACACGAGATCAACACCGAGTGCATGTACTCGTCGTACAGGCCACGGTTGCGCCGCGAGAACCGCTTGACCTCCACCTCGGAACGGTCGAAGGCCTGGATGATGCGCACCCCGCTGATGCCCTCCTGCAGCGAGGTGAGGGTCATGCCGATCCAGTCGCGCACCATCAGGAAGGACCGGTTCGAGTCGCGGTTGAACTTGATGGTCGCCAGCGCCACCAGCGGCAGCGGGATCAGACACAACAGCAGCAATTGCCAGGACACCACCGCCAGCACGATCACCGCCACGGCCAGCAACACCAGGTTGGTGACGATCAGGATCAGACCCTGTTGGACCAGGTTCTCCATCACGTCGATGTCCGAGGTCATGCGCGACACGACCACACCAGAGGGTTGCCGGTCGTAGTAGGGCATCGACAGGCGCAGCAGATGCGAGAACACCCGGGCGCGCAGGTCCCGCAGAAAGCCCTCACCGACCAGGGCCATCATCGTGATCTGCAGGCCCTCGACCCGCCACGACAGGATCGTGACGCCCAGATACACCACCACGACCACGTTCAACACGCCGGCGTCGGATTCGGCGATGCCGTGGTCGATGGCGATCTTGAGCAGGTAGGGCCCGGCCAGGATCGTGAGCGCGTAGACCACCACCAGCGACACCGCGGCGGCCAGACGCCGCCGGTAGGGGCGGGCCACCGGAGCCAGACGGCGCAACAGCCGCCGGGTGTCCTCCCAGGTGCGGGGCCCGGCGCGGTCGTGGACCTGCCGGGGCGGGGGCTCGGGGGCGGACCAGAACCGACGTCCGGTGCGCGGCGGTCGGGTGGTGGTGCTCATCGGCTCGGCTCCCCCGCCAGTCGGCCACGGTCCGCGCCGGGGCCACCGCTGGCTTCACGTTCTGCCGCGGCGAGCACCTCGCGGTAGCGCGGGCTCGACGCCAGCAGTTCCTGGTGCGAGCCGGTGGCGGCGACGCGTCCTTCGTCGATCAGCACGACCCGGTCGGCCATCGCGATCGTCGCGGGACGGTGAGCGATCACGATCGTGGTGCGCGCCGCCATCACCTCGCCCATCGCGGCGCGGATCTCGTGTTCCTTGGAGGGGTCCACCGCCGAGGTGGCGTCGTCCAGGATCAGCACCCGTGGGTCGGCCAGGATCGCCCGGGCGATGGCCAGACGCTGGCGCTGCCCGCCCGACAGGCTGAAGCCGCGTTCACCGACTTCGGTGTCGTAGCCCTCGGGCAGCTCCGAGATGAACTCGTCGGCGCCGGCCAGACGCGCCGCGCGGCGGATCTGTTCGGTGGAGGCCTCCGGGTCGGCGAACGCGATGTTGGCAGCGATCGTGTCGCTGAACAGGAACGTGTCCTCGAACACGATGCCCACCGCGCGGCGCACCTCGGCCAGCCGGGCCCGACGCACGTCGACCCCGTCGATGGTCACCACGCCGGCGTCCGGGTCGTAGAAGCGCGGGATCAGCTTGGCGACGGTGGACTTGCCCGACCCGGTGTTGCCGACCAACGCGACCGACTCTCCCGGCTCGATCGTCAACTCGAAGCCCGCGAGCACCTCCACACCGGTACCCGGGTAGGCGAAGTGCACGTCGCGGAACTCCACCCGGCCGCCACCGTCACCGAGCGGCACCGGTCGTGGCGGGTCCACGATCGACGCGTCGGTCGCGAGCACCTCGTCGACCCGACCCGCGGACACCGCGGCACGCTGGGCCTGGTCGACGATCGCTCCCAACATCCGCAGCGGCCAGATCAGCAACACCACGTACGCGTTGAACGCGACCAGCTCACCCAGGCTGAGACGCCCGTCGATGACCAGATGCCCGCCGTAGAGCATCACCAGCACCAGCCCGAGCATGGGCAGCACGTCCAGCAGCGGGATGTAGCGGCCCCGGATCCGGGCGGTGTCGATGGTCCGGTCATAGAGGCGGTCCGCGGCCTGGTCGAGGTTGGCCGCCTGGGTCGGTTCGGTCCCGAACCCCTTGACCACCCGGATCCCCGCGACGGTCTCCTCGACGACCTCGGCCAGCCGCGCGGATTCCTGTTGCACCCCCAGGGCCGCCGGGTTCAGCCGTGACGCGAACCGCTTGGCGAACACGTTGAGCAGCGGCAGGCTGCCGACGGCCACCACGGTGAGGCGCCAGTCCATGCGGAGCATCAACAGCGTCGCCGCCAGCGTCGTCAGCAGGTTGGCGCAGGTCAACGGGATCATGACCAGGAAGTTGACGATCTGTTGGAGGTCGGTGTTGCCCCGGCTCATGAGCTGACCGGTGCGGGCGCCGTCGTGGTAGGAGAAGTGCAGTTCCTGGAGGTGCGCGAACATCCGGTGGCGCAGGTCGGCCTCGGCCCAGCGGGCCTCGCGGAACGCGAAGTACCGGCGGGTCCCGGTGAAGATCGCCGAGACCACCCCCACCAGCCCGATGATGACGCCCCAACGCAGCACCGCGTCGGTGTCACCGGCGACGATCCCGTGGTCGATCGCGGTACGGATCAGCATCGGAACCGCCACCTTGGCGGCGGTCCAGACCACCCCGGCCAGTATCCCGATCACGATGCCGGAACGTTGGGCGCGGATCTGACGGCGGAGCAGACGCCAGCCGCGTCGTGCCGTGGTGGTGTCGCCGGGGTCGGTCATCGCCGACGCCCACGTGTCGCCGTCGACGGCGCACCGATCACGGCGCCCGCAACGGCGAAGCACATCGATTCCATGTCGCGCGACCCCGGTCTGTCAGTCCTCGGCTGCATGCGGTCGTCCCCCGGGCGGTCGCCGACGGCAGGCGTGCGATCGTGTCCCCCGGGCGGTCGACCCGCCGAGCGCCGACCGTACCGGAAGCGATGAAGACGACTCAAGAACATTGCGGGCGAGTAACATCCCGACGACGTCCATGGGCCAAACGTCCTACAGCTAACGCCGGAATCAGCCGATGAGGGAATCAGAACCGAGGAGTTGGCGATGCGGTACGAGGAACTGACACTGCCGCTCGGTGATGCCGAGCTGAACCTGCGGTTCCATTCCCGATTCACCGTGCTCGCCGGGCTCACCGGCCCCCAGCGTCGCCACCTCATCGACGCGATCGCCCAACTCAACCGGGGTGCGGTCCGGGGCGGCCAGGTCACGCTGGTCGACGCGGGCGGCCGCCGGCTGGCCATCGCCGACGGCGCCGATGCCGAGGCCGCCGGCGTCCCGCTGCGTTCCACCGGCGCGTGGCGCAGCCTGCTCGGGGTGAGCGCCGAGGACCTGGGTCTGCCCCGGGCCACCGACGACCCGGGCCGCCTGGCCCTGGTCGGCGAACTGGAGACCGCCCGCCGTCAGGCCGATGTCGCCCGCGAGGCGCTCGCCGCGGCCCGCGAGGAACGACGGCGGCACGCCGCGGCCATGGCCGAGCTCGAGGAGTGCGAGAACCAGCTCGCCGACCTGGGCACCGAGTCGGACCGGCACCGTCACAACCGGGCCCGGGCCCTGGTGGAACTCGAGGAGGTCCGCGCCACGCTCACCGCGGTGGACGCGCCGCCCTCCCAGGTGGCCCGCGACCAGCGCCTGATCGACACCACCGCCGAGGTGCAGCGCCTCGCGGACGAGTGGGCCGACATCGGTGACCAGCTCGACCGGCTCAACGGGGAGCTCGGCCAGCGCACCCCGATCGAGGAATCCGAGCTCGCCGAACTCATCGACATTCCTGACGAGATCCCCGAGACGTTGACCGCGGCGGTGGCCGAACGGGACCGTCTGCGCACCCGGCTCGACGACGTCGAGGCGGCCCTGGGACGCACCCGCGACGCGCCGCCGATCTCGGTACCCACCGACCCCAGAGTGCTGACGCTGGCGGCACTGGACCAGGAGACGTTGTGGCTGACCCACCGCGACGTGCTGCTGGCCACCGAGGCGCTGCATGCCGCCCAACGCGCCGAAGAGGAGCGGATGCTCGCGGACCCGGCCGAACGGGCCCGTGTCGAGGCCGCCCACCGCGCCGCCGAGGTGGCGAACGAGGTGTCCGAACGTCGCTGGATGCCCAGCGTGCTGACCGCCACGATCAGCGCGTGTGCCGCCGCGATGCTGCTGGTCACCGAGCTGTGGTTCCCGCTCATCCCCCTGCTGCTGGTGGTGTGCACCGCGGCGCTGGTTCTCGGCGTGGCCGTCCCCCGCATCCAGCTCCTGCGGGCCCGTCAGCACGAGACGCTGCTGCTGGGTCAGGTGGGGGCCACCGACATCGGTGACTACCGGGCCCGCTTCAGCGAGAACCCCGAGAGCGAGCGGTGGCAGCGTGCCGAACAGGTCATCGAGGACTTCCAGCACGCGCGCCAGGAATGGCAGGCCCTGGTCGGTGACATCAGCCCCGCGGATGCCACCGCGCTGGAGGCGACCGTCAACGAATGGGTGGCCAGCACCGACCGGGAACGCCAGAAGCGCGAAACGAGCCGGCTGCGCCGGGAACTGGACGACGTCACCGCGGAGCTGACCGAGGTGACCGACCGACTGGCCGGGCTGCTGGAGCCCTACGGACTGGATTCGACCACCGAGTCGTTGTCGGCGTCACTGCAGGACCGGGTGCTGGCCGGCCGCACCGCACGGCTGATGGCCCGCCTGGGTGACACCGAAGAGGCCGAGGCCAAACTGACCCGCCTGCTCGAGGTGGAGCTGGCCGAGCTGGGCTTCGAGGGCGGCACGCTCACCAGCCGGATCGCCAGCTACGGCCGCGAGCTGGATGCCGCGAACCAGCGGGTCCAGCTCCGCGCGGAGGCACCGCCGCGCCCCCAGCTCGTGGCCCGGATCGACGAGTTGGAGACCCGCCTTGCCATGCCGGCGCCCGCCGAGGGAGACCCGATCGCCGCGGACCCGGGCGCGCTCGACCCCGCCGTGGTGGAACTGCGTGAACGACGCGACCGACTGGCCACCCAGACCGCCACCTTCTCGGATCCCGACACCGGGGAACTCAAGCGCAACCTGAACCGCATCGAAGGACGCATCTCGGGTCTCGAGGCCTCCCTCGCGGTCGAGCGGGGACTGGTAGTGGCCAACCCGGTGGATCATCTGGTGGAGACCCTGGTGCGCTACCGGCCGGTGTGGCCCAGCACCGAACACGAACCCGCGCCGGCCCTGTTGGACGACCCGTTCGCGTCGACCTCTGCAGAGTTGAAGCACCAGCTGCTCGACGCGGTCGTGGAGGTCACCCGCATCGTCCAGGTGATCCTGCTCACCGACGACCGTGGGACGATCGAGTGGGCCCGTGACGCCGAACGCCGCGGCCTGCTCACCCTGGTCGCCCCGCCCGCCCGGCCGCGCTGAGGCCCGATCCGGGCCGCCCGGATCAGTCGATGCGACGCAGGTCGGTGCGGAACCGTCCGGCCCGCTCCACATAGGACTGCGCGCTCAGCTCGATCAGGCCCTCGGGCACCGAGTCGGGTCGCAGCTTGGCGGGGACGCCCAGGGCCATCGAGCCGGAGGGCACGACCATGTCGTTGGGCACCAGCGCTCCGGCACCCACCAGCGCGCCGGATTCGATCACGGCGTTGTGCAGCACCACCGACTGGGATCCCACCAGGGCGCCGTCGTGGACGGTGCAGCCCTCCAGATGCGCCAGGTGGCCCACCACACAGCCCTCACCCACCGTGGTCGGCGTGAACACCGTGGTGTGGAGCACCGCGCCGTCCTGGATCGAAGTGCGCGCGCCCACGTGGATCTCACCGTCGTCGCCGCGGAGCACCGCCCCGGGCCAGATCGAGGCCTGCGAACCGATGCGCACCGACCCGATGATCACCGCATCGGGGGACACGTACGCGTCGGAGGCGATCTCGGGAACCTGGTCGGCGAGGGCGTAGATCGGCATGGTGCCCTGCAGGGTAGCGCGGGGCCGGGAACCCGACGCCCGGCGCACCCGGGGCCGGGCGGGTCACGATACGCTCGCGGCGGATGACCCGACCGCCCGTCGCCCCGGAAGAGGACCACGTCCGGTCCCTGCACGGCACCGAGACCTCCGATCCCTGGCACTGGATGCGCGACGTGTCCGATCCGCGGCTCACCGAAGTGCTCGACGCCGAGAACGCCCACACCCGGGCGGTCACCGAATCCCAGGCGGAACTGCGGGACCGCCTCTTCGGCGAGATCCGCGACCGGGTCGAGGAGACCGACCTGTCGGTGCCGGCGCGCCGCGGGACGTGGTGGTACGTGACCCGGACCGTGGAGGGCAGCGCCTACCCGATCCACGTGCGCATCGCGGACGACGGCACCGGAGTACCCGCGGGCGACTCACCCGACGCGCAGGTGATCCTGGACGAGAACGCGGTCGCCGAGGGCCACGACCACTCCCAGATCGGTGCCGCGGCGGTGTCACCGGACGGCAACCTGCTCGCCTGGTCGGTGGACCACACCGGCGACGAGACCTACACCCTGCACTTCCGTGACCTGATCACCGGCGAGGACCGTGACGAGGTGGTCGAGGGCACCTCCTACGGCCTGGCGTGGTCCGCGGACAGCTCCAGCGTGTTCTACACGACGATGGACGCCGCCCACCGGCCCGACCGGGTGCACCACCACGTGCTGGGCACCGACCCGGCGACCGACACCGAGGTCTTCGCCGAGGACGACGAGCGCTTCTTCGTGCACGTGGAGGCCAACCGCAGCGACGACTGGATCCTGATCTCCTCACAGAGCGCGGTCACCGGCGAGGTGCACCTGCTCGACGCCCACGACCCCACCGGTGCGCTGCGCTGTGTGGCCCGTCGCCGCCAGGGGGTGGAGGTGTCGGTGGAGGCCCACCGGGACCGGTTGTTCGTGCTGACCAACGCCGACGGCGCCGAGGACTTCGCCCTGTTCTCGGTGCCCGTCGACGACCTGGACGCCGAGTGGCAGACCGTGATCCCGCACCGCCGCGGGGTACGGCTGGACGGCTGTGACGCGTTTGCCGGGCACCTGGTGGTGCACCTGCGGCGCGACGGGGTGACCGGGCTGCGGGTGATCGACCTGGCCACCGGTTCGCGTCGGGACCTGTCCCTGCCCGAGGCGGTGGGCACCGTGGCACCGGGCATGAACCCCGAGTTCGATTCGGCGGCCTACCGCTTCTCGTACCAGTCGCTGACCACCCCACCCTCGGTGTTCACCGAGCAGCTCGCCTCCGGTGAGCGCACCCTGCTCAAACAGGTCGCGGTCCGCGGCGGCTACGACCCGTCCCGGTACGAGAGCGCCCGCATCTGGATCGACGCCCCGGATGGCACCGCGGTGCCGGTGTCGGTGGTGCACCGGGTCGACACGCCCATCGACGGGACCGCGCCGTGTCTGCTGTACGGCTACGGGGCCTATGAGATCAGCGTCGACCCGTGGTTTTCGATTCCCCGGCTGAGCCTGCTGGACCGGGGCTGGGTGTACGCCATCGCGCACGTGCGGGGCGGCGGAGAACTGGGCCGGCACTGGTACACCGAGGGCAAGTTCGACGCCAAGACCAACTCCTTCGACGACTTCCTGGCCTGTGCCCACGGACTGGTCGACCGGGGGTACGCCGCGGCGTCGGGGATCGTCGCGCGCGGCGGCAGCGCCGGTGGACTGCTGGTGGCCGCGGCGCTCAACCGGTCACCGGAGACCTTCGCCGGGGTGATCGCCGAGGTGCCCTTCGTGGACCCCCTGAACACCCTGTTGGATCCCTCCCTGCCGCTGACCGTCACCGAATGGGAGGAGTGGGGCAACCCGCTGGAGGATCCCGAGGCCGCCGCGGTCATCGCCGGCTACAGCCCGTACGAGAACGTGCACACCGCCGCCTACCCGGCGGTGCTGGCGACCACCGGCGTCCACGACCCGCGGGTGAGCGTGCACGAACCGGTCAAGTGGATCCAGCGCCTGCGCGCCCACACCACCGGCGACGCGCCGATCCTGCTGAAGGTCGAGACCAGCGGCCACGGCGGGCCCACGGGCCGCTACGACGCATGGCGCGACGAGGCCTTCGTGCTGGCCTTCGCGATCGAGGCCGCCGGCTGAGCCGACACGGCCGAGCCGCTGGCGGACCCGACGGCTAGAAGCCGTTGGTCTCGTTGTACTCCTGGATCGCGGCGGTCAGGTCCGCCTCGGCCTCGGTCAGCGCGGTGGCCGGGTCCGATCCGCTGAGGAAGACGCCCTCGAGCATGGTCTGGAGGATGTCGGTGTACTCGTCCTCGGGGCCCACGATCGGTCCCGGGTTCTCCGGCGGCACCGCGGCGAGCTGTTCGGCGGCGATCTGCAACGACATCCCGGCGATCGTGGAGGTGTAGAACTCCTGGACCTCGGGTTGATCGGCCACGTCGACGTTGGAGGGCAGGTACGACCCCTCGATGTGCCAGCGGACCTGCTGGGGCAGTTCGTTCATGAACCGCATGAAGTCCATCGCGGCGGCCTGTTGAAGCTCGTCACCGGCGTTGGTCACGAAGAACGCCCCTCCCGAGACCATGACCTGACCGGGCTCCTCGATGCCCGGCATGGGCCCGAACCCGGGCACCACCGTCACGCTGCCCGAAAGCTGCGACAGGTCACCGCCGGCGAGTTCCTCCGCCGACAGGTTGCCGCCCAGGAACGCCTCGATCGTGGTGGCCGCGGTCGACGTCTCGAACAGCATCGTCGACTTGCCCTGGGCCAGGTTCAGATAGTGGTCGTACTGGCCGGGCGTGTTGGACACCTTGGCGACCAGGCCGTCGTCGTACATCTGGGCGAGTTCCTCGACGATGGCGAGGGTCTCGGGGGTGTCGAACACCGCCTCGGTGGCGTGACCGGAGTGACCGTTGTCGTTGTCGACGATGTCCTGGCCGATCCCGGTCAGCAGCGTCTCCAGATACCACGGGTTCACCGTGATCGACAGGGGCCACTCCAGGTCGGGCAGCCCCGCGGCCTTCAGCTCCTCGGCCAGGGACCGGACCTCGTCGATGGTGCCGGGCGGTTCGGTGGGGATCCCGGCCTCCTCGAACTGCTTCTTGTTGTAATAGAACTGCGGGGTCGACACGTTCACCGCGGAGGGCACGAACGCCCCGTCGAGGGTGTAGAAGGCCTGTACGACCGGCTGCAGGTCGTCGATGGGTACCACACCCTCGTCGGCGCACACCCCGCCGGGGATGATGGTGCCCGAGTCCATCAGGAACTGGGTGTGGGCGCCGTCGGAGTAGACGACGTTGGGGATCCGGTCCGGAATCGCCTGGGTGAACTTGTCCTGCACCTGGGTGTAGGCCGCGCCCTGGTCCGAGGCGGTCACCTTCACCCGGTCCTGGGACTCGTTGTAGGCCTTCACCGTCTCGGTCATCACGGTCTTGGACTTGCCCGACAGGCCGCCGTACCACACCGAGATCTCCACCGGACCCCCCGAGGCGGCCTCACCGTCTTCGCCGTCGCCGGTCAACGCCCCGATGGGGCATTCGGCCTCGGCGGCGTCGCCACCACCAGCGGTGTCGTCGGAGTCACCACCGCCGCACGCGGCGACGGCCATGGTCAGGCCCAGAGCGCACAGCAGCGCAGCGAGTCGTGTCGTTCCGGTTCGCATCGCCGAGCTCCTTGGTCGCTACCGATGGCGGGTGCTTCGCAGATTAGTCCGCCACGGGCGGTTCCCACCGCCGCCGGGAAAGACTTCAGAATCCGTTCTCGTCGTTGTAACTGCGCAGCGCTGCGGTCACGTCGGCTTCGGCCTCGGCGAGGGCCTCGGCCGGGTCGGCGCCGGTGAACATCACCGCTTCGAGCATCGACTGGATGATCTGTTCGTACTGGTCGAAGGGACCGATCACCGGCCCGGCCCGTTCGGCGGGCACCGCGGCGACCTGGTCGGCGGCCACCTGCAGGGCCATGCCCGACAGGGTGTCGGTGAAGAAGGACCGGACCTCGTCGAGTTCCGCGATCCGGGCGTTGCCCGACAGGTACGACCCCTCGATCAGCCAGGTGGCCTGCTGGTCGGGTTCGTTGAGAAAGCGGATGAAGTCCATCGCCGCGGCCTGCTGAGCGGGGGTGCCGCCGTTGGTCACGTAGTAGGCACCGCCGATGACCGGCGTCTGGCCGGGTTCGGTGATGCCGGGCAGCTCGCCGAAGCCGGGCGCCACGGTGGCGTCCTGGCTCAGCCCGGCCAACCCGCCTTCGCGCAGTTCCTCGGCGGACAGTCCGCCGCCCAGGAACGCCTCGATGGTGGTGGCCGCCGCGGAGGTCTCGATCACCATCGCGGACTTGCCCTGCGCGACGTTGAGGTACTGGTCGATCTGGCCCGGGGTGTTCGACACCTTGGCGACCAGACCGTCGTCGTACATCGCCTGCAGCTCGGTGAGGAACTCGACCACCTCGGGGGTGTCGAAGACCGCCTCGGTGGCGTGGCCCTCGCGGCCGTTGCCGTTGTCGACGATGTCCTGGCCGATCCCGGTGACCTGGGAGTTGAAGAACCCCGGAGAGGGCACCAGCGACACCGGCCACTGCATGTCGGGAATGTCGGCGGCGGCGATCGCCTCGGCGTCGGTCCGCAGGTCCGCGAGGGTCGCCGGCGGGGTCGGCTCCAGCCCGGCCCGGTCGTAGGAGACCTGGTTGAAGTACACCAGGGTCGAGGTGAGGTTCACCGACCCGGGCACGTAGGCGCCGTCCATGGTGTAGTAGCTGCGCACCACCGGATAGATGTCGTCGAGGGGCACCACGCCTTGTTCCGCGCAGGCGCCCCCGGGGATGATCGTGCCCGAGTCGACCAGGAACCTGGCGTGGGTGGCATCGGCGAAGACCACGTTGGGAATCCGGTCCCCCTGGATCGCCTGGGTGTACTTGCCGAGCATCGCGGTGTAGTCCTGGCCCTGGTCGGCGGCGGTGATCTGCACGCGGTCCTGGGAGGCGTTGTAGGCCTGGGCGAGTTCGTCCATGACCTCCTTGTTGCGACCCTGCTGGTTGCCGTACCACAACGAGATCTCGACCTTGTCGCCCTGGGTGGGCAGCGCGTCGAGCGGACACTCCACAGCGGCCAGGTCCGTCATCTCGTCGGTGGCGTCACCGGCGTCGTCGGAGCCACCGCCGCACGCGGCGAGCGCGCCGATGAGCACGAACGCCGCGGCCAGGCCGGCGGCTCTGCGAGTGCGGGAGAACATCAGAACCTCCACGGTGGTCCGGCCGGGGGGTTCCGGCACGGGTGCGACGGCGGCTCGGGCGTCATCCTTTCACAGCGCCGGCGGTGAGTCCACGCACGAGCTGGCGTTGAAACACCAGCAGCACCAGCAGCACCGGTAGGGCCACGATGAGGGCGCCGGCGACGCCCACGTTGTAGGTCGCGGGCTCCGCGGTGGGCAGGTTCGACAGGGCGACCTGCGCGGTCTGCCAGTCGTCGAGGGTCTGCACGCTCTGGGGCCACAGGTACTGGTTCCATGCGGTCAGGAACGACAGCACGGTGAACGCGGCGATCACTGGCCGGGCCAGGGGCACCGCCACGTACCACATGAAGCGCAGGTGTCCGTAGCCGTCCAGACGCGCCGCGTCGCGCAGATCCGCGGGGACGCCCATGAACCCCTGTCGGATCAGGAAGGTTCCCAGCGCGGTGGCCAGGAACGGCACGGTGAGTCCTTCCATGGTGTTGAGCCACCCCATGTCGGTGATGGTCCGTACATTCGGGATCAACGTCACCTCGATGGGCAGCATCAGGGTGGCCATGAACAGGCCGAACAGGGTCTTCTTGAGCGGGAACTCCAGGAACGCGAAGGCGTACGCGGCCAGCACCGAGGTCACCAGTTGGGCCACGGTGATGACGATCGTCATCACCGCCGACAGGTACAGCGCGCGGGTGAGCCCCTGGGAGGTGGCGGCCCGCCAGAACACGTCCCACTGGATCGCCACCGGGTACAGGGGGCTGCGCGCGTCCGAATAGGCCACCGGGGTCGACAGCGCCCGCACGACCGTGATGTAGACCGGAAACAGCACCACGACCGCCAGCACGGTCAGCAGCGTGTACCACCCGGTGATGCGCAGGCCACGGAGGCGTCCGGACCCGGCCACCCGGGTGTCGGGAGCGGCGCCCAGGGTCGCCCCCGCGGGCACGACCGCTTCGGTCACCTCGGGGGCGGCGTCACTTGTCATAGTTCACCCGCCGTGACAACAGGCCGAACTGCAGCGCGGTGACCACCACGGTGACCCCGAACAGCCCGATCGACATCGCCGCACCGGTGGACAACAGCCGTGGCGACTGGTTCTGGGTGATCTTGTAGACCAGGGTCTCGGTGGCTCCCGCCGGGCCGCCCTGGGTGAGGATGTCGACCTGGGCGTAGGACTGCAGGGCGAACACGACCAGCACCACCACCAGGAACAGCAGCACCGGTGACAACAGCGGCACGGTGACCTTGAAGAACCGCCGGATCGGGCCGTAACCGTCCAGGGTGGCCGCCTCGAGCAGCTCGTCGGGGATGGCCTGCAGCCCGGCCAGCACGATCAGGAACGACAGGCCGATGTTCTGCCAGATCGACGACCACGACACCCCGAACAGCGCCCAGTCGGGGTTGTTGAGGATGTCGATCTTGAGCACCCCGGTGGTGGGGTTGATCAGGGTCAGGAAGATCACCGAGGTGACCGCCACCGAGGTGGCCACCGTGGACGAGAAGATCGTCTGGTAGATCTTGATGCCCTTGAGGCGCCGATGGGCCGCCACCGCCAGCAGGATCCCCAGCAGCAGTCCGGCGGGCACCGTGTAGACGACGTAGAGCAGGGTGTGCTCGAGCCCCTCGAGGAACTCGGAGCCGGTGAGCACGTCGCCGATGTTGCCGTAGCCCACATAGCGCCGCTTGGTACCGAAGGAGTTCGATTGGTGTGAGGCCTCCACGAAGAGCTGGTACAGCGGGTAGTACATGAAGACCACGAACACGACCGCGCTGGGCAGCAGGCACAGGAAGGCCGCGAGCATCTCACCGGGTCGGTAGCGGCGCCGGCGACCCCGGCGTTTCGGGGCGGTCTCGGGCAGGTCGACGGGCGCTGCCCCGGCCTCCGCGGCGGGGGCGGACCCGCTCATCCCAGCCGCTCGGTGGTGGTCGGGTCGAACAGGTGGATCCGACCGGCGGAGGGCCGCAGGCTGACCCGGTCGCCGGTGCCGGGCACCGCCACGTCCGCGCGCTGGCGGACCGCCACCTGGGCTCCGGCCACGTCGACCGCGATCACCGCTTCGTGGCCGAGCCACTCCACGTTGTGGACCACCCCGGTGACCGTGCCGGGTGCACCGGGGGCCGCGTCGGGATCGATCCGGAGCTGTTCGGGACGGATCCCCACCACGACCTCCGCGCCGGGTCGTACCAGCGACCGCAGTTCCGGATCGAGGTCGATGCGGCCCGCGTCGGTGCCACCGGCGTCGCCTGCGGCCTCGGCGTGGTCGGTCGTCGCGGCCAGTTCGGGGTTGGAACCGCCGGTGACCACCGCCTGGGTGCCGTCGTCGGACACCCGGGCCGAGAAGGTGTTCATCGGTGGCGTGCCGATGAAGCGGGCCACGAACAGGTTGGCGGGCCGCTGGTAGACCTCCTCGGTGGTGCCCACCTGTTGGAGGCGCCCTTCGGACATGACCGCGATCCGGGTGGCCATCGTCATCGCCTCGACCTGGTCGTGGGTGACGTAGACGATCGTGGTGCCCAGCCGGCGGTGCAGATCCACCAGCTCGGCGCGGGTCTGGGTGCGCAGCTTCGCGTCGAGGTTCGACAACGGCTCGTCCATCAGGAACACCTGGGGGCGGGCCACGATCGCCCGGGCCAGGGCCACCCGTTGGCGCTGGCCTCCCGACAGCGCGCCGGGCTTGCGTTTGAGGTACGGCTCCAGGCCCAGCATCCGGGCGGCCTCGCCGATGCGTTCGTCACGTTCGGCCTTGGTGAGCTTGCGGGGTTCGGCCTCGCCGTCGACGTGGTACTCGCGCACCGTCAGCGGTGACGCGATGTTCTTGGCCACGGTCTGGTGCGGGTAGAGCGCGTAGGACTGGAACACCATTGCCACGTCGCGTTTGCGGGGGTCCACGTCGTTGACCGTGCGGTCACCGATCGCCAGGGTGCCCTCGGTGATCTCCTCGAGCCCGGCGATCATCCGCAGCGCGGTGGTCTTGCCACAGCCCGACGGGCCCAGCAGGACCAGGAACTCACCGTCGTGGATGGCCAGGTCGAAATCGGCCACCGCGGTGACGTCGCCGTAGCGTTTGGTGACCGTCGAGAAGGTGACTCCGGCCATTCAGCGTTCCTCCACGATCACGCGGACACGACCCTCGTCGTCCATCGCCGCAGATCGTAACCGAGGGTGCCAACCGCGCAAGGGCGCCGGCGCGCGGTGCGCGCCCCCGGGTCGCGGACCCGGACCGTGGACGGTCACAGACGGACCGTGTGGTAGCCGCCGCGGAAGAAGACCAACGGCGCGGTGGAGCGATGGACCTCCAGGTGCAGCACGTCGCCCAGCACGATGACGTGGTCGCCCGCATCGGTCACCGAGGAGATGGAACAGTCGATCCAGGCCAGCGCGTCGTCGAGCATCGGCGAGGCACTGTCGGGGGACCGCCGCCAGCCCAGACCGCGGAACTTGTCGGCGCCGCTGGACGCGAACACCCGCGAGACCGCCTCCTGGTCGTGGGCGAGCACGCTCGCGCAGAACGTCCCGGCCGCCTGCACCTTGGGAAAGCTCGTCGAGGCCTTCGCGGCGCAGAACCCGACCATGGGCGGGTGCAGCGAGACCGAGAAGAAGCTGCCCACGGCCAACCCGGCGGGTTCACCCTCGAAGATCGAGGCGACGATGGCCACCCCGGTGGGATGGTGGCCGAGCACCCGCCGGAACTCGGCGTCGTCGACCCCGGCGCTCGATGGTTCGTACGGGTCAGCCACCAATCCGCTCCTCGGCTCGGCAGGAAGGAGTTCGGCTTCCGAACCTAGTTGGTCGCGCCCGCCGCGGTGCTCGCTTCGACCTCACCCTGCAGGGTCAGCCCCAGGCCCTCACGGGCCAGCAAGATCTCCAGAGGGGCGTCGCCAGCGTGGTCGCGGGCGTCGACGAGCAGTTCCTCCAGGCGGCTGTCGCCGTGGGCGGGGTCGTGGTGGAACATCGCCAGGCGTCGGGCGCCTCCGGCGAGGGCGACGTCGACCGCGTACTCCACGGTGCAGTGGCCCCAGTCGGTCTTGTTGCGGAAGGCGGCGGTGTCGTACTGGGCGTCGTGGATGAGCAGGTCCACGTCACGGACCAGCGCGACCACGGCGTCGGTGACCGAGTGGTCGTCGACGCCGGGCTGCTGGTGGTCCGAGATGTAGGCGACCGACACGCCGGCCACGTCGACCCGGTAGCCGTAGGTGGGTCCGGTGTGAGGCACCAGCGCCGCGGTGACCTCGGCGTCGCCGATGAAGAAGCTGCCCGGTGCCACGTCGTGGAAGCGGATCGTACCGGCGAGCTGGCTCACGGTCACCGGAAAGAACGGTGCCCGCATGAACGCGTCGAACGCCTCGCCCAGGGTCAGCTCGTCGGTGCCCGGTCCGTACACGTCCAGGCTGGAACCGGGCCGCAGGATCGGCTCGAAGAAGGGCAGGCCCTGGATGTGGTCCCAGTGCAGGTGGCTGACCAGGGCGTGGCCGTGGAAGGGTTCGTCGCGGGGCCAGGCCCGGCCGAGCAGTCGCAACCCGGTGCCCAGGTCGAACAGGATCGGCTCTGCTCCCGGGCGCTGCAGCGACACGCATGCGGTGTTGCCTCCGTAGCGTTCGTTCGCGGCGCACGGCGACGGCGTCGACCCGCGCACTCCGTGGAAGCTGACTGTGAGCACATGGACCCCCGTGGTGCTGTGCGTTTCGGTGCGGGTCGCCCGACACCGGCCGATGGACGACTTTACCTCGTGCTGCGGCCTGCCGGTCCCGCGCGTGACAGGGGTCACGGATCGGAGCCGGGTGACTTCGAAGCGTGAGTGAGAGGCCGGGTCAGACCGGCTGGCGGTAGCGGCCGAACTCCTCGGCGAGCGCGTCGACGATCTCGCCTTCGGTGGCCATGACCGCCACCGCGTCGATCAGCGCGGGCATCAGGTCGACCTCGGGGTCGGCGGCGTCTCGGCGGACCGTGTCCAACGCCCGGGCCACGGCGTCGGAGTCCCGGTCCGCCTTGACCGCGCCGAGGCGTTTGACCTGGTGGCGTTCCTGGTCCACGGTGATGCGCAGCAGGTCCGGTTCGGCGTCCCCGTTGCCCTCCTGGAAGGCGTTCACCCCGACGATGATCCGGTCGCCGCGTCCGATGGCCGATTCGGTGGCGTAGGCGGACTCGGCGATCGCGTCGACGAACCAGCCGTCGTCCACCCCGGCGAGCACGCCGTCGAGCATCGAACCGTCCCCGATGGTGTCGAGATGGTCGAACATCTCCTCGGCGGCGGCCTCCATCGAGTCGGTGAGCGACTCGACGTACCAGGACCCACCGAGCGGGTCGATCACGTCGGCGACGCCGGTTTCGTGGGCGATCACCTGCTGGGTGCGCAGCGCGATGCGCACCGCCTTCTCGGTGGGCAGCGCCAGGGCCTCGTCCATCGAGTTGGTGTGCAGGCTCTGGGTGCCTCCCAGCACCCCGGCCAGCGCCTCGATGGCGGTACGCGCGATGTTCACCTCCGGCTGCTGCGCGGTGAGCGACACCCCGGCGGTCTGGGTGTGGAAGCGCAGCCGCATCGCGGCCGGGTCGGTGGCGCCGTAGCGGTCGCGCATCCAGGTGGCCCAGATGCGCCGGGCGGCCCGGTACTTGGCGATCTCGGCGAAGAAGTCGGTGTGCGCGTTGAAGAAGAAGCTGAGCTGGGGCGCGAAGACGTCGACGTCGAGGCCGGCGCGCTGGCCGAGCTCCACGTAGGCGAACCCGTTGGCCAGCGTGAAGGCGAGCTCCTGGGCCGCGGTCGAGCCCGCTTCGCGGATGTGGTAGCCCGAGATCGAGATCGGGTGCCACTTGGGCAGCTCCCGGGCGCAGAAGCGCATCGTGTCGCGTACCAGCCGCATCGAGGGCCGGGGCGGGAAGATGAACTCGTTCTGGGCCTGGTACTCCTTGAGGATGTCGTTCTGCAGGGTGCCGCCGAGCGCCGCCCGGTCGGTACCGTCGCGGTCGGCCACGGCCACGTACATGGCCAGCAGGATCGCGGCGGGCGAGTTGATCGTCATCGAGGTGGTGACCTCGCCCAGGTCGATGCCGTCGAACAGGTCGATCATGTCGGCCAGGGTGTCCACCGCGACGCCGCAGCGCCCCACCTCGCCGTCGGCCATGGGGTCGTCGGAGTCCCGGCCCATGAGCGTGGGCATGTCGAAGGCCACCGACAGCCCGCTGCCGCCGTGGGCCAGCATCGAGTGGAACCGCTCGTTGGTGTCGGCGGGCGTCCCGAACCCGGCGAACTGACGCATCGTCCACACCTTGGTGTGGTACATCGAGGCGTAGGGGCCCCGGGTGTAAGGGAACGACCCCGGCCAGCCGATACGGGCGTCGGGTTCGGCGTCGGCGTCTGCGCCGGCGAGGTCGCCGGGGCCGTACAGGGGCCGGCGGGCCACGCCCGAGTCGTTCACCGGCTCGGGTGGTTCGCCGACGGTGGCGGCATAGGCCTGCTCCCAGTCACGCCGCGTCGCACCCGGCGTGGTCTTTGCAGGTCCTGCGTCGTCGCCTGTGTCGTCGTCAGTCACTTTCCGGTCCCCCAGCGGGTCGCAACGAATCTCTGTCGTTTCCAGCGTAGAAGAGCCGGCTCTGATCATGAACTCCCGGGGGCGACGGTTCCGGAGCGTCGGACCCTTCGTTCAACGTTCCGGGGCGCCCCCGGTCGGCGCGGCCACCAGCTCGTCGACGGCGCGGACAAGGTCGTCGAGGGGCGCCCGGTGCAGTCTGACCGTGCGGGCCGTCGAGCACAGGTGGGCGAGGTCGACGAGCGCGTCGGGGTCGGCGAAGGTCGAGGCGAAGGTCAGCGTGACCATCGCCATGACCGCCTCGGGCGCGGGCAGCGACTCCGCGACCGGGTCGCCCTCGGGCGCGTGGTCGGTGAGGACCACGACGGCCGCGATCCGCCCCCCGGTGGAGGTGGCTCCGAGGCGTGAGGGCACCACCTTGTCCTTGCGCAGTCCGGTGCTGATGTCGGGCTCGGCGATGCCCAGCGCAGCCAGTGACGCCGCATCGAGGTCGAGCGGGCGCAGATACGGGGTGACCTGGAGGCTGTCCGGATCGACGACCACCAGCTCGTCGGTCAGGTACCGCCATCCTGCCTGCACGAGCGCCGCGGTGAGGGTCGACTTGCCCTGCCCGCTCCGACCGGCCACGACCACGACCTCGCCGTCGCGTTCGACGGCGCCGGCGTGGAAGCGGAGACCGGCCGTCTGCTCGGCGAGCAGCGCGTCCAGTCGATCGAACAGTCGGGCGACCACCGCGCCCGTCCGCACGCCACGATCCCTCACGACCCCGTCGACCACGATGTCGATCGTGGTTCCGCCCTGTGCCGTCTCGCGTTCGCCCACCACGAGGTCGATTCGATGACCGCCGGGCCGCGCGGGGTCGCCGGTGAACGGCGGAAGTGCCGCGCGGACGTCGCCGGCGAGCTCCTCGGGTTCGACCCGCACGGTCACACCAACGCCCGCGGCGAGCCATGGGCCACTGTCGAACATCCACACCCGTGCACCGTGCCCGTCCTCGGTCGGAACCACCCTTTCCACCCGCACCGACCCCGTGGCCGGACGCTCGTCGGTGAGACCGTCTTCGGCGAGATCAGCACGGGCGAGCAGCCCCTGAGACACGAGACGGTCGACGGTGGCGAGCACGTCATCGGCGATGTCCTCGGTCGCGAGTCCGGTCTCGTGCCCGAGCTGTGCAATCGCGTCGGCCACGGTTCGCTCCCGGTCGAACGCGGTCGCGATCAGCGCCGCCGTCGAGTTCAAGAGCACCCGCCTGCCCGTGGCGGGGTCCAGCATCACCAGGTGGTCGTCGACGACCGCGGCCTGGGTGCCCGGCACCGGTCCGACGATCGAAGCGGGCGTCGAGGGGCTGACCAGACCGGCCTCCACCGATTCGAGCTGGTCGTCGCTTCCCCCATGGCAACCGACGCAGGGGGGCGGCCGCCCTTCCGAGCGCTGCGCTCGTGACCTTCTGAGCGCGCGCAGGCGCTCGGTCATGCGCATGGTGACGGATGCCGGGTCATCGCCGTGGCAGCCTAGAGTTCGGTCGCTCCACGGCACCATGGGTGGCCCGACCTCGGCGCCACGGTCCGCCAGGCGTGGCGCCGGTGGGCGCTCAGAGGGGTCCGGACGGGTCCACTACCATCCACGCCATGTCTTCGATCAAGCAGGTGCCCGACCGGAACCTGGCCATGGAACTCGTCCGCGTCACCGAAGCCGCTGCGATGGCCGCGGCCCGGTGGATGGGCCGCGGCGACAAGGAAGGTGCCGACGGTGCCGCCGTCGATGCGATGCGGCTCGTTCTGCAGTCGGTCTCGATGGACGGGATCGTGGTCATCGGCGAAGGCGAGAAGGACGAGGCGCCGATGTTGTTCAACGGCGAGGAGATCGGTGACGGCACCCCGCCGGCCACCGACATCGCCGTGGATCCGATCGACGGCACCACGCTCACGGCGCTGGGGCGCGGCAACGCGATCGCGGTGATCGCCGTGTCCGAACGTGGCACCATGTTCGACCCGGGCCCGTGCGTGTACATGGAGAAGATCGCGGTCGGCCCGGAAGCCGCGCAGGCCATCGACCTGAACGCCTCACCGACCGACAACCTGAGAGCCGTGGCCGAGGCCAAGGGCAAGCCGGTCACGGATGTGACGGCGGTGATCCTCGACCGGCCCCGTCACGAAGCGTTGATCGGCGAGGTCCGCCAGGCCGGGGCGAGGGTCCGGCTGATCTCCGACGGTGACGTCGCCGGTGCGATCTCCACGGCCCGTCACGGGTCCGGCGCGGACATTCTCTTCGGCATCGGCGGTACCCCCGAAGGGGTCATCGCCGCGGCAGCGCTCAAGTGCATGGACGGCGTGCTCCAGGGTCGGCTCTGGCCACGCGACGACGCCGAACGCCAGGCCGCCCTCGACGCCGGCTACGATCTCGATCGGGTCCTCACGACCGACGACCTCGTGCGGGGGAACAACTGCTTCTTCGCTGCGACCGGCATCACCGACGGAGAACTGCTCAGGGGCGTGCGCTTCGACAGTTCGGGAGTGACCACCCAGTCGCTGGTCATGCGCTCGAAATCCGGCACCGTCCGCCTGGTCGATGCGCACCATCGCCCGGCCAAGCTCGAGGCGTACAGTTCGACCGAATTCGGCTGAACGATCACCCCTCCTCGGGCAGTTCGGTCCGGGTCCAGCTGCTCATGCCTGCAAGAAACAGACGGGTCGCCTGCTACTGTACGCACCGGCTGGCTGCCAGGGTGGTGGTCGGGTCACCATGGTCCCAAGCAAGAGAGGGAGCCCGTCGCATGGAATCCACCGTCGATCGCCGACGATTCATCGCCTACACCGGCGCCGCCGGTGCCGCGACCGGAGCCGCATGGGTTGCCCCGAGCGTCCTGGGTACCTCCAGCGCGTTCGCGTTGACCAGCACCAGCGACTGCACCTACGCGGGAACGTTGCACTGGGCAGACGGGTCGTGGGCTTCGGGCGGTACAACCGGTACCGATCAGTGGGTGAGCGGCGACCTGTCGGGTGGCATCCCGGTGGCTCCCGACAACTCCAGTGACGGAGCAAGCGTGCGATTCGTTGCCCGGGTCGGTGGCACCGGAAACACCGAGGTGTATGTGCTCGTCAAGGTGACGGCGATCGGTCCGCCCCCAGCCAATTCGGCCGGTTCACCTGCCACGACCGGAGGCCCGAGGGCCTCCGGTGGCTACGGGCCCGACGAGTACCGGTTGCTCTCGAAGAACGACGGCAACCCGGCGACGCACGAGGGGTACTCGGTGCAGTTCTCCTTCTACGAGGACGACCCCATCACGAATCCCTCCGCGCCCACGGTGAGTGTCAACAATCTGAGCTTCGAGATCCGTGACATCGACGGCTCCCCCTCGACCTACCTGGAGAGCATCTGGATCACCGATGCCGCCTCGATACCGACGGCGAGCCCCAACGCGAACATCGGTGGTGTCGGAACCGCAGCGGACCCCTGGAGGAACATCTCGGGCACCTCGAACCTCCAGAACGGCGCCGGCGACATCACCGTGTCGATTCCCTCCACACAGGTGTTCACCGTCCACGGTACCAACATCGCCGAGGGGGAGAACCACGGATGGTCGATCGGCGAAATCAGTTGGGGTTGTTCCTGACCCACCGCCCCGGCGCTGCGCCGGACGAACCGGTCGGTCTCGGCGTCAGGTGATGCGCGGCGCGGTCGCTCAGTGGTGCTTGGGGACCCAGTCGGGTCGGCGCTCCACGAAGCGGATCCGGGCCTGGCACCACTCGCGGTGATCCAACAGCCGCAGGTACTCGACGTCGTCGACCTTGGTCCGCAGCTCGGCGCTGACCTCGGCCAGCTCGGCACGGACCTCCTCGAGGTCGATGTCGTCGGGCGAATCGATCGCCACGTCGATCAGCACGGTCACCACGTTGGCCTTGACCGACAGGAACGCGCCGCGCACGACCCACTCCATTGTCTCGCGGTCGGGAAGTCCGATCCGCAACATGCCACTGGACAGCGCGGCCACCAGCGGCGCGTGCCGCGGCCACACCCCGAAGGAACCTTCGGCGCCCGGAGCGGTGATCCAGTTCGCCCGGCCCGCGAAGATCTCGCTCTCCGGCGACACCACGTGGACCTGTAGGCGCACGTCGCCCCTGGCCAGGTCGTCGGCGACGTTCCCGTGGTACTGGCCGTCGTCGGGATGTTCGGGGATCAACTCGGACACCGAGGACACCGGATCAGGCCTTTGCCTCGGCGGCGGCCTTCTCAGCGGACTCGACCACGTCGTCGATGTCGCCCTTCATGTAGAAGGCGCTCTCGGGCAGGTGGTCGTACTCGCCCGACAGGACGGCCTTGAACGAACGGATCGTGTCCGACAGCTTCACGTAGGTGCCGGGCACGCCGGTGAAGATCTCGGCCACGTGGAAGGGCTGCGACAGGAACCGCTCGATCTTGCGGGCCCGCTGCACCAGCACCTTGTCCTCCTCGGAGAGCTCGTCCATGCCCAGGATGGCGATGATCTCCTGCAGGTCCTTCGACCGCTGCAGGACCTCCTGCACCTGGGTGGCCACGTCGTAGTGCTCCTGGCCGACGTACTGGGGAGCGAGCACCCGGGAGGTCGAGTCCAGCGGGTCCACCGCCGGGTAGATCCCCCGCTCGGAGATCGCACGGCTCAGCACGGTCTTGGCATCCAGGTGGGTGAACGCCGCGGCCGGAGCCGGGTCGGTCAGGTCGTCGGCGGGCACGTAGATCGCCTGCACCGAGGTGACCGAACCGTGGTCGGTCGAGGTGA